>NZ_KB898891.1:0-246512 GCF_000377925.1 Thioalkalivibrio sp. AKL12
TCCGTAAACCGACTCTTGCGCATCTCGGCCTCCTTTGGCTCTAGTGTGCCCGGAGACCTCCAGTTTTCAATGGACCGAATTTACGGGAAGGCGACAATGGCCCTCGCCCTGACCCTGCTGCTGCGGATCCTCGACGGGCGCTGGGCCTGGACCCACCTGCGACTGGGCGGGCGCGATGCCGGCTGGGTGGCGGCCGGATTCGCGGCGACCACCATCCTGTTCGTGCTCGCCATCCTGCACACCACGGTCGCCAACGTGGTGGTCATCCTGGCGGCCTCGCCGCTGTTCGCGGCCGTGTTCTCCGGACTGCTGCTGCACGAATGGGTGCCGCTGCGGACCTGGATCGCCATGCTGATCGCTATCGGCGGGATCGGCGGGGTGTTGGCCGGCTCGCTGGAGGCCGGGGGCTGGCTGGGCGACGCCCTGGCGCTGCTGGCGGCCCTGGTGGTCGGCATCAACCTGACCCTGCTGCGCCGCTCGCCCCGGGTGGACCGTCTGGCCGTGATCGCGGCGGGCGGGATGCTGGCCGCGCTGATCGCATGGCCGCTGGCGACGCCACTCGCGGTCGGGCTCGACAGCCTCGCGGTCCTGGCGATCATGGGCCTCCTCCAGCTCCCCCTGGCGCTGACCCTGATCGCCCTGTCGACCCGCTTTCTGCCGGCCGGCGAGGTGGCCCTGTTCCTGGTGCTGGAGGCGGTGTTCGGCACGCTCTGGGTCTGGCTGTTCCTGGCCGAGGCCCCCGGCACCCTCACGCTACTGGCCGGCGGCTTGGTCCTGCTCACCCTGGCCGTGCATGCAACCTGGGGCATGCACCAAAAAAGCTCACGCTAATATTCTAATTTTCGACTTTATATCAAATGCTTATCTTGTATTTTATCGGAATAATCGCCAACGGTTCCCGTCTTACCCAATAACCGGACACCAGAGGCATGGACGCCGCCTGGATCCGGTCTCTGATTGCAACGCGGCATACGCCCCGGGCGTATCGAAAACAAAACACGGGAACAAACGCAGGAGCCCGATCATGAAAAAACGCTTCATCCTTCCGCTGGCCATGGCGGCCGCCGTATTCGCCCTGCCGGGTGCCGCCCTCGCCGACAACGGCTACTCCGAACAGAAAGTCGTCTATCACGTGAACCACGACAACGAACAGCGGCAGATCGGCGCGATGCGGAACATCCAGAACCACATCAACGCCGTGGGCGCCGACCGCATGAGCATCAAGGTCGTGATGCACGGCAACGGGCTCAGCCTGCTGCAGCACGCCAAATCGAACGAGGACCTGAAGGCCTTCGTCGATCAGCTGAAGATGCAGGACGTTGACTTCCAGGTGTGCAACAACACCGTCGTTGGCCGGAACATCGATGTTGCCAACGATCTCTACGACGCCTCCGAGGACGACATCATCCCGAGCGGCGTGGCCCACCTGTCGCACCTGCAGCAGCAGGGCTACACCTACGTGCGTCCGTAATACCCCTGCGGCAAGCACCGCGGCGACCGCCATCTCCCGGTCGTCGCTTCGGGCCCGGGTCTTCCCGGGCCCTTTTCTTTGTGCAACTAGACTCCACTCGCAAACCCGCCCCACACGGCACATGACCCTTTTTGTGGCGCTGCAGACGGGAATAGGCGCATGGCTGATGCGTCTTATTCATACCTGTCGATCGCCTTCACCGCGAAGTCCCCGATCGCAGCGCGCCAACCCCGGCGCAAGGCCCCGTGGCGCACCTCAAACCCGCCCGGGTTCGTTGTTGTTTCAGGAGGAACCTGTGCAATGAACGCAATGAAACTGCTCCTTCCCGCCCTGCTCGCCATGGTGCTCGGCATCCCCGGCCTGGCGGCCGCGAGCGACTTCGACTATGGCACGCACAAAGTGATCTACCACGTGAACTACGACGACGAGCGGCGCTACATGGCCGCGATGGGCAACATCCAGAACCATATCAACGCCGTGGGCGCCGACAACATGGAGATCAAGGTGGTGATGCACGGGGACGGCCTCGGGCTGCTGCAAACTGCCAACACCAACGAGAACCTGCGCGGCCGCATCGAGAACCTGAAGATGCAGAACGTGGAGTTCCAGGTCTGTGCGAACACCCTGCGCGGACGCAATATCGCCCTCGAAGAACTCTTCGACGCCTCCGAAGACGACGTAATCCCGAGCGGCGTGGCGCACATCTCCTGGCTGCAACACCAGGGCTATACCTACAGCCGGCCCTAACACATTCCGAAAACGTGCCGAAAGATCGGCCCGGATCGCGAGATCCGGGCCTTTTTCATGGCTTCACAGAGGGACATTGGGGGTACCGCCGCGAATCGGTATGGTATGCATTCTCCATCCGCCACGAGTCCCGCCGTGTCCGCCATCCGCATTCAGCAGCTGTACAAGGCGTACGACGGCGTTGCCGTCGTGGACGGCGTGGATCTGGAGATTGCCCCCGGCGAGTTCTTCGGCCTGCTGGGTCCCAACGGTGCTGGCAAGACCACCACCCTGCGCATGCTGCTGGGCATGACGCCGATCGACGGCGGGCAGGTCGAGGTCCTGGGCCTGCCCATGCCGGAAGGCGAACGCGCCGTGCGCGAACGCCTCGGCATCGTGCCCCAGTTCGACACCCTCGATCCCGACTTCACGGTGATCGAGAACATGCGCACCTACGCCGCCTATTTCGGGATGGCCGGGCCGGAGGTGGAGTCGCGCATCGACCGGCTGCTGGGGCAGGTCAACCTGAACGACAAGCGCGGCGCGCGCATCAATGCCCTGTCCGGCGGCATGAAGCGGCGCCTGACCCTGGCCCGTGCGCTGATCAACGAACCCGAGGTGGTGGTGCTGGACGAGCCCACCACCGGTCTCGACCCGCAGGCCCGGCATCATCTGTGGCGCCAGCTTCGGGCGCTGCGCGCCTCGGGCGTCACCCTCGTGCTGACCACCCACTACATGGAAGAGGCCGAGGAACTGTGCGACCGCATCGCGATCATCGACCACGGCCGCATCATCGCTTGTGATGCCCCGAGCCGGCTGATCGCCGAACACATCGAGCCCTGGGTGCTGACCGTCGGCGGTGCGGACGCCGGGGAGGTCCTGCAGCGCGAACTGGGCCCGAAGGACCGGGCCCACCAGGTAGCGGACACCTGGCTGGTCTATACCGCCGAGCCGGACCGCCTGCGCGAGCGCCTGCGCACGCTCGGCCACGAGCCCACCCTGCGCGAGGCGGATCTGGAAGACGTCTTCCTGAAACTCACCGGCCACGAGCTGAGGGACTGAGCCCATGTCCGGCGCCCACCCCATCCTGCCCCGCCCCAGCCTGCGCTTCGTCGCCGTCTGGCGGCGCAACCTTCTGGTCTGGCGCAAGCTGATCGTGCCGTCGATGCTGGGCAATTTCGGCGAGCCGATCCTGTATCTGCTGGCCTTCGGCTACGGGTTCGGCAGCCTGGTGGGCGATCTCGACGGCATGCGCTACATGGTGTTCATCGCCTCGGGCATCATCTGCTCCTCCGCGATGTTCACCGCGAGCTTCGAGGGCATGTATTCCGCCTACACCCGCATGGCGGAACAGAACACCTGGCTGGGCATGCTGGCCACCCCGCTCACGCTGGACGACATCGTCTTCGCCGAGGCCGTCTGGGCCGCGACCAAGGGCCTGATCAGCGCCATCACCATCCTGATCGTCGCCAGCGTGCTGGGGCTGGTGGCCGATGCCCGCGCGTTACTGGCGCTGCCGGTGATCTTCCTCGCCGCGTTCACCTTCGGCGCGCTGGCCCTGGTCATCACCGCCCTGGCGCGCAGCTACGACTTTTTCCTCTACTACTTCACCCTGGCCGTCACGCCGATGTTGCTGCTGTCCGGGGTGTTCTTTCCGCTGACCGAACTGCCCGGCTGGGTGCAGGGCCTGGCCCTGGCCCTGCCACTGGCGCATGTGTTGGAGATCGTGCGCCCACTGATGACCGGCACCTGGCCCGCGGCCTGGCTGCCGCACCTGGCCGTGATCACCGCCTACGGCGGGAGCGCCATCATCCTGGCCACCTACCTGATCCGCCGGCGCCTGCTGCGCTGAACGCCGCGAGCCCCCGGTCCCGCTCCGGCACGGCACCCGGTTGTGCCAGAATGTCGGGCTTCCCAGCCAGCCCGAGCCCACGATGACCGAGTCTTCCTCCGGCGAACCGATTGCCCCCTTCGACCCGACGGCCGACCACCGCGAGTATCTGGCCACGGCCGCCGGCGGGCTCGCCCCGCTGGTCGCTCGCGAGCTGGAGGGATTCGGTGCCCTGGACCTGCGCGAAGACCGCGCCGGCATCCACTTTCACGCGGATCTCGCCACGCTGTACCGCTGCCTGCTCGGCAGCCGCGTGGCCAGCCGCATCCTGCTGCCGCTGGTACGCTTCGACGAACCCGACGGTGATGCCTGCTACGTCGCCAGCCGGGCCCTGGACTGGCCCGCCCTGTTCGGGCTCGACGCCACCTTTGCGGTGGATGTGACCGGCAAGAGTTCGCACATCGGGCATACCCATTTCGCCGGGGTGCGCGTGAAGGATGGCATCGCCGACGCCTTCCGCGACGCCGCCGGCGAACGCCCCGACGTGGACGCCGCCGATCCGGACGTGCGCGTGCTGCTGCAACTGCAGGGCCGACAGGCCCAGATCAGCCTGGACCTCGGCAACGGTGGCCTGCACCGTCGCGGCTATCGCGGCAGCGGCGGCGACGCCCCGCTGCGCGAGAACCTCGCCGCCGCACTACTGATGCGTGCCGGCTGGCCGGAACACCTGGAGACCCATCCCGACGCGCAGTTCCTCGACCCCTTCTGCGGCAGCGGCACCCTGGTGATCGAGGCCGCCCTGATGGCCACCCATACCGCCCCCGGCCTGCTGCGCGAGGGTTTCCGCCCCCATGGCTGGTCCGGCCACGACGCCGGGCTCTGGGCCAGCTGCGTGGCCGAGGCGCGTGACGCGGTGCGCCCCTGGCAGGGCCCGCCGCTGCTGGGCAGCGACCGCGACCGGGGCGCGGTGGCCGCCGCCCGCAAGGCGGCCCAGGCCGCCGGCGTGCGCGACTGCACGCGCTTCGAGCAGGCCGATGCCCTGAGCCTGGAGCCCCCGGCCGACCACGGCATGCTGGTCAGCAACCCGCCCTACGGCGAGCGCATCGGCAACACCCCGGAACTGATCAAGCTCTACAGCCTGCTGGGCGAGCGCCTGCGCAGCGCCTTCGGCGGCTGGCATGTCGCCCTGCTGGTGGCTGACACCACGGACTCGCAACGCCTGGGCCTGCGCGCCAGCCACAAGCACCGCTTCTACAACGGCACCCTTGCCTGCCACCTGCTGCAGTTCGAGATCCATCGGCGCGACGAGCCGGCCGCGGCCCCGGCGCCGGATTTCGCCAACCGCCTGCAGAAGAACCTGCGTCACCTGGCTCGCTGGGCGCGGCGCCAGGAGATCACCTGCTATCGCATCTACGACGCCGACCTGGCCGAATACCCCCTGCAGATCGACCGCTACGAGGCCGAGGACGGCACGGTTCACCTGCATGTGCAGGAGTTTGCCGCGCCCGCCAGCGTCGATCCCGCACGCGCCGAGGCGCGTCTGCGCGGCGCGCTGGCCGCGATGCTGGAGGTTACCGGCATCGAACCCGCCCACCTGCATTACAAGCAGCGCCGGGCACAGAAGGGACGCTCGCAGTACCAGCGCGCGGAGACCGCCCAACCCGCTCCGTTTCCGGTGCACGAGCACGGCTGCCGCCTGTGGGTCGACCTGGATGCCTACCTCGACAGCGGGCTGTTCCTGGACCATCGACCGATGCGCCTGCGCCTGCAACAGGAATGCCGCGGCCTGCGCCTGCTGAACCTGTTCTGCTACACCGCCGCGGTCAGCGTGCATGCCGCAGTGGGCGGTGCCCGCCAGACCGTCTCGGTGGACCTGTCCAACACCTACCTGGAGTGGGCCGAGGACAACTTCCGCGCCAACGGCCTGGAGGCCGAGATCCGCGATGGCCGCAGCCGTCGCCAGCCCGGCACCTACGCCCTGCTGCGCGAGGACGTGATCCACTGGCTGGAAGGGGCCACGGACACCCCCGGCATGGTCTTCGAGCGGATCTTCCTGGATCCGCCCACCTTCTCCAACTCCAAGCGCACCGAAGACGACTTCGAGGTGCAGCGCGACCATGCCCACCTGATCCTCCTGGCGGCGCGCCTGCTCACCCCGGACGGCGTGCTCTACTTCTCCACCAACCGCCGCCGCTTCGAGCTGGACCACGAGGCCCTGACCGGGCTCCATGCCCGCGACATCACCCGCGAGACCCTGGACGAGGACTACCGACGCCCGCCCCCGCCCCATCGTTGCTGGGCCATCACGCACGCAGGCCGCGAATAAAGAGGCGGGGCGCCGAGGGCAACGGCGCCCCGCCTACACAGGGCACACACAAAAAAACGCCCCGGGAAAACCCGGGGCGTTTTGTCTTCACCGTGTCACGATCAATTCGGTGGGTAGAAGGTTTCCAGGTAGTCCAGGATCTCTTCCTCCACTTCGGGGGAAAACTCCCAGAGCCCCTGCGTGTCCTGCATCCAGCGGATCTGTTCCAGCCAGATCTTGCGCGTGTACCCACGGCTGGTGAACAACCGGGCCGAGTGACATACCGTGCAATTGTTCTTGACCGTATCGAATCCCGGCGCCTTGATCAGCCCGGTTTCCGAATCGGTCTCGTATTCCTCGGCGGCCTCGACGTGGTCGCCCGCGGTCGCGGGCACCACCCAGAGGAGGCCGAGGATGGCCGGCAACAACAGGACCATCTTCGACTTCATTAGGGCTCCTTAGGCTTTGACTCGGACATCAATGTGGTGGGCCTTGTTGTTGCCGTAGCCCCGCGGGTTCCAGCCCGGCAGCACCATCGGCTGACGATCGCCCTTGCTGTTGGTGGCCACGGCCCACACCTGATGGAAACCGGGTTCGGAGAACTCGATGTCCGCCTCCCAGGTCTGCCATGCAAACTTGTTCACCGGACGCTTCAGGTCGGCCTTCTGCCAGGTCACCCCGAAATCGGTCGACACATGAAGCTCCTCGACATCGCCATAGCCATCCCAGGCCTTGCCCGCAACCTTCAGCGTGCTGCCAACGGAGGTCTCGGCACCGGTCTGCGGATAGGTGATCAGGGACTTCACCGGCATTTCCTCGAGGACGACCATGTCCTCGTTCGGCACGTCGGCACCCGGCTCCACCGGATGACGCGGTACGCGATAGCTGTGGCCGGTCATGCCCTGACCGTCATGCTCGCGATCACGGACGAGGATCTCGGTCAGCCACTTGCCGCTGGCGGAACCCGGGAAGCCCGGGGTGATCAGGCGCAGCGGATAGCCGTGCTGTTCCGGGATGTCTTCGCCATTCATCGCCCAGACAATGAGGGTCTCGTCTTCCACGGCCTTGCGCATGGGGCAGCCACGCGACAGCGCATCCAGATCATCACGGCCGCTCAGGTGCGCGTCACCGGCCTTGAAGCCAATGTACTCGGCCTTGTCGGCGTCGTAACCGACGTCTTCCAGCACGTCGCGCAGACGCACACCCGTCCAGGTCGGGCAGCCAACCGCACCCAGATCCCACTGGTTACCGCGCGGGGACGGCTCGAACGCGGCACGCCCGTTGCCACCACACTCGATCCAGATTTGCAGGGTGTGGTGCTCGAATTTCTCCTTAAGGTCCGCGATGGTGTAGGACTTCTCCTCGTTCGCCGCTTCGCCGTGGACCGTCAGGGTCCATGCGGATGCGTCGATCCCGGCCTTCTCCGGAGGCACGCCGTTATTGCGGACAAACATATTGGGGAACGGCGTCACTTCGTCATGCAGCAGGTGCGGCGGCAGCTCGCCGTTGATCGGGCGGTCATTCAGCCAGATAACGCCGTCCACCTTGCCCTCCACGTGGAAGCCCTCGATGCCGGCGGCCACGGCGCTGGACAGAGTGCTGCGCTGGAACATGGTCTGCATGGCGGTTTCCGCGCCCAGACCCATCACGGCCAGGGCGGCACCGCCCTTGCCCAGGCGACCCAGGAACCCGCGACGGGCCGCGCCCGTCTCGGTCAGCTGTTCGGTTTCCCGGGTTTCTTCTTCGGACTTGCGGTCCATCTCGGAACCATCGTTCTTGTGGTCAGTCATTTGCCTGCCTCCGGCTTGTTCTCGGAACAAAATCTCATGTACTGCCCCTCTCTCCCTGGGACAGCCACTTGGAGTTGTAGCAAACGCCTTCAAAGCCTGCAATAAAAAATGGGGATTTTTTACAAGATCCAGAAACTTCTACATAACGCCTGTATTCGATCACTGACATGTGGTGTAGAATAGCGCCCCACTGGACATCGCAACTTGCTGATACCAATAATTTATTAATATTTTTAAATATTAACGGATGCTACACAATGAAGATCAAGTTTTGTCGTTCCGCATATTCCGGATTTATTATATTTACAGCGGCGCTGATCGGCTCAATGCTCGCAGGCGGCATTGCCAGTGCAGAGTCGGAAGCATCCATCGAAATCCACGAAATCGAAGCCGGCGAAGGGCCCGGGATCGTGCGCCATGACACGGCCATCCTGCATTACACCGGGACGCTGGACGAAGATGGGAGCGTGTTCGATTCCAGCCGCGAGTCCGGCGCGCCATTTGCGCTCACGCTGGGGGCGGGCCAGGTGATCCCGGGCTTCGAACAGGGCGTGATGGGCATGCGCGAAGGCGGCAAGCGCGAGATCGTCATCCCGCCGGAACTCGGCTATGGCGAACGCGGGGCCGGCAACATCATCCCGTCCAACGCGACCCTGCGCTTCGAGGTCGAGATCCTCGACATCGAACGCGCACCGTTTAGCGGGCTGGACAACGAAGGCCTGGCCGAGAAGATCCGCGAGGGCGCAACCATCGTCGACATCCGCCGTCCGGACGAATGGGCGGAGACCGGCGTGATCGAGGGCAGCCATCGCATTACCGCCTTCGACGAGAATGGCGAGCTCAACCCGACCTTTGGCGAGCAGTTCACCAATCTGGTCAAGCCCGACGAGGATGTCGTACTGATCTGCCGCGTGGGCAACCGCACCGGTGCCCTCGCCCGCGCTTTGGCCGACGGCCTTGGCTACGCGAACGTCTATAACGTGACCGACGGCATCATGGAATGGCTGGACGACGATCGCCTGGTACAGCACGACTGCCCGGAAACCGCCGAAACGGCCCAGTGCTAATCTCAGAGTGAGTGCGTCGGGGGTGCCGGCTCCGGATCCGGATCGGCATCCCCGTCATCGAAATCGAGACGCTGGTTCGTGCCCGGACCGGCGTCTTCTTTCGCGTCCGGTGGCGACAGGCTAAGGCCCGCGTCGGAGGCCACATCCGCCAGGTCGCGGATCTGATCGAGCGGCGGCAGTTCTTCGAGGCGCTGCAGACCCAGGTCGTCGAGGAAGCTACGGGTGGTCGCGTACAGCGCGGGGCGGCCCGGCACCTCCTTGTGCCCTACCACCCGTACCCACTCGCGTTCCTGCAGCGTGCGCATGATCCCGGTGCTGACCGCCACCCCGCGCACAGCCTCGATCTCGGCGCGGGTGACCGGCTGGCGATAGGCGATAATCGCCAGCGTCTCCAGCAGGGCCCGTGACAGCCGCGCCGGGCGCTCGGGCTGGGCCGCCTGCACGGTCGCGGAGAAGCGCGAACGCACGCGGAAGCGATACCCGCCAGCGGAGCGCACCAACTCGATCGCGCGATCGTTATAGCGTTCCTGCAGACGACCCAGCGCCCGTTCCAGCAAGGCCTGATCGATCTCGCCAAGGTCCTCGCAGGCAGCCTTCAGGTCGCGCGGCCCCACCGGTTCCGCGGCCGCGAACAGCACGGCCTCCACCGCCAGCTCGACGGCCCGCAACTGTTCGTCATCAACAGCGGCGGCAGACACCTGCACACCCGATACAGTGGTTTCGTTCACGCCGGCGTTCCCCCTTCGTCTCCCACGGGCGCCCCACGCCGGCGCAACCGGATAGGGCTGTAGGGTTCGCTCTGGCCCCACTCGATCAGGCCCGCCTTGGTCAGCTCCAGCACCGCCAGGAACGACACCACGACTCCCTGGCGCCCCTCGGTAGCCAGAAGCAGGGTCACAAAATCGGTGAAGCGTTCGGGATGCAGGCTGTCGAGGATGTTCGACATGCGTTCGCGCACCGACAGCTGCTCGGTGGAGACATGATGGTGCGCCATCAGACTGGCGCGGTGCATCACCGCCGCCAGCGCCTCCATGAGCTCGTCCAGCGTCGGCCCGGGCGGCGGCGGGCCCTCGAGCGCCTCGACGCTGGCGCCAGCGGCGAACACATCGCGATCCATGCGCGGGAGGGCATCCACTCGTTCGGCGGCGATCTTGAATTGTTCGTATTCCTGCAGCTGCCGGATCAGCGCCATGCGCGGGTCGGCATCCTCGTCTGCCTCGGCCTCCTTCGGCCGCGGCAGGAGCATGCGTGACTTGATCTCGGCCAGCAGGGCGGCCATCACCAGATATTCCCCCGCCAACTCCAGGCGCAGGGCCTGCATTACCTCGATATAGCCCATGTACTGCCGAGTGATCTCGGCGATGGGGATCGACAGGATGTCGAGGTTCTGGCGACGGATCAGGTACAGCAACAGATCCAGCGGCCCCTCGAAGGAGTCGAGAAAGACCTCCAGGGCGTCGGGCGGGATATAGAGATCGGCCGGCAGCTCCGCCACCGGCTCGCCATGCACCCGATAAAGCACCTCCCCGTGCGCGCCGGTCTCGACGGTCGCGGGGCGCTCGAGGTCGTCGCTCGAGTCAGCGTACGGGTCCATGCCTCAGACTCTGGCTCATCGCAGGTAGTCCAGGCCCATGGCCCGGCGCACCTCTTCCAGGGTCTCGCGGGCCTCTTCGCGGGCGGCCTCGGAGCCCTCGACGATGATGGAGCGCACCAGCGCCGGATCCTCGGCGTATTCCTTCGCGCGTTGCTGGATGGGTTCCAGCTCGGCCTGCACCGCCTCGATCAGCGGGCGCTTGCAGTCGAGGCAGCCGATGCCCGCCGTGGTGCAGCCGGCGTACAGCTCCTCGCGCTGGCTCGCATCGGTGTAGACCTTGTGCAGGTCCCATACCGGGCACTTTTCCGGATCCCCCGGATCGGTGCGCCGCACCCGCGCGGGGTCCGTCGGCATGGTACGGATCAGGCTCTCCACCTCGGCCGGCTCGGTGCGCAGGCTGATGGTGTTGCCGTAGCTCTTGGACATCTTGCGCCCGTCCAGGCCCGGCATCTTCGAGGCCGGGGTCAGGCGCGGCTGCGGCTCCGGCAGGATGATCTTGCCGCCACCCTCGAGGTAGCCGAACAGGCGCTCGCGATCCCCCAGCGAGATGTTCTGCTGCGAATCGAGCATGGCCCGGGCAACCTCCAGCGACTCTTCCTCGCCCTGCTCCTGGAAGCGCTTGCGCAGGTCGCGGTAGCGCTTGGCGGCCTTCTTGCCCATCTTGTCGGCGGCCGCCTCGGCCTTCTCGGCAAAGCCGGGCTCGCGGCCGTAGAGGTGATTGAAGCGCCGCGCGATCTCGCGCGTGACCTCCAGGTGCGATACCTGGTCCTCGCCCACCGGGACCATGCCGGCGCGGTAGGCCAGCACGTCGGCGCTCTGCAGCACCGGATAGCCGAGGAATCCGTAGGTCGCCAGATCCTTCTCGCGCAGCTGCTCCTGCTGATCCTTGTAGGTCGGTACCCGCTCCAGCCAGCCGAGCGGGGTAATCATCGACAACAGCAGATGCAGCTCGGCGTGCTCCGGCACGCGCGACTGCACGAACAGCGTGGCGGAACCCGGGCTCACCCCGGCCGCCAGCCAGTCGATGACCATCTCGGTCACGTGCTGCTGCAGGTCACCCGGATCCTCGTAATGGGTGGTCAGCGCATGCCAGTCGGCGACGAAGAAGAAGCACTCGTAGTTGTGCTGCAACTCGATCCAGTTCTTCAGCACACCGTGGTAGTGGCCCAGATGCAGGCGCCCGGTGGGGCGCATGCCGGAGATCACGCGCTGGTTGGTACCCTGGTTACTGCTCACGGAATCTATCCCTTCCTCTCAGAATAAAACGGACGCGTCCACGCCCGGTCAGTCGTCTCAGAACATGCCGCCGGAGAAGGCGAACAGCAAGGCCAGAAGCATTGCCGTGCGATCCACGTCGTTGATGCGCACGCGGCCGTCCGCCATCGCCAGCGTGCCGTGCCAGTAGCCGGCCTCGGCATCGCGACGGACCCAGCCATCCGCAGCCAGGGCATGCAACTGCGCGTCCAGGTCGATATCGGGATACGCGGCGTCGAATTCGGCCACCCATTCCAGCCCGAGTCGCAGATCGCTGTCCAGCCGCAGGGTCTCCAGCGGGCGGGTCGTCAGACTTTGCTGCGTGCCATGCAGGCCGAGCTCGGCGTCCAGCGCGACCTGCCGGGGCGGCTCGTCGTTCAGCGACGCCCGCAACTGGATCGCCGGCTGGTGTTCAATCATGCCGCCCAGGGCATCGATCATCGCCGAACCGATCAGGGCATTGCGCTGCTCGCCCTCGATGCCGCGCGCGTCGACCGCTTCCAGCTCGGCCAGAAACTGCAGCATGCTGGGACGGTCCCAGCGCAGGATCGCCGCCTGCAGGTCCAGGGCCGTGAGCGTCAGGGCATCCCCCGCGCCATCATCCACCCGGGCGTGATCGACCTGCAGCCGCAGGCGCGAGTCCATGCGGTCGTTGTTCGTATGCTGGAAGGCGTCGAGGCGGGGGCGCTCCAGGTGAAGGCGGGTCGCCTCGCCCTCACGCAGTTCGATCACGGCCGCCGCCAGGCCGCCTTCGTAGTCCGGCAGCCGCCCGAAGACCCCGTCGGCATCGGCCTCGAAAACCGTGGCATAACGTGCCTCGCGCGCCTCCCACGAGAAGCTGGCATCGGACAATCTCGTTTCCGGCAGGTCCAGGCTCACCAGGATCTGCTCGGACGACCAGGCGAAGCGCCCCTGGCCCGCCGCAAGATCCAGCCACAGCGGACCGCCCACCGTAGCGGCGTGTTCGGCCACCTCGGGCACGCTCATCAGGTCCATGCGCAGATCGTCGAACGCAATGCGGGTGGTCACACCACCGCCGATCCCCGAGCGCGAATGCACCTGTAGATCCAGCGAGCGCAACAGATGGGCGAGCAGCGAGTCGTCCGGGGCGGCCAGGGTATCCAGATCCACGAAGGAATCGCCGCGCGCCCCCAGCAGGCCATGGCGCACAGCGTGTACCAGGGGGATCTCGAAGCGCCCGTCGGCATCCTCCAGGATCAGCCGACTGCGACCGCTGGCGGCCAGGTAGCCGCGCTCGTATTCGAGCATCTCGTGACGCAGATACACCTCGCCAAGCTGAGCCTCGTGTGTCTCGGCGACGGTACCCTCGACCTGTGTGCCGACCACCACCGGCCAGATGGCCGCCACTGCCAGCACCACCACCGCAAGAACCACCCACTTACGCATTGCGCCTCCCTGCGGCCGTGCCGCGCCGTGATCCCCGCCGTCGGCCGGGGCTATTCATCCAGAAATCCCACGTCGCCCAGGCCATGCCGCATCACCTCGGGCGCGTCGCCGGTTAGATCCACCACGCTGGTGGCCTCCAGGGTCCCGGCGCCGCCGTCAATCACCAGATCCACCACCTTGCCCAGGCGCTCCTCGATCTCCCAGGGCTCGCTCAACGGGTGTTCATCCCCGGGGAGTTGCAGGGTCGCGGACATCAGCGGCGACCCCAGCTCTTCCAGCAGCGCCGAGACAATCGGGCTCGCCGGCACGCGCATGCCGATCGTACGGCGCTTCGGGTGCTGCAGCCGCCGCGGGACCTCGCGGGTGGCGGGCAGAATGAACGTGTAGGCCCCCGGGGTCAGGGCCTTCATCAGGCGAAAGGCGGTGTTGTCCACCTTCGCGTACACGCCCAGTTCCGAGAGATCGCGGCACAACAGCGTCAGGTGATGGGTCTCGTCCACCTGACGGATGCGGCGAATGCGATCCGCCCCGGTCTTGTCGCCCGGCAGGCAGGCCAGCGCATAGCAGGCATCCGTCGGCAGGGCGATGACGGCCCCCTCCTGCAGCTGGTCCAGGACCTGCCGTATCAGCCGGGGCTGGGGATTATCGGGGTGGATCGAGATCATGGGACAAGTCGGTGCGGTGATCGGCCGCGCAGTGTAGCGCATCCATCGGCGCGCCCATAAGAACGAGCCCTTAAGGAGACGCTGATTGAATCGCGCGCTCGCGCTCGAGTCGCTTTTGCGTGCGAACAAGGCGCGGTGACTGCCGTGCAGTCACTCTGCACAAGGGAGCCGCAACGCCGTGCGCGCGCAAAAGCGGCCGAGCCCCTGCTTTGAATGGTTTGTGGGGTTAGTGCCCCCTGTTCCCCGATCCTGCGTTGCGCCGCTTGCGGGTAGAACCACTACCCGCTGCTCGACGCGCCTTGTCTCGGAAAACAGGGGGCACCAACGCGAGCGCGCGATTCAATCAGCGTCTCCTTAACGGCATCCGCCCGCCGACATCGTTAGACTGGTGCCCTTACCGAGGAGAATGCCGATGCTGTACATGATCCAGGGCGAGGATGCCCCCGATTCGCTGGATGCGCGCCTGGCCGCGCGCCCGGAACACGTCGCCCGGCTGCAGGCCCTGCGCGACGACGGCCGGCTGATCCTGGCCGGCCCCTGCCCCGCCATCGACAGCAACGACCCGGGCCCGGCCGGCTTCACCGGCAGCCTGATCGTCGCGGAGTTCCCCTCGCTGGAGGCCGCACGGGAGTGGGCCGACGCCGACCCCTACGTGGCGGCCGGCGTGTACACCACGGTCGACGTACGCCCGTTCAAGCAGGTGTTTTGATGAAGCGGCGCATCCTGACTACAGCCCTGAGCGCCCTGGCGCTCGCCGGGCTGCTCGCCGCCTGCGACACGCAGGACCAAGCCACGCCGGAGTTCACCGGTGACGACGTCACCACGGATACCGGGGACGCCGATACCGTCGCTATCGTCAACGGTGAAGCGATCACCCGCGCCGACCTGTTCGCCTACGCCGGCATGGACGAGGATCCCGGCCCGGCCGCGAGCGACGGCACGCTGGAGGAAGTCATCAGCCTTGAGCTACTGCGTCAGGAGGCGGTCGCCCGCGGGCTGGATACCGATGCCGAGACCCGGCGCATCCTGCGCATGGTCGAGACCAACCTGCTGGCTTCGCTGCTGATGGAGCGCATCACCGCAGAGCTCGACATCACCCAGGCGGACCTCGAAGCGGAGTACAACCGCCAGATCGAGCAAATCCGCGGTACCGAATATCGCGCGCGGCACATCCTGGTGGAAGACGTGGAGCGCGCCCGCGAACTGCTCGAAGAGCTGGAGGCCGACGCGGACTTTGCCGAACTGGCCGAGGCCCATTCCACCGATCCGGGCTCGGCGGCCCGTGGTGGCGAACTTGGCTGGTTCGCCCCGGAACAAATGGTCCCCGCATTCAGCGAGGCGGCCATGGCGCTGGAACCGGGCGAGACCACCGCGGAACCGGTCGAGAGCCGCTTCGGCTGGCACATCATCCGCCTGGAGGAAACCCGCGATACCCCGGTCCCGGAACTGGAAGACGTGCGCGCGGAGCTGATCGAGATCCTCGAAAGCCGTGCCATCCAGGAGTATCTGGAGGCGCTGCGCGAGGATGCCGACGTCGAGATCCCGACCCGGCCCGCCAACCAGTAAGGCCGGAACGCTGTGTACCCAACGGGTACGCCGCGTCCGTTTCAGTGCCCGTCGTGCCCGGCCCCGTGGCCCATGTCGCGAGCGTCTCCGTCCATATTGTGCCCGCGGGGGTGCCCCTCACCGGCACCCTCGCTCCGCTGCACCCGGGCATGGATCGCCATGGTTTCACCGTCGGCAAACTCCAGAAGAACCGGGATCCAGTCCCCCGCCGTCAGCGGCTCGTGCAGGCCGATGAACATCAGATGCAGTCCGCCCGGCTCCAGCACCAGGGTCTCGCCAGCCGGGAGTTCCAGGCCATCGACCTGGCGCATGCGCATCACGCCATCCACATGGGCATGCTCGTGTAGCTCCACCACCTTCGCGATGGGCGCCTCCGCCGCAACGATCCGATAATCCTGATCGCCGCTATTGCGGAGCACGAAGTAACCACCCGTCATGTCGCCCGGCATCAGGCGAATCCACGGCGTCCCCTCCATCTCCAGGCCATCGCGGCACTCGCAGATCTGCGGCGCCTCGGCCAGGACCGGAGCCGCAACGCCGCCCGCCAGCAAACCCGCCGCCAAAAGGCCGCCAAGAAACAGCTTGGATCCCTTCATCGCCTTTATCCTCATTTAAGCAAAACGTAATATTGGCACAACAGGGACTGACCGCAAGCGCGGGGGTTCCCCCACAAACCGCGATGGTATGATGTGGCCCGCTGCGGGAACCTCCGGCCCCCGCGCGTCTCCAAGCGACGAGCCACACCCGGCTTGCCAGTACCGCGAACACAACCGAGATACCCATGCCGCGCGCCCTCCGCCGAGCCATCCTCCCTGTCCTGATCCTCGCCGTCGCGGTGGTGGGATTCATGATTCTGCGCGCGACCGGGCCCTCGGCCCCGCCGCCGGAGGCCAGCGAACGCACCTGGCCGGTGCAGGGTCTGACCGCCGAGCCCGGCACCCACCGCCCGGGCATCATCCTGAACGGACGCAGCCAGTCCGCCCGCGATGCGCTGCTGCGTGCCGCGGTCGAGGGCGAGATCGAAGACGTGCCGGCGCGCGCAGGGCAGCGGGTGGCGTCGGGCGATGCCCTCGTCCGCATCGACCCGCGCGAGGCCCAGCTCCTGCTGGACCAGCGCGAGGCCGAACGCCAGGAACTGGAAGGCGCGGTCGAGAGTGAGGAACTGCGCGCCCGCTTCGACCGCGAGGCCCTGCGCCGCGAACGCGAGCTGCTGGCGATTGCCGAGCGCGGCCTGGAACGGGCCCGCGACCTGCGCGGACGCAATCTCGGTTCCGAATCCGACGTCGATGCCGCGCGCGAACGCCTGCAACAGGCCAGCATCACCGTGGACAGCCGCGAGCAGGCCGTGGCCGATGCCCCGATGCGCCGGGCCCAGGCCGAGGCCCGCCTGGCGCGCGCCCGCGCCGCCGAGGCGCAGGCCGCGATCGACCTGGAACGCACCACCATCCGCGCCCCCTTCGACGCCCGCGTCGTCGAGGTCGAGGTCGCCACTGGCGAACGCGCCCGGCCGGGGGACCCGCTGTTGCGGCTGTACGCCGTGGATGACCTGGAGATTCGCGCCAGCCTTCCGGAACACCTGGTCGCCCGGGTCGAGGCCCTGCTGCAGGCGGGCACAAGCCTCCCCGCACATGCCATGGTCGGCGGCCACGAAATCGAAACGGAGCTGGCGCGCCTGGAGGGCAAGACCCGCACCGGCGAATCCGGGATGCGCGGGGTCTTCGAAGTCCGCGCAGGGGGCCAGCGGCTGCCGCTGAACCGCTTCGTCGAGTTGCGCCTGCAGCTACCCGAAGAGCCCGACAGCCTCGCGGTCCCGTTCGAGTCGCTGTTCGGACGCGATCGCGTGTTCCGCGTGGTTGAAGGGCGCCTGGAGTCCTTGCAAGTAGAGCGCCTGGGCGACTTTATCGACGCGGACGGCAACACCCTCGCCCTGATCCGCAGCGACGCGATCACCGCTGGCGACACCCTGATCGCCACCCGCCTGCCGAATGCCGTGGACGGCCTGCGGGTCGAGGTTGAAGAACAGGATTCCGGCCGATGAGCGAATCGGAGACCGGCAGCGCGCCGGAATCCGGGCAGCCCATGCCTGGTGGCGGCGCGCAGGAACACGACGGGCCTCCACGCGGCCCGATCCAGCTGTTTCTGGAGCATCGCCTCGCCGCCAACCTGCTGATTGCACTGATGCTGCTGGCCGGGGCCTTCGCCCTGACCAAGCTGAACACCCAGTTCTTCCCCAATTTCGAGCTCGACTTCGTGACCGTCGAAGTGCCCTGGACGGGGGCCAGCGCGGAGGACGTCGAACGCGCCATCGTCGACCCGCTGGAGCAGGACCTGCGCACCGTCGACGGCCTGCGCAACATGACCTCCACCTCGGCACTGGGCATCGGCGTGGTCACCATGGAGTTCGAGGCCGGGACCGACATGACCCTGGCGCTGGAGCAGGTCAACGACCGTGTAAACCAGCAGCGCAACCTGCCGGAGGCCGCCGAGACCCCGGTGGTCACCCGCATCATCCGCTACGAGCCGGTGGCGCGGTTGCTGCTGACCGGCCCCGAGGACCCGCAGCAACTGCGCATCCTCGCGCGTCAGTTCGAACGCGAACTGCTGGATGCCGGCATCGCGCGCATCGAGTTCACCGGCCTGACCGAGGACGAGATGGCCATCCAGGTGCCATCCGCAACGCTCTACCGCCTGGACATGACGCTCGCGGATATCGGCGAGCAGATCCGCGCCATGGCGCAGGACCTGCCGGCCGGCTCGGTGGGTCGCGACGACACCGCGCGCCAGATCCGCAGCCTGGAGCAGGCGCGCGACATCGTCAGCTTCGAGCGCCTGGTACTGCGCGGCGATGGCGAGCTGGGGCGCCTGACCCTGGGCGATATCGCGACCCTGGACCTGCGCCACCGCGATGGCCAGGTGCGCGTCCGCGCCAACGGTCAGCGGGCCATCGAAATGCAGCTGCTGCGCTCGGAGACCGGCGACTCCCTCGCCGCCGCCCAGGTGCTGGAAGACTGGCTGGCCGAGACCCGCCCCGCCCTGCCGCCAGGGGTTGATCTACAGGTCACCGACGCCTTCTGGGAGCTCCTGTCCGAGCGCATCACGCTGCTGCTGAAAAACGGTCTGGGCGGCCTGTTGCTGGTGCTAGCGATCCTGTTCCTGTTCCTCAACCGCCACATCGCCCTGCGCGTGGCGCTGGGTATCCCGATCGCGTTCACCGCCGCCTTCGTGGTGCTGTGGGTGGTCGGCGGCTCGATCAACATGATCTCGCTGTTCGGCTTCATCATGTCGCTGGGGATCATCGTCGACAACGCCATCGTGGTCTCGGAACACGCCTACAGCCTGCACCAGCGCGGAATGTCGGCCAGCCGTGCCGCGCGCGACGGGGCCCGGCGCATGGTCGGCCCGGTGATCGCCGCCTCGCTCACCACGGTCGCCGCCTTCCTGCCGCTGATGCTGATCGGGGGGATCATCGGCAACATCCTGTTCGACATCCCGCTGGTGGTGATCTGCGTGATCATCGCCACCTTGCTGATCGCCTTCCTGATCCTGCCTGCCCACCTGAAGGGCGTGATGCACCGGCTCAAGCCGCCGCGCCCGGGCAGCCTGCGCGAGCGGTTCGACAACGGCTTCGAGGGCTTCCGCAACGGCGCCTTCCGCCGCGCGGTCACGGTCTCGGTCAATCATTCCGGCACCACCCTTGCCTTGGCCGTCGGCGCTCTGATCCTGGCCATCGGCCTGGCCGCCAGCGGGCGCATCGGCTTCACCTTCTTCCCGTCGCCGGAGGGCACCATCGTCAACGCTGGCGTCAACTTCGTCGCCGGCACCCCGCCGGAGCGGGTGGAGGCCTTCCTGATCCACGTCGAGGAGGCCCTGGCGGAGACCGAACAGGAGCTCGGCGGCGACCTGGTGCGCGCCTCGGTGACTCGGCTTGGGCGCGGGATCGACCCCGGCGACGGCAACGCCCCACGCGGCGACCAGTTCGGCAACATCCAGGTCGAACTGGCATCGCCGGAACAGCGCGAGGTGCGCAACCGCCAATTCATCCAGGCCTGGGAGGAGCGCGTGCGCCAGGCCCCGGGCATCGAGAATTTCAGCATCGACGAGCGCCAGACCGGCCCGCCAGGACGCGATCTGGAGGTCCGCCTGACCGGCGACGACCCGCATGTGTTGAAAAATGCGGCACTGGAACTGGCGGATATCTTCGACGACTTCGCCGGCACCTTCGCCACCAACGACGACACCCCGTTCGGCCGCGAACAGCTGGTGTTCCAGATCAAGCCGGAGGGCCGCGCCCTGGGTCTGACCACCGAATCGGTCGGTGCCCAGCTGCGCGACGCCTTCGACGGCCACCTCGCCCAGCTCTACCAGGACGGACTGGAGGAGGTCGAGGTGCGCGTGCGCCTGCCGGATCACGAACGCCATTCCAGCGAGAGCCTGGAGCGGCTGAACCTGCGCCTGCCGAGCGGCGAATTCGCCCCGCTGGGCAGCGTGGTCGATCTGCGCTCGCGCCAGGGCTTCGAGACCCTGCGCCATGCCGATACCCGCCTGGCCATCCAGGTCTCCACCGAGGTCGACCGCAGCGTGAACAACGCCGCGCGCATCCGTGCTGCGCTGGAGGACGGCCCGCTGGACGACCTCGCGGCACGCTACGGCATCGAGTATTCCTTCGAGGGGCGTGCAGCCGACCAGGCCGAGACCTTCGCCGACATGCGCACGGGCCTGATCCTGGCGCTGGGGCTGATGTACATCACCCTGGCCTGGGTGTTCGGCTCCTGGGGCTGGCCACTGATCGTGATGGCGATCATCCCGTTCGGCATCCTCGGCGCCCTGCTCGGACACTGGATCCTGAATGTGGAGCTGACCATCCTGTCGCTGTTCGGCCTGTTCGGCCTGACCGGGATCGTGGTCAACAACTCGATCATCCTGGTGAGCTTCTACCAGGGCCTGCGCGAGGCCGGGCTGGCCCTGCAGGAGGCGATCGTCGAGGCCGCCTGCCAGCGCCTGCGCGCGGTGATCCTGACCTCGGTCACCACCATCGCCGGCCTCACCCCGCTGCTGTTCGAACGCTCGGTCCAGGCCCAGTTCCTGATCCCGATGGCGATCTCCATCGTCTTTGGCCTGGCCATCGCCACCGTGCTGGTGCTGTTCGTGATCCCCGCCCTGCTGCGCCTCTACGAAGGCCGCTTCGACCGCGGCGCCACCACCACCCACCACGCCACCGAATAGCCCTCCGGGGCCACCCGTGGCTTTGTACTCCCGCCACGAAGCGCACGAAGAAGGGCCAGGTCAAGGTCAAGCGCGGGTTGCACCACAGAGGGCACGGAAGGCACGGAGAAATGCGATGGCGGGCCAGGGGGCCGAAAAGCTGGGGCGAGAAGAACGGTGAGTGGTCCAGTCAGACCAGTGGCGGGCATTGATGCGCTTCCTTTGCGCTCCACGGCATCCTGCCCGGTTCGGGGCTGTCTTCGATTTTCTCTGTGTATGCCGTGTCCTCTGTGGTGCAATCGCCCTTCGTGTGCCTTCGTGCGCTTCGTGGTTGATCAAACGAGACCGGCCCGACGGCGTGTACTCAGCCGACGGGCTATACTGGATTCGTATGTTTGAAGGGAGTTACACGTGACTGCATCCCTCGCTCTCGACCAAATGACCACGACCGAAAAGCTCCGCGCCATGGAGGAGCTGTGGGAAGACTTAGCGCGTAATCCGGCGGATGTCCCGGTCCCCAATTGGCATCGCGACGTGCTGGAACAGCGCCAGGCGACCGCCGCCAGCGGTGAGGCCCGATTTCGCCCCTGGGACGACGCCAAGCGACGCCTGCGCAACGGGTAACGGCCTGCCTTGCGCTTGATCGAACTCCTCGACGCGGCGGAAGAGGACCTGGCCCGAGGTGCTGCGTTCTACACCTCCCGGTCACCGGGGCTGGGCGAGTATTTCCTCGATGCCCTCTTTTCCGACATCGACTCCCTGCTCCTGTACGCCGGCGTGCACGAGCAGCATCATGGTTTCCATCGTCTGCTTTCCCGCCGCTTCCCCTTCGCGATCTACTATCGGGTCGATGACGAAATCATCCGCGTCTACGCCATCCTCGATTGCCGCCAGGCCCCGGGTCATCTCGCCACACGCCTGAGCGATCCAGACGAGTAGCTCGAATTTCCACCACGAAGCGCACGAAGATACGAAGAAGGGCCTTCGTGTGTTTCGTGGCGAATCAAACCGCCGCGGCCTGGCGGCGGTCGGCGAGGCGGATGGGAATGGACGCCAGCAGCCCGGCGAGGAACAGGAACAGGCAGAACAGGATGGCGTTCTCGAGGCCCAGCCAGACCTGGAGCAGCCCGATGCCGAGCAGGCCGAAGATCGCCGCGGCCTTGGACGCCAGCCCCCAGAACCCGAACCAGCGCCCGGCCTCGCGCGCCGGAACCATCAGCGCCACCAGCGCACGCCCGGCGGACTGCGCCGAACCGAGGCAAAGCCCGGCCAGGATGCCGACGCCGAGGAACACCATCTGCGCCTCCACCGGTCGTCCCAGCAGCACGCTCAGCCACTGGGCGATGGTCGGCGTGGCGAAGATCGCCAGCACCGCCAATGCCCAAAGCACCAGCGTGATGCGATAGATGCGCACCGGCCCCGCGCGGTCCTGCAGGAACCCGAAGCCCACGGCACCGATCACCGCGGTGATCTGGGTCACCACGAACATCATCACGCGCGTCGGCTCGTCCCACTGGATCACCTGCGCGCCATAGATGAAGGTGAAGGCGATGATGATGTAGATCCCGGCCATCACGAAAAAGATGGACACGAACAGCGCGCGCAGGTCGCGGCGCTCGCCCAGCGTGACCAGCGAGGCCTTCACCCGCTTCCAGCCGAGCCCCAGCTGGACGTTGCGCGCCATGCGCCGACGGGTACCGCGCTCCTTCAGGAACAGGAAGGTCGGCAGCGCCGAGACCAGGAAGAACGCGGCCGCGAACGGCCCGACCCAGCGAATGCGCTCGAAGTTCTCCGCGCTCACCTCGCCCAGAAGCCCCAGGGCAAAGGCGGTCGCCACCAACCCGCCGATATACCCGAGACCCCAGCCCAGCCCCGAGATCCAGCCGAGCTTCTCCGGTGGCCCCAGGTCGGGCAGGAAGCTGGCGATGAAGGACTCGCCGATGGCATAGCCGAAGTTCGAGGCGATGATCAGCGCCATGCCGAAGAACACCAGCCCCGGTTCGACGAAGTACAACAACGCGGTGGTGATGATCGTCAGCACCCACGAGGCGGCGAGGAAACGCTTGCGCGAGGCGGTGGCATCCATGATCGCCCCGGCAAACGGTGCGGCCACGATCACCATCGCGTAGCTGACCGCCAGGGCCACGCTCCACAACAGGTTACCGAGACGATAATCCGGGGCATCGCCGACAATCACCCGCGTAAACAGGTCGCCGAAGATCACCGTGATGATCAACAAGGTGTAGGCCTGATTGGCGAAGTCGAACATCGCCCAGCCGAAGATCTCGCGCCGGGGGGCGGGCGCGTTCTCGGGGTGGCGCCGAATCAGCGGCATGCAGGAATCTCGGGGGTCATGACGGGCCACATGCTAACCCACCTCCTCAGCGCTCGCGGATCACGACGGCATCGCCGTCCGTTTCGACCGCGAAGTGCTCGAGGAAACTGCGGCCCAGACGCGAGCGCGGCAGTGCATCGTCGGGCAACACGATCGCACTCACTCCCGAACGGCGTAGCGCGCCCACCTGCAACTGCTCGATCCGGACGCGCTGCCCATGCTGCGTACCCCGGGCGTCGCGGATGCGCACCGAGCGCCCCTGATCGGCGTCAATCCCGGCCTGCTCGGCATCGGTCTCACGCAGCAACACCGAGTCAGCCTGCGCATCGACGACGACGGTAACGGCCGTGCCGTTCACCCCGGCGGTCAGCGCATGCTCGCCGCGCGAATCCCGATGCACCCGCACCTCGCCACCTCCCTCCGCCGGCCCAATCGGCCGTGCCGGGGCCGCCCGTTGCTGCACCCGCAGCTCATGCTGTCGGCCGCCGTACTCCACCAGGGCCGCGCCCGGGCGCGTGCGCAGGACCCGCACCCCGCCCGGGCCGGACTCGCCGGTGGAGACCACGGCCCGCTCGTCCCCCACGGACAGCACCGCGCGATCCCCGAACACCGCATGCAGGCGCAGCTCCTCCGCGGCCACAGAGGCCGGCCACCACAGCATTAGCCACACCGCCAGACCGAACACGGCCGGCGAACAGTATCGAGCGAGACGAGTCCAAGTCATGCCGCTGTTATAGCGCCTCCGGCTGAACGAAACCGGAACGCCAGGCGACAACCCCCGCGCCTGCTACCATCAGGGCGTGCATATCCTCCTGGAGTCCCCGTGTCCCGTTCATCCTCGTCCACCGCGTCCAGCCCACCCCCGACCCGGCATATCGCCCTGCGCCATGCCTTTACCGTGACATTGCTGGTAATCGGGCTGTGGCTGATGCACATGAACCTGCGGGTCCTGCCCGAGGCCGGGGTGATGGCGCTGTGGATCGGTGTCACCCTGCTGATCGCCCATGGCGGCTTCCGGCGCCACCGGGTACGGCGCGCGGCCTTCCTGCGCGGCTACCTGGAGCCGACCAGCCAATGGCCTCGGCGCCTGCGGGGCGGGCCGCTGATGGCCCTGCGGCACCTGATCATCGGCGCGCTGCTGGGCGGACTGCTGCTGATCACCCTCGCGCGCATCCCGACCCAGGAGGTCTGGGCCGCCCTGCTGGTCGCCGGCTTCGTGCTGGTGATCAGCGAGGCCCTGTTCGCCCGCCTGCTGCGCGGCCATGCCCATCCGCAGTTCGCACCGGAACTGGTCCGCCGCGGGGCCCTGCGGCTCACGGGCATGCTGCTGATCGTCGCCCTGCTGGCGCTGGCCCTGCTGGCCCGGTACCCCGACCTGACCGGCGCCTCGCTGGAACAGGCGGTCTGGTTCCTGGTCCACCAGGAGGCCGCGCGCAGCCATCTGCTGGAGGCCGGGTTGCAACTCGCCGCCGCCCAGGACGCCCTGCGCCTGTGGCTGGGCCAGCAGTGGTTCCCGCAGGGTGTGGAATCCCTGCCGGCCCTGCTCGGCTGGCTGCTGGTACTCGCGGAACAGGCCTTCCTGGCCCTCGGCTTCCTGCTCCTGGCCAACGGCCTGCTGCCGCTGCGCCCGACGAACGACACCCTGGGCGACCCGCGCAACGCCCCCGTCATCGAGTAGCGCGGACCCCGCCATGCCGTCGTGCATCCCGCAAGCCCCAACCGGCACCCGGCCATGGCGATGACGGCGGGGTGGCATACGGCCTGGACCTGGCTGGTCCTGACCCTGCTGGCCAGCACCAGCCTTTTGTGGCTGGCCAGCCAGCACGAACCCCGCAGCTGGGAAGAGGCCGCGCCGCTGACCCTGCAACTCGGCGAGCAGCGCTACCAGGTCGATCAAGAACGCCTCACCCACCTCGAACGCTTCACGCTCGAATGGCTGGAGGCGGGGGACGCCGAGGCCCGGGACCACTGGCAAGGCCGCGTGGATACCGAACTCGATGCCCGTTTCGCGGAACTGCACGACCGCGTCCCCGAGGTCGCGGACTGGTACTACTCGCTGGGCGCCGAATACATGCGCCTGTGGCTGCGCGGGACCCAGTGGCTGGGTGACGCCGAACCGGATGCCCCCGCGCAGATGCTGCGCGAGCGCCTGCTGCCCGAGGCGCTGTGGGAGCGCGCCCTGCAGGACCTGGCCACCCGCGTCGAATGGGGTCTGGACGAGCAACAACGCCAGGTCCGCGACGCCTGGCGTCTGGAGCTGGCCGACCGCCTCGCGGACGCGCGCATCCCGAGCCCACCGCCGCGCGCCGGCGGGGGCTCAGCGGCCGAGATCGAACGCGGCCACGCCCTGCACGCGGCGCTGGATATCGACCTGGAGCGCTTCGACCAGCGCACCGGCCTGGCGGCCACCGCCGCCGCCGGCACCGGGCTCGCGACCCCGTTGATCGCGCGCGCCGTGCAGGCCCGGCTGGCCGCCCGCGCCACGCAGGCGGGGCTGGCGCGCAGCCTCGGTCGCGCCGGCCGCGCGGGCGCCCTTGGTGCCGGGGTCTGCGCCTGGAGCGGTCCGTTCTCGCTGGGCTGTGGCATCACCGCTGCCGGGGCCACGATCATCGGCGTGGATTGGCTGCTTCTGCGGCTCGACGAGACCCGCCACCGCGAAGACCTGGAGCAGGCCCTGCACGAGGCCCTGGACGCCCTGCACGCCGAGACCCGCCTGGCCTGGCAGCAGGCCATCGCCGAGCGCGTCGAGGCCCGGCACGCGGCCAGTCGCGCCGCGGTCGAGAACACCTTCCAGCCCTGGCGCCGACCAGGACCAACGTCCGGGGCTGCGTCCGGAGATGGCCACGGCCCCTCGGGGGCCTCTCCATGACGGGAAAACGAGCACCGTCATCGCGAGGAGCGCAGCGACGTGGCGATCTCCGGGGGTGACCCCGGCGTCGGGCCGAGGCGAAGCGTCGGGGCTGCGTCAGGAGATGGCCACGGTCCCTGCGGGGCCTCGCCATGACGGGGACATTACGACTTGGGGCCTGCAGTTTCTCGGCAGTCGAGCAGTGCTGCGTTACACTCCGCACACCGTTACCTCGCGCCCGCGCCTACTGATGAATACGATTCCCAAGCGCCACAAGACCGTCCCCGTCCGCGTCGGCAACGTCACCGTCGGCGGCGACCACCCGGTGATGGTGCAATCGATGACCAATACCGACACCGCGGACGCCCTGCGCACCGCCGTGCAGGTGGCGGAACTCGCGCGCGCCGGCTCCGAGGTCGTGCGCATCACGGTGAACTCCGAGGCCGCGGCGAAGGCCGTACCGGAGATCCGCGAGCGCCTGGACGCGATGGGACTGGACGTGCCGCTGGTCGGGGACTTCCACTTCAACGGCCACAAGCTGCTGACTCAATACCCGGAGTGCGCGCAGGCGCTGGCCAAGCTGCGCATCAACCCGGGCAACGTCGGGCGCGGCTCGAAGCGCGACAGCCAGTACGCGGCCATGATCGAGACCGCCTGCGAGTACGACAAGCCAGTGCGCATCGGCGTGAACTGGGGCAGCCTCGACCAGGCCCTGCTCGCGCGGATGATGGACGCGAACAACGAGCGCGCCGCCCCCCTGTCACCGGAAGCGGTGATGCAGGAGGCCCTGATCACCTCGGCGCTGGAGAGCGCGGCCGAGGCCGAACGTATCGGCCTGCCGCATGACCGCATCATCCTGTCGGCCAAGGTCAGCGGCGTGCAGCCGCTGATCTCGGTCTATCAGGACCTGGCCGCACGCTGCGACTACCCGCTGCATCTGGGCCTGACCGAGGCCGGCATGGGGGCCAAGGGCATCGTCGCCTCCACGGCCGCGCTATCGGTGCTCCTGCAACAGGGCATCGGCGACACCATCCGTATCTCGCTGACACCGGAGCCCGGCGGCGACCGCACCCGCGAGGTCCTGGTTGCCCAGGAGATCCTGCAGAGTATGGGGCTGCGTAGCTTCCTGCCGTCGGTGGTTGCCTGCCCCGGCTGCGGACGCACGTCCAGCGAATACTTCCAGCACCTGGCGCAGGACATCCAGACCTACATCCGCCACCAGATGCCCACCTGGAAGGAACGCTATCCGGGCGTGGAGGAGATGACCGTCGCGGTGATGGGCTGCGTGGTCAACGGCCCCGGCGAGAGCAAGCACGCCAACATCGGCATCTCCCTGCCCGGCACCGGCGAACAACCGGTCGCCCCGGTCTACGAGGACGGCGAGAAGACCGTTACCCTCAAGGGCGACCACATCGCCGAAGAATTCCAGGCCCGCGTCGAGGCCTACATCGAACGCCGCTACCGCCAGACCGCCTGACGTTCCTGTTCGCCACGAGGCACAGAGAACATCAGGGCCTCTGGCGACACATGAACTTGCAGGATGCGTTTCGCTGCGCTCAACGCATCCTGCCACTGCGTGCCAACGCGGTTCCGCGCGCCATCGCCACGCAGGCTCGACCCCACCGCTCCAACCCCTACCGAGTCGATAACGGCCCAATCGAGGCTCGGCTTACTTCTGTTCGAAGCGGTGGATCAGCGCCTTCAGTTCGGCCGCCTCGGCCTGCATCCGCGCACTGGCATCGCGGGCATGGGCAGAGACGGAGCCAGTCTCGGTGGCCACATCGCGAATGGATGTCACGTTGCGGTTGATCTCCTCGGAGACCGCACTTTGCTCTTCGACCGCGGTGGCGATCTGGGTGTTCATCTCGGTGATCTGGCCAACGGCCTCGCGGATGCTGGTCAGTGAATCGCCCGCCGCCTGGGCCTTCTCCACCCCGTCGGCGGCCCGCTCCTGACTGGCACGCATCGCGGACATGGCCTCGCGCGCCCCGGACTGCAGGCTCTCGATCATATTGCGAATGGTCACCGTGGATTCATCGGTGCGCTGCGACAGGCTGCGCACCTCGTCGGCCACCACGGCGAACCCGCGGCCGTGTTCCCCGGCGCGGGCGGCCTCGATCGCGGCATTCAGCGCCAGCAGGTTGGTCTGCTCGGCGATCTCGCGAATGACACTCAGAATCTTGTCGATCTCCACGGTGCTCGCCTCCAGCTTGCCGAGCTTCTCGGCCGTGGACTCGACCTCCGCTGCCATGCGGTTGATCACGGAAACCGTGTCGTTCACGACATCCTGACCGGCCCCGGTTTCCTTCTCGGCGTTGTTGGCGGCCTCGGCGGCGCGCGCGGAGTTGCTCGCCATCTCCTGGATGGTCGAGGTCATCTCGTTCATCGCCGTGGCGACCTGGTCGATCTCGTTTTGCTGGCGCTCCACGCCGGCGGCCGTCTGGTCCACGCTGCTGGCCATCGAGTGGGCATCGTCACTCACCGCCTCGGCCTTGTCCTCGATGCGGCCCAGCACGGTGCGCAGTTTGGCCTCGCCGAAGCGCTGTACCAGTTCCAGCGAGGCGCTGTCATCGCGCCGTCCGGTGTAGATGGCCTCCATGACCGGGTTGTCGAACTGGGCCTGGGCGCGCTTGACCGCCTGGCGCACCCCGGAGGTAAACACCAGCGACGCCACGCCGCCGACGGCGAAGATCAGCACCAGCAGGGCCGCCTGCACCACAGGCGAAGACGCCGAGAACACGACGGCGAGTGCCAGCAGGACGCCCACGATCCAGGTGCCCGCCAGACGACAGGTCAGGCCGTGATACCAGCGCCGTGCGAAGCTCCGCCCCCGGTTGATCGCGGCATACACCTTCTCGGCGCGTGCCACATGTTCGCGCTCCGGGATCGCCCGCACCGACTCGTAGCCGGTCTTGCGGCCGTGCTCGTAGGCGGGGGTGACAAACGCGTCCACCCAGTAATGATCGCCGTTCTTGCGCCGATTCTTGACGATGCCCATCCAGGCCCCATCGGCCTTCAGGGTCGCCCACATGTTCGCGTAGGCGGCCTCCGGCATGTCCGGGTGGCGCACGATATTGTGTGCAACCCCCTCCAACTCCGCGCAGTCGAAGCCGCTGACCTCGACGAAGTCGTCGTTCGCATAGCGAATGCGGCCTTTTTCGTCCGTGGCCGAGATCAGATCCCCATGCCGATCGAGCGAATAGTCCGTCTGGGTGACGGGAAGATTCTTGCGCATGCCGTACTTCCTTATTCTTGTGTGCCGAACAGGACGTGTCCGGCAATCAAAATTCGCGCGGGCCGTTCGCTGCGCCCCGCGCCCTCGAGGATGATCCCCGGCGAATACATTCGCTCTTACGAATGTATCGACCCAGATGCCCCAAACTTGAATCGCACCTGGCGGCGGCCTACCGGGGTTCAACAGTCCGCGATGCCGCGGCCAGCACACGCCGAAAGCCCTCGAAGGCAAACGGGGTCAGCTCCAGGTCACGCGAACGCCGGTCGGCGTAGACCAGGCCCAGCACGCGCTCGCCATCGCACAGGCGCGCGACGAGGCAGTCGACCCCGCCGGTCAGCTTGCGCACCGCCGAGGGCATCTGCTCATGGATGCGCTTGCGGTCCCACCACTGCGGCGTGTCCATATCCAGAACCTGCGCCAACGGTCCGAGCGCCGCACGGTTGATCACAAAGTGACTGAACTCCGGTTCGTGCAGCGTGCCGACCAGGTGCTCGGCGCGCAGCGTCTCGCCATCCCGGGACAGACGGGCAAAAACCACCCGGTTCAGGCCCACTCCGAACTGCATCACCCGCAGCATCCGCCGTACGCGCAGCTCGCGGTTTTCCTCTTTCTCGAGCGCGCCAATCCCCTCTTCCAGCAGGTCGGCCCGCGGCATCAGGGCCAGGCGCGGCCGATGGGGCTCGCGCAGCCAGACCCGCCCGGGTATCTGCGGATCCAGCGGTTCATGATGGTAGACCGCGACATCCGCGTTGAAACGCTCGATCACCGCACTGATCCGGTCCGCGGCCTCCTTGTCGGTCAAGCCCATCAACCCGGCCAACAACGCGAGGTCGCGGTCACCGCGCGCGGTATCCATGCCGCGAAAGACCTGCCAGGCCACGGCACTCGCAACCATCACCTCAAAGGCCCGGTGATGCGCCGCATTGACCGCCCGCAGCGTCCCCTGCACCAGTTCCGGCAGCTCCATTTGTTCCGCCATCGCACGCGAGAGATCGTCCGTTGCGTACCCCAGTGCGGTGTAACTGGCCTCGTCCGGAAGCGCATTCAGCTCGAGGATCTCCATCAACCGGGCCAGGCGCGGCTCGCCCTCCACCAGCAGGGCGAGCAGGCCGAGCTGATTCAGCAGGGCGGCCAGGGCCAGCTCGCCCGGCTCGGTATCGTGGCGCTCGCCTGCGATTTCGGTCGCAATCATTGCCGCCAGCCGCGATTGCGCCGCCATCTCGCGATAAGCCTGCGGCTGGGTAACGACATCCTCGACGCGCGGCGCCGCAGCCGCCTCCTGATGGACGTTCTGCAACCCCAGCATAGCGATGGCGTCCCCCACCGCGTGCACTTCCTGGCGCAGGCCGCGGCGCGAACGGTTTGCACGCAGGACCAGACGCAGGCTCAGACCGGGGTCGCGTTCGGCGTAACGCGCCAGTTCGCGCAGCGAGCGCTCAACCAGAGCGTCGGGGTCGGCAAACACCGCATCGCTCGCCTCGAGGATCGGCCATTCCACGGCCGCCAGGCGGGCGGCTTCGTCCATGTAGGGCGCGTCCTTGTCCAGGGACATGCTGTACCTCGCGCAGGGGAGTCGTTATGGTTATGCCCGTCACTATAGCAACTGCGGCACTGTGAACTGGCCCGCAGAACCCCTACTCGAGCCCACATCCCGGAACCCCATCAGTGAAGTACATTCTCGGCTTTATCATCGTGCTCGGCGGCGTGTTCGGCGGCTTCATGCTGCACGGTGGCAATATCATGGTCATCTGGCAGCCGTACGAATACATGATCATCGGCGGCGCGGCCCTGGGCGCCTTCCTGATCGCCAACCCCTTCCGGGTCGTGATCACGGTCCTCAAGTCCCTTCCCCAGCTGCTGAAAGGCGGCGCCAAGTACTCGCGCGAAGACTACCTCGACCTGCTCGCGCTGATGTACAAGTTGTTCACCAAGGCCCGCAAGGAAGGCCTGATGGGCATCGAAGGCGACGTCGAGGAGCCCGAGGAAAGCGCCCTGTTCCAGGCGCATCCCCGGGTACTCAAGGACCATCACGCGGTCGAGTTCATCACCGACTACATGCGCCTGATCATCTCCGGCTCGATGAACCCGCACGAGCTGGACGCCCTGATGGACGTGGACCTGGAGACCCATCACGAGGAATCCGAGCGCCCCAGCCACGCGGTCAACCGCGTGGCGGATGCCCTGCCCGGCTTCGGCATCGTGGCGGCGGTGCTGGGGATCGTGAACACCATGGGTGCGCTCGGCGGCTCAATCGAACAAATAGGCATGAACGTAGCGGCGGCCCTGGTCGGGTCCTTCCTCGGCATCCTGCTGGCCTACGGCTTCGTCGGTCCGACCGCGGCCGCACTGGAGGCGCGATCCCAGGAAGAGGCGAAGTTTCTGCAGTGTATCAAGGCCTGCATCCTCGCCAATGTTCAGGGGTACAGCCCGCAAGTGGCGGTTGAATTCGGCCGCAAGACCATGGAAAGCGAGCTGCGGCCCGGCTTCTCCGAACTCGAGGAGCACGTGAAGGCGGCCTGAGGCCGTCCGGAACGCACCCATGGGCGTCGAGGACAAGACCCAGCCGATCATCGTCAAGAAGAAGGTGGTCAAGGCCGCTCACCACGGCGGTTCGTGGAAGGTGGCCTTTGCCGATTTCGCCACCGCGATGATGGCCTTCTTCCTGCTCCTGTGGCTGCTCGCCGCGATGGAGGCCGAAGATCTTGCCGGTTTATCCGAGTACTTTCAGAACCCGTCAGCCTTCGAAGGCCGTGCACCCGTCCCCGGACAGGCGCCCGGGGACGGCACAGGAGTGGACCCGTCGATTATCGATTTCGAGGGCCTGCCAGAACTGATGGAAGACCCGGAATCCGTCGCTCCCCCCAGTGGCATCGACGACGAAACCCTGGACGACCTGGCCGAGGCGCGCGACCGTGAGGCCCTCGAGACACTGCAAAGGGCCCTGGAGGAAGCGGTCGAACAAAGCCAGGCGCTGGAGCCCTTCAAGGACCAGTTGCTCCTGGACATCACGCCCGAGGGCCTGCGCATCCAGATCATCGATCGCGAGAACCGGCCGATGTTCGACAGTGCCAGCGCGCGGCCGCTGGAGCACGCCGACGCGATCCTGCGCGAACTGGCCAGCCTGATCAACAAGGTCCCCAACCGCGTCTCGATCACCGGACACACCGACGCGCGCCCGCTGCTGCGCCCGGATTACACCAACTGGGAACTCTCGGCCGACCGTGCCAACGCGGCCCGCCGCGCGCTGATCGCCGGCGGCACCGAATCCGACCAGATTGCCCAGGTGGTGGGTCTGGCGGCCAGCGTGCCCTTCAACCGCGAAGAACCGGAAGCGGCCATCAATCGCCGTATCTCCATCATCGTCATGTCCCAGCAGGCCGACGATGCCATGCGCCAGAGCCTGGAGAGCGAGGGCGTGCGCCCCGAAACCCTTGGACCGGCAGACAACGGCACCGGCCCACCGCCCGCGCAACTGGACGACCCCAGCTAAAATGGCCCAACATCGCGACATCCCGCTGAACCTGATCACCGGTTTTCTTGGCGTCGGCAAGACCACCGCCATCCGTCACCTGCTCGCGCAGCGCCCGGAAGGCGAGCACTGGGCTGTGCTGGTCAACGAGTTCGGCGAGATCGGCGTGGATGGCGGGCTGCTGGCGGATACCGGCGTGGCCCTGGAGGAGATCCCCGGCGGCTGCCTGTGCTGCGTCTCGGCGCAGATGTTCACCGTCGGCCTGAACCGGCTGATCCGCAGCCAGAAACCCGACCGCATCCTGATCGAACCGACCGGTCTCGGGCACCCGGCCCAGATCATCCGCACCCTGACCGAACCGCCCTATGCCGGCGTCCTCGATCTGCGCGCCACCGTGACCCTGATGGACGCACGCCACCTGGCCTCGCCCCGCCATCGCGAGCACCCGACCTGGCAGGACCAGATCGCCCTGGCCGATGTACTCCTGGCCAACAAGGCCGACCTCTACAGCGAGGATGACCGCGAGACGCTGCATGCCTACGTCGCCGCGATGCCCTCGCCGCGCCCCCTGGTGGTCGAGACGACTCAGGCCCGCATCGAGCGCGAATGGCTGGACCGGCCCCGGCTGGAACGCGGCGGTGCCCTGTTCCCCGAGGCCCGCGCCTTCCTCGACGCCGCGACCGAATCCACGGACCATGACCATGACCATGACCATGACCATGACCATGACCATGACCATGACCATGACCATGACCATGACCATGACCATGACCACGACCACGACCACGACCACGACCACGACCACGACCACGACCATGCCGCTCCCGCGGCAGATGAATGGGTCACCATTGACACCCGTGGCGATGGCTACATCGGTCGCAGCTGGCTGATGCCCGAGGGGCAGATCGTCGACCACGCAACGCTCGCAGGCCTGGTCGACGGCTTTACCGGCGACCGGCTGAAAGGGCTGGTGGAGACCGACCAGGGCTGGCAACGCATCAACCGGGTGGACGGCCACGGCGGGCTGGAGGCCATGGACCCGCCAGCCCCCTTACTGCGCCCCCGCATCGAGGCCATCCTGCCGGAATCCGACACCACCGCCCTGGACGCCCTCGCCAAGGCATTCGAAGCCGCACACACCCCGAACACCTAACCCACCACCCGGTGCCAATCGACGCCTCGTAGGATGCGTTGAGCCCCGCGAAACGCATCAGAACGCACGCTACAGCAAAAGACGCCACCCCGAACGATGCGTTTCGCTTCGCTCAACACATCCTACAAGACCGACCAGGCCTGACGCCGCATCAACCGTGGGCGGCCACGACGGGCTCGAGCCGATGGACGCCCCGGACACGCCACGGCGCCCCCGCATCGAGGCCATCCTGCCGGAATCCGATACCGCCGCCCTGGACGCCTTCGCCCGGACACTCGACGCCGCACGCACCCCGAACCCCTGACCGGGCCCTCAACGCCAATGGCAGACGCTTCGCAGGCTGCGTTGAGCCCCGCGAAACGCATCAGGACGCACGGGTACACGGAAAGACGTCACGCCGACCGATGCGTTTCGCTTCGCTCAACGCAGCCTACACGTCAGGCGATGCGAGCCAGGCCGGATCGAGGAAAAACAAGAGGGTAATCACCGCCCCGATCAGGGTGACGGCATGCCGATAGCCGGCCTCCGGCACGCGGCGCACCAGGGCGATACCGAGCCGCGCGCCCAGGATCGCACCGGCCCCGACAGCCAGCAGCCCGGTCGCGACCACCTGCCCGCCCGCGATGTAGACCCCCACCGCCATCAGGGTCAGCACCGAGGAGAGCAGGTTCTTCACCGCATTCGCCCGCGCGAGATCCGTGATCCCCTGGCCACGCAGGATGGCCAGCAGCAGGATGCCGACCCCACCGTTGAAATAGCCGCCGTAGGCACAGCCCAGCCCGGCCCCCAATACCCGCAGCGGCCCCGAATGCGTCCGCGCGGCCTGATGCTGTAGCCAAGGGCCGAGGGCAAACAGCACCGTGGCCAGCAGCAACAGCCAGGGGATCAGCGCGCGGAACCGGGCATCCCCGGTCAGCAGCAGCACGGAGGCCCCCAGGGCCCCGCCCAGCACCCCCGCCAGCAGCAGGCCCCAGGCCAGCCCTCGGCCCAGCTCCTGCCACGCCCCGCGTAACTGCCGCCGATCCGCCAGCACGCTGGCCAGATAACCGGGCAGCAGGGCCGCGGTCCCCGTGGCATTCGCGGCCACCGGCGGCACGCCAACGCTCATCAGCGCCGGCAGGGTCAGGAAACTGCCGCCACCGGCCACCGCATTCAGCAGGCCGGCGAAGAACCCGGCGGCGAGGAGCAGCAACGCAACGCCGGAGGGCGCAAAGTCCATGCCGCGCGGATTCCCGGCTCAGACGACCTTGCGGTCACTGAACTCGGCGCGATAGAACCACTCGTTGCCCGGCAAGGAATTGGGGTTGGGAAACACGATGAAGCCCGGCTCCGGGGCACGCACCTCGGTGCCGTCGGCACGCGTACCGATCAGCTCGCCGGCCGCCAGCGGATCGAAGCTCTTCCACTCCCGCGCAAAGCGGTCATCCGGGTGGTCGCGGTCGATCACCTCGACCAGACGCAGCACCTCCGGACTGGCCTGGCCCGCGGTGGCCGGGGCCTCCAGCATGTCCAGATGCGCGAGGGTGTTGCGGATCGCGTTGTACGCCACCTCCGGCGCCTGCGGGTCGTCATGCTGGCCGCATTCCAGGGTCACGCCGTAGCCGCCCTGCGAGCGCATGTACTCGGTGGTGCCGATGCCGTAGCTGGGGTCGGTACTGAGCATCTGCGCGCGCTGGCTGGCGTTCGGGTTCTTCATCCGGCGCGCGACCCCGCGGGCGTAGGTATCCAGCCAGCCCTCGACCATGCGCTGCGGCCCCAGGCAGGCCGCCAGCGCCTGTTCCTCGGCCGCGTGCGTGAAGCCTTCCAGCTCGCCGTCGTTGTCGCGCGGGCCGAGCATGATGAACGGCTGCCCACCGGTGTGGAACGAGTGCAGATCCAGCAGCACATCATGCGCCGCCAGCAGCGGGCACAGCACGTTGGCGATGCGGTCCTCGAAGTCCTGCGGGTCGTCGGTCACGCGCAGATTGCGGTTCAGGTTGCGCTCGCCCATGCGGCTTTCCAGCTGATAGGCCAGCGGGTTGGTGCGCGGTACCAGCGTCAGTTGTCCGCGCAGCAAACGCCGCTGCCCCGACTCCAGCTCCGCGTGCAGGCGTTCGGTGGCCTGGGTGCCACAGGTCTCGTTGCCGTGCACCGCCCCCAGCACGATCAGACGCGGCCCCGGCTCCAGGCCGTGAAAGGTGATCGAACGCAACGCAGTGGGACGGGACGGATCGGACATCGGGGCAGCTCCGGGCAAGAGACGGGCCTAAAGGCTACCGGAGCGGCCCAGGGGATGCCATGCGGGCATGCCTGACGACACTGACCCAGCGGGGCCCCTCAGGGTGTCGGCAGGCCGGCATGCTTCGTCATCCAGGCATCCAGCGCCTCGATCTCCAGCGGCCGACTGTAGAGATACCCCTGACCCAGGGCACAGCCGCGCTCCTGCAGGAAGGCCGCCTGCTCCGCCGTCTCCACGCCTTCGGCGATCACCTGCATATTCAGGTTGCGGCCCATCGCGATGATGGTGGCGGCGATCTCGCGGTCGGCGCTCTCGCTGGCAACACCATCCACGAAACTGCGGTCGATCTTCAGGACATCCAGCGGATAGGTCCTCAAGGCCGCCAGCGAGGAATACCCGGTCCCGAAGTCGTCGATGGCCAGCTTCACCCCCAGCGCCTTCAGCGCCACCAACCGTGCAATCGCCTGATCGCCCTGCTGCATGATCGCGGTCTCGGTGATCTCCAGCTCCAGCTGGGCGGCCGGGAAGCCGCTCAGCGCCAGGATCTCCGCCACGCGATTGACGAAGTCGCTGCGCTGCAGCTGCACCGGGGACAGATTGACCGCCAGACCGAAATCTCCGGCGCCCCGGTCCAGCAATCGGCGCCCGGCGTCGCAGGCCTCGCGCAATACCCACTCGCCCAGCGCAACGATCAACCCGGTGTCCTCGGCGATCGGGATAAAGCGATCCGGCGGGATCATCTCCCCCTGTGCCGGCTGCCAGCGCAGCAGCGCCTCCATGCCGAAGGGTTGCCCGTCCTCCAGCCGCACCTGTGGCTGGAAATGCAGCCGCAACTCGCCGTTGTCGTCCTGCAGGGCCTGGCGCAGTCGGTTCTCCAGCTCCAGGCGCTCGTCGGCCGCGCGTGTCAGGGCCTGGGTATAGACACTCCAGGTCTGGCGCCCGGATGCCTTGGCCTGGTACATCGCCGCATCCGCGTGCTGGATCAGCGCGGTCACGGTGTCGCCATGATCCGGGTAGAGACTGATGCCGATGCTGCCATTCAGATAGACCGAACGCCCGTCCTCCAGCGTAAAGGGGCGCTCGAAGCTTGCCAGCAAACTGCGGGCGCAGCGCGCGATCTCGTCGTCGCTGTCCGGGTTCTCCGCCACAATCAGGAATTCATCGCCGCCCAGCCGACCCAGCACATGGGTTGGCCCCAGCACCCCGCGCAGACGCCGCGCGACCTCCACCAGCACCTGATCGCCCGCCGGGTGCCCCATGGAATCGTTCACGTTCTTGAACCGGTCCAGATCGAGATTCAGCACCGCAATCCGGTACCCATGCATGCGGGCACGCTCCAGCGCCTGCCCCAGCATCACCTGCAGCTGACTGCGATTGGGCAGATCGGTCAGGGCATCGTGTTGCGCCAGGTACTGCAGTTCATCCTCCGACCGGCGCAGCTCCGACATGTCGGTCAGTACGCCGGCGTAATGCAGGGCCTGGCCCTGCTCGTCATAGACGGTATTGAGGCTGAGCCACTGCGGGGCCACCTCGCCATTGCGCCGCCGGTTCCAGATCTCGCCCTGCCAGTGTCCCTCTCGCTGGAGCCCGCCCCACATGCGCTTGAAGAAATCGGCATCGTGTCGCCCGGACTGCAGGAAACTCGGGTTGCGACCCATCGCCTCGGCCTCGGAAAAACCGGTGATGTCGACGAAGGCCGGATTCACCGCGACGATCCGCGGGGTCAGGTCGGTGATGATGATGCCGTCCCGGGTACTCTCGAATACCGCCGCCATGCGCCGCAGGCCCAGCAAGGCCTGGCGCCGTTCCAGCGCCGCCCCCAGACTGGAGGCGACGATGCGCGCCAGGCTCTGGTCCGCCTCGGTCCAGCGCTGCGCGCGCCGCACCCGGTCGAGCGCGAGGAACCCGCGGTACTCGCCCTCCACGTACAGGGGTACCAGCAGCACAGCCTGGCTTTGCGAGGCCTCCAGGATCGCGCGTTCCTCATCCGGCAGCTCGCGGGTCAGCACATCGACCGCACCGCCGCCCTGCAGGATCTCGTGCCAGCGCGGCAGGACCGATTCCAGGCTCAGGTTGCGCAGCGGCGGCGGGCGAATCATCTCCTCGGTATCCGAACGCACCCAGTAGTAGCGGTGGATATCCAGGGCCTCGCGCACCGCGTGGTCCAGCTCGGCCACCAGCACATAAGCACGGTCGGCGCCAGCCTCCTGCCCCAGTTCGGCCAGCAGCCGGTGGATCACGCTGGCGGGGTTGTCCTCTCGCAACAGTTCCACGGTCAGCTCGGCGGCGGTCCGCAGCGCTCGCTCGCGATCGCCCAGGGCCTGTGAGACGCGCAGCTTCTGCGCCGCCAGCCCCGCGATCTGGGTGAACTCGTCGATCAGCACCCGTTCGCCGGGGTAGGGTCCGCGTGACGCGCCGAGATAAATACCCAGGGTGCCCAGCACGCCACCGTCGGCATCCCGGAAGGGGAACGACCAGCAGGCGCCAAAGCCCGCCCCACGTACGAGATCGCAGAACCCGGCCCAGTTCGGGTGCGTCCCGCAGTCCTCGATGATCATCGGTTCGCCACTCCACGCGGCCTCGCCGCAGGAGGCCATCCCCTGAGCAGCGCGGATTCGGCGGGTCGCACTGCGCAGCGGGTCCGGAAGCCGTGGAGCCGCCACGCCGTGGAGTTCCTGACTGTCGGCATCCAGCAGCATGATGCAACCGTGCAGGTCGGGGGCCAGCGACTCCAGGCCCTTGACCACATCCTCCAGCAGGCGCGGATCGCGCTCCCCCGTGGCCAGGCGTGCCAGTACGTTCCCGCGCACCTCCTGAACGCGCTGGTCCAGCACCCGCCGGGTCACGTCCACCAGACTCCCGGACAGGCCCGTGGCCTGGCCCGCGGCATCCAGATTGACCTGGCCGCGCAGCTCCAGCCAGCACAGCGAGCCATCGGCCGCGCGCAGACGAATCTCGGCCCCCAGCCGGCCGTCGTCGGCCTCCGCGGCGCGCGTCAGCAGTCGCGCCGCCACACCGCGATCCTCCAGCGGCATGAACGACAGCATCTCCTCGCCGATCGACAATTCCACCGAATGGCCGGTGATGGCCGTCCAGGCCGGATTAAGGAAACGCCAGCAACCGGCAGCATCGGTCTCGAAGACGATATCGCCGGCGCGCTCGATCACCTCGCGGTAGCGCCGCTCGGAGGCTGCCAGCGCCGTACGTTCCCGGCGCAGCCGCGCGCGCGCAAACACCTGGTCCAGCAGCAGCGGCAGGGTATTCAGATACCCGTCTTGCTTGACCGCGTAGTCCTCCACGCCCATACGCAACGAGCGTGCAGCGAGGTCCTCGGTGCCCTGGCCGGTCACCAGGATGGTCGGCAGATCCAGCCTGCGGTCCTCGCGCACGATGCGCGCCAACTCCAGCCCGTCGATTCCGGGCAACCGGTAGTCCACCAGCAACAGGTCGAAATCCAGATCCCCGGTGGCACTTTCCGGCAGGACCGCCAGGGCATCTTCCGCCGTGTGCACCGCCTCCACCTGTACATGCGGGGCCGCGCGCGCCAGAGCACGGCAGGTCAGACCCACATCGAATTCGCTGTGCTCGACATACAGCACCCGCAGCGGCTCACGCGCCTCGATCACCCGCAGCTCGCGCCGGGCGCAAGCATCCACCACCCGCCCCGGAAGGCGCTCCAGGTAGCCATCGGCCTTGGTCAGATAGTCATCGGCACCCGCGCGAAACGCCGCCACCACGGTTTCCTGTTCGCCGTGCCCGGTGAGCACCAGCACGGCCTCGCCGCGTCCCGCGGCGTGCAGCTCGCTGATCAAGTCGAGACCGCTGCCATCCGGCAGGCGCAGATCCACTACCACACAGTCGAAGCCATCCGCCCCGGTCAGCGCCGCGCGCGCCTCGGCCAGAGACCCCGCCGGGGACACGGCCGCGCCCGGCACCTGGCGTTCCAGGACGCGGCGCTGCAGATCGGCATCTGCCGAGTGATCTTCTACGAGCAGGATTCGCATGGGGTCTCGGGTTGCAAGGGGGCCGCGGCTTCAGACCGGCGGGTGGTTGAGCAGGCACCAGTAGAGCTCGACCTGCTCGGCGACCTGCACGAACTGGGCGAAATCCACCGGTTTGACAATGTAGGAGTTGGCGCCGCAGTCATAGGCAGTGGCGATGTCACGGTCCTCGCTGGAGGAGGTCAGCATCACCACCGGAATGCGCCGGAAGCGTTCGTGCGCACGGATACGCCGAAGCACCTCCAGTCCGTCCACCTTGGGCAGCTTGATATCCAGCAGGATCACCGCCGGCGGCGCGAGTTCGCCGCGCTCCCAGCGATCGAGAAACTCCAGCGCCTCCACCCCATCGCGCGCGGTCTCCAGCGGGTTGGAGAGGTTTCTCCGCTTGAAGGCGCGCTGCATCAGATCGATATCCACCGGGTTGTCCTCCACCACCAGGATGGAGGGCTGACGTCCGGCGTGGCTCATCGCGGGAACTCCACGTGGAAGGCGGCCCCCTCGCCCGGCGTGCCGTCGGCGCGGATCTCGCCGCGCAGCCGGTGGACTGCACGGCGCACCAGGGCCAGGCCGACGCCGGTCCCCGGATAGGCCTCGGCACGGTTCAGGCGCTGGAAGATATCGAAGATACGATCCCGAAACGCCATGTCAAAACCGATCCCGTTATCCCGCACCGTGATCCCGAGTGTAGCGCTGCGGGATTCGGCCTGCACCGTTACCTGCGGGGCCTCGCGCTCGGCACTGAACTTGAACGCGTTCTCCAGCAGGTTGCGCAGGATCAGGGCGACGCCATCCGGGTCGCTGACAAAGCAGAGATCGGGGTCGATCTCGATACTCACCTCGGCGCGCTCACGCAGTCCCGGATCCACCGACTCCAGCACCTCCTCCACCAGCGCGCGCACGCGGACGGTGCGCTCCTCCAGCGGCCGACGCTCCATGCGCGAGTAGGCCAGAAGATCCGAAATCAGTTCGTTCATCTGCGCCACGCCATTGCGGATATTGCTGAGGAAGACGCGACCCTCACCCTCCAGCTGCTCGCCGTAGTCCGCCTCCAGCAACTGGCTGTAGCCCTCGATTCCGCGCAGGGGTGCCTTCAGGTCGTGGGAGACGGCATAGGAAAACGATTCCAGTTCCTGGTTAAGCGCCTGCAGGGCCGCCGTGCGTTCCGCCACCCGCTGTTCGAGCGTGGCATTCAGATTGCGCAGTTCCAGTTCGTTGCGCTTGAGCTCGGTCACCTCCAGCACCGTGCCCTGTACGTAATGCAGGCCGTCGGCGCGCTCGATCGGCGCCTCCATGGTGAGACTGAACCAGGCCTCCTCGCGCGCCTCGGGCCGGGCCTTCAGGAGCAACCGCTGGGGCCCGGGCCGGCCGCCGGCGATCAGGGTCTCCATCGCCGCGGAGAAGCTCGCCCCGTCCGCGGACTCGAGGTCGAAGAAATTGCGGGCAAACGACTCCAGCGTCGGCTTGCCGTAGTGGGAATCACAGCCCAGCAGCGCATACAACCGATCGGACCACCACAACTCGCGGTTATCCAGCAGGTACTCCCAGCTGCCCAGGCCGGCGTGGCGCTCGGCCTGGCTCAGGCGATCCACCTGGCGTGCCAGGGCGGCCTCCGCCTGCTTGCGCGCCTCGATATTGCGCAGCGTCACCAGCAGCAGCTTCTCTCCGGCGATCTCGGTGACCTGCAGGTTGGCCTCCACCCAGAACCCGTGGCCGTCACGGTGCCGGGCGCGCCATTCGAACACCAGCTGTTCGCCACGCCGGGCGCGCTCCATCAGGGCCTTCTGGCGCTGAACGTCGAATCCGGTCTCGTCCGCGCTAAGATCGGCCACGTTGCAGGCCAGCAACTCGGCACGGCTGTAGCCGTACATCTTCTCGGCCGCAGCGTTGATCCCGATCAGGGCCTCGGTATCCAGGTCTTGCAGCAGGATCGCCTCCTGCACGTTGTCGAAGATCGCACGGAAGCGGGTCTCGGAATCACGCAGGTCCTGCTCGGCGCGCCGGCGTTCGGTCACGTCCACCAGCAGGCCATTGATACGGATCACCTGTCCGGACTCGTCACGGGTCAGCCAGGTCCGGTCTTCCAGCCAGACCCAGCCGCCCGGTCCGTCCCGCAGGCGATACAACTGGGTGTAACGGTCCGGGCCGCGCTCGATGTGCGCGGCGACCTCGGTCACGATGCGGTCGATATCATCGGGGTGGATCAGGTCGGCATAGTGCACCTCGCCGCGCAGCAGGGCATCGCGGGCGATGCCCCAGCGCTCGATATTCGGGGAGACAAAGGTGACCGGCCAGCCGGGGGTGGTAGCCCACTCGATGGCAACCACCGGGGAACGTTCAACAATCCCGGTAAGCCGGCGCGCCTCGCGCGAGGCGCGGTCACGGGCCTTGAGGGGAAAATACACCAGCAGGAACAGGAGGATGGCCGTAACCACCACGTAGCCCCAGCCCTTGAGGGTCTGCAACTGCCCCAGCAGCTCCAGATCGTCGACCATCAGCAGCAGGGCCCGGTCGGACAGGGCGATCCAGAGCAGCCCGACAACCAGATACAGCACGGCGACGAGTAACGCGGTGCGCCCCGCGCTGGGTCTCCAGCTTCCCTTGTTGTCTCCCGCCATGCCATTCCTCCGACCGCCATGGAGACGCGGCCGGCATTCCCTGCCCGCCAGCTGTCCTGTCTCGAGCATCGACCACCCGTGGCCCAAGCGCAACCCAGGTCTGGCGGGGCCGGATTGCGGGCTTCGGAGCGCGGTTCGAAAATGGTATTCTTCGCCGCTCCCGCAAGCGGACGCAGCGATGTTCAAGCAACTCGAAGGCGAGCCCCGTGGCGAGCGCCACCCGACCCCAGCGGTCCTGGATCGCCTGAAGCTCAATGCCGGCGGGCTGATCCCCGCCATTGCCCAGCAGCACGACACCGGCGAGGTCCTGATGCTGGCGTGGATGAACCGCGAGGCCCTGGACGAGACCCTGGCGACGGGACGCGTCTGCTACTACTCGCGCTCGCGCCAGGCGTTGTGGCGCAAGGGCGAGCAGTCCGGGCAGGTGCAGCAGCTGCATTCGCTGCACCTGGACTGCGACGGCGACACCCTGCTGCTGAAGGTCGACCAGACCGGCCCCGCCTGCCACACGGGGCGGCGCAGCTGCTTCTACCTGCAGGTCGGACAGGACACCGTCGTGGTGACCAGCGATCCCGAGATCGCCCCCGAGACGCTGTACGGCAAGGACACCGGGCAATGAGCGCGGCCCGGACCCTCAGACTGCACAACACCCTGGGCGGGCGCGACGAGCCGTTCGTGCCCCAGGACCCGGAGCGGGTGACGCTCTACGTCTGCGGCCCCACCGTGTACAACCGCGTGCACATCGGCAACGGCCGGCCGGTGGTCGTGTTCGACGTGCTGTTCCGCGTGTTGCGCGAGCTCTACGGCCCGGATCACGTGGTCTACGCCCGCAACATCACCGACGTCGACGACAAGATCAACAAGGCCGCCGCCGACAACGGCGAGCCCATCGCCGCGCTGACCGAACGCTTCACCCGGGCCTTCCACGAGGACATCGCCGAACTCGGCACGCTCAAGCCGACCCTCGAGCCGCGCGCGACCGAACACATCCAGCCGATGATCGAGCTGATCGAACGCCTGATCGAACGCGGCCATGCCTACATGGCCGACAACCACGTGCTGTTCGACGTGACCTCCTACCCGGACTACGGCGCCCTGTCCGGGCGCTCGCTGGCGGACATGCAGGCCGGCGCCCGGGTCGAGGTCGCCGACTACAAGCGCCACCCCGGCGACTTCGTGCTGTGGAAGCCGGCCGCGGCGGGCGAGCCCGGCTGGGAGAGCCCCTGGGGCACGGGCCGCCCCGGCTGGCACCTGGAATGCACCGCAATGATCCGCAGCCACCTGGGCCCGATGATCGACATCCACGGCGGCGGCCACGACCTGGTCTTCCCGCACCACGAAAACGAGATCGCCCAGGGCTGCGCGGCCGAAGGCTGCCACGAGCACGGTACCCACTACGCCCGTTACTGGGTACACAACGGGCACCTGACCATCGACGGCGAGAAGATGTCCAAGTCGCTGGGCAATTTTCAGCTGCTGCACGACCTGCTGCAGCACTACCCCGGCGAGGTCCTGCGCCTGGCACTACTGTCGCGCCACTACCGCGCCCCGCTGAACTTCTCGGAAGAGACCCTGACCCAGTCGCGCAACAGCCTGAATGGCCTGTACCGCGTACTGCGCGATGTGGCCGACATCGAGGCCGACGACATTACTGCCTCCGACACGGCAGTGTTCACGGCGTTGCTGGACGACCTGAACACCCCCGCCGCGATCACCGCGCTGCACCGCATGAGCGACGCCCTGGCAACAGCATCCGACGATGCCGAACGGGCCCGCCGCAAGGGTGAACTGCTGGCGGGCGCCGCCCTGCTGGGTCTGCTGCAACAGGACCCAGCCACGTGGTTTCAGGGCGACGCCGGGGACGATGACCTGGCCGCCTGGGTGGAGGAGCGCATCGCCGCACGCAAGGCCGCGCGCCAGGACCGCGACTTCGCCAAGGCGGATGCCATCCGCGACGAACTCGTCGCGCGCGGCATCGAGCTGGAAGACACGCCGGATGGCACGCGCTGGCAGCGCGCCACCTGAAGCCGATGCATCTGCGCCCCTGGCTCATGCGATTGACGCTGGTTCTGGGTCTGCTCCTGCCGGCCGGCGCGCTCGCCCACCCGCATGCGTGGATCGACCTGCGCATGGGGCTGGTCTTCGACGATGCCGGCAACCTGGCGAGCATGGAGCAATCCTGGCGCATCGACCCGACCTACAGCCACATGCTGCTGGAAGACCTGACCCGGGACCTCGACGGTGCCACCGGCATCGATGCGGCGCTGGAACACGCCGCCGAACGCATGCTCGGAAACCTGGCTGCCTATGACTACTTCACCGAACTGAACCTGGGCGACGAGCGCCTGGACGTGCCGCAGGCCCGCAACGCGCGCCTGACCCTGGAGGACCGGCGCCTGCACCTGCGTTTCGAGCTGCCGCTGGACGAACACGACATCACCGCCGGTGACGCCTTCACCTACCGCGTCTTCGATCCGGAATACTGGATCGAGATCCGGCACGATCCGGACGACATCGTCTTCGTGGAGAATCGGCCCGGTTGCGAGGTCGCCGTCACCGAGCCCCGACCGGACCCGCAGCTGATCCGCTACGCCGCCACCCTGGAACGTTCGGACCGCAGCCCGGTCAACGACCTGGGCCGTCACTTCGCGGAAACCGCCACGCTGGAATGCGACTGAGCCTGGTGCTGCCGCGCGATCGGACGCCACGCACACCACACCGCAGACTGAGTGTTATACAGTAACGCCATGCGCACCGACCAAGACCTGTTCCGACGCCCTTCCCTCAACCTGCTACTTCTGTTGCTGGCCCTGCTGTTTGGCGGCTCCGGACTCGTGCAGGCCGAGACCGGCCACCCGCTGGGCGCCCCCACCGGGGCGCCCGCCGAACGCGACGCGCCCGCCAGCGGCAATCAGGCGCCAACCCCACTGGTTGAGCCCCCGAGCCACCTGGAACGCCTGACCGGCTGGATGCTGCAGACCCAGCGGCAGTTGCACCGCAGCCTGACCGAGGGCCTGCACGCCCTGCGCGACGGTCCGACCACACAAACCGCCGGGGCGCTCATCCTGGTCAGCCTGCTCTACGGGATCTTCCACGCCGCCGGCCCCGGCCACGGCAAGGCGGTGATCAGCGCCTACCTGCTGACCCAGCCGCAGAACCTGCGGCGCGGCATCCTGCTATCCACCGCCTCCGCGCTGGCGCAGGGCGTCACCGCCATCGCCCTGGTCGGTGTGTTGATCGGCCTGTTCGGCTGGCTGGCCCGCGACACCCTGGGTCAGGTACGCACCCTGGAGATCGCCAGCTTCGCCCTGGTCGCGCTGCTCGGGCTGTGGCTGATGGTTCGTGCCCTGCGCCATGCGTGGCGGCTGCATCGCGCCCACCGCGCTCAAGCCCACGATCACGATCATGCGCACGAACACGACGCGCACTGCGGCTGCGGCACCCCGCACCACGTGGATCCCAACCAGCGTGGTACCTGGTGGGGCACGGTGCTGGCCGTCGGCATTCGCCCCTGTTCCGGCGCGGTGCTGATCATGGCGGTCTCCACCGCCCTGGGCCTGGCCTGGGCTGGCGTGGCCGCCGTGCTGGCGATGTCACTGGGCACAGCGGCGACGGTCTCGGTGCTGGCGACCCTCGCCGTCTCCGCGCGTGACTGGACCCGTCGCTGGCTGGGCCCGACGCGCATGGGCCGACTCACCTACATTGGGCCGTCCCTGGGCCTGGCCGGGGGCGGCGTGATCGCCCTGATCGGTCTCAGCCTGGTCCTCGGCGCCATCGCCTACCAGCCCGTTGCCCACCCGCTGGGGATTCGCTAGGTTTGATCCCTCGACAGGTTGTCCACGGGGCCCCGCTTGCCCCGGATGGACGCCTCCTCTAACGTCCGGGTCATCGGACCCTAGCGCGCGAGGCCCTCATGTCGTCGACCACCATCACCCCGGAACAGGCCCCCACCCTGCCGGCGCTGTTCCGCACCCGGGTCTCCATGAGTCGGGATGCCCCGGCCTATCGCCACTTCAGCGCCGACGACCAGACCTGGAAGCAGACCACCTGGGGCGAAATGGCCGCGATGGTGGATCGCTGGCAGGCTGCGCTGGCGCGCGAAGGTTTCAAGCCCGGGGAACGCGTTGCGCTGATGCTCGGCAACTCGCGCGAGTGGGTCGCCCTCGACCAGGCCGCCAGCGAACTGGGGCTGATTACCGTGCCGCTGTACACCGACGACCGCCCCGACAACGTCGCCTACATCATTGGCCAGACTCAGGCCCGCCTGCTCTTGCTGGGCGAGAGCATGCACAACCGCCGCCTGTCCGAACACTTCGAAAACATGCCCTCGCTCAAGCGCATCGTCTGCCTGGGCCACACCGAAGGCGAGCCCGATGACTCGCGGGTGATGGACCTCGACCGCTGGCTGGAGCGCGGCGACCCCGACCACGTGCATCGCCCGGACCTGGACCCCCTGGGCCTGGCGACCATCGTGTTCACCTCCGGCACCACGGGGCGACCCAAAGGCGTGATGCTGTCGCACCGCAATATTCTCGACAACGCCCAGGCCTCTTCCACCGCCGGACCGCTGTCGGATACCGACCGCTTCCTCTCGTTCCTGCCCTTGTCCCACATGCTGGAACGCACCGGCGGCTATTACATGCCCATGCTGATCGGCGCCGAGGTCGCCTTCGCGCGCTCTATCCAGGGCCTGGGCGAGGATCTGATGTCCGTGCAGCCCACCGTACTGATCTCGGTCCCGCGCATCTACGAACGTGTGCATGGCCGCATCCAGGCCGGCCTGAAGGAGAAATCCGCGATCGGCCGTGGCCTGTTCAAGGCCACGGTGGCCATTGGCTGGCGCCGCTTCGAACACCAGCAGGGCCGTGCATCCTGGTCCCCGGGCTTGTTGCTGTGGCCCCTGCTGGAGCGAATCGTGGCACAAAAGGTGCTGAATCGCCTGGGCGGCAAGCTGCGCTTCGCCGTATGCGGCGGCGCGCCGCTGCCGCCACCGATTGCCCGCTTCTTCATCGGCCTCGGCCTCCCGGTACTGCATGGCTACGGCATGACCGAATCCAGCCCGGTGGTCAGCGTCAACACCCCGGACGACAACCTGCCCGCCTCCATCGGCAAGCCCCTTCCGGGGGTCGAAGTAAAGATCGGCGAAATGGACGAGCTGCTTACCCGTTCCAGCAGCGTCATGCTTGGCTACTGGAAGAACGAAGAGGCCACCGCCTCCACGATCGACCAGGATCACTGGCTGCACAGCGGGGATCAAGCACGAATCGACGACGATGGCCGCATCTTCATCACCGGACGCCTGAAGGACATCCTCGTACTGACCAATGGCGAGAAGGTCCCACCGGCGGACATGGAGATGGCCATCGCCCTGGATGCCCTGTTCGATCAGGTCATGGTGGTCGGCGACGGCCACTCCTTCCTGAGCGCCCTGGTGGTCCCCGAACCCGAGGCCTGGGCGACCTTCGCCGAGGACCACGACCTCGAACCCAGTGCCGCCGGACGCCTGTCGCGTGCTACCGAGCGCGCCCTGCTCCAGCGCATGCAGTACCAGCTACGCGACTTTCCCGGCTATGCCAGGATCCGCCACGTCCACGTGGTCCACGAACCCTGGTCAGTGGACAACGGCATGCTGACCCCGACCATGAAGCTCAAGCGCCCGGTCATTACCAAGCACTACGCCAAAGCCATCGAGGCCATGTACGCCGGCCACGACTGACCTTTTTCTGTCGGTCGCCACGAAGCGCACGAAGGCACCCCAAAAACGAAAAAGGCCCCGCAGCGCAATGCCGCGGGGCCTTGAGGGGCGCGCCAGGCGCGCTGCCGGCTCAGATGAACAGGCAGATATCGGACTCGCCGGCAAACTCGAAGAACGCGGCGGCCCCGGCGTATTCCACGCCGTCGATGAATTCGCTGGTGTCCATGTCGAACAGGTCCACCGTCATCTGGCAGGCAATCATGCGTACCTCGGCCTCCAGGCACAGCTCGCGCAGGTCGCCCAGATCGGAGACGCCCTTCGCCGCCATCTTTTTCTTCATCATCACGGTCATCATCTTCTGCATGCCCGGCAGGGCCTGCAGAAGCACCGGCATCGGCATCGGCATCGGCATGCCCGGATTGCCCAGCGAGGTCACCTGCAGATCCAGTTTCTTGCGCAGCAGTTGCAGGCCATAGAAGGTAAAGAACACCTCGCAGTCGTAGCCCAGAGCGGCCGCCGTGGAGGCGAGGATGAAGGGCGGATAACCCCAGTCCAGGCTACCCTTCGTGGCAATGATGGCCATCTTCTTTTGATCACTCATTTCTACTTTCTCCTCCAGTGGTAACAGGAATCGGATCCGCCACAGCCCCCTGCGCACGATCCGTCCCCAGTTGGTTAAAGCCCGTGGGTGTCGGGGCGGGAGAGCCTACTGCTCCGACGCCTGACGCCCCCTGCGCCAGTCTCGGATCAGTGCACACCCGGCACAAACCCCCAGCGCTGCCATGCTGGCCCATACCGAGATGGGCACCAGGATCATGGCCAGCGCGAACATAAGCCACGCCAGTATGGTCATCGTTCTCCTCCTGCACAACATTAGCGGCCGGTAATCGCACCCGCTGGTCGTGCTGCTTGCTGCGAGCCGGCGCAGGAGGAGGCATCATGCCTGCCCCTACCCCTAGCGCCTCTCCGGCGCCTCCGGCTCGGCGTAATCGCGGGGCGCATCCGTGCCCGGCGTCGGGTCAGGGACCGGGGCTTCCGGCTCCTTCGGGTTGTAGATATCGCTGGCCGAGGCCCGCCCGCCCTGGCGCGAGACCGGGCTGGCATCCACAAACTGGTTGTTCAGGCGCTGGATGTAGGCCTCGGCGCGGTCGCGCAACTGATGCAGGCGGCCGATCATCCGCCGTCCCAGACCCAGCGGTGCTCGTCCCATCATCGGGCGCCAGGGACGCGTGTTCTTCTCGAAGGCCGCGCGCCAGTTACCGGCGGGGGTCTCGATCGGCAGCGTCCGCGCGATGCGGCGCGCCAGCCAGCGGCGATTGAAGAAGTGAATCCCGCCGAGCACGATGGCCAGCACCACGATGCCAAAGACCGTCAGCAACGGGCGCTCGCCCATGGACTGCCAGACGCTGCCATCGGTCCACGGGGCCACACCACCAGTCCACTGGTAGCCAATCAGGCCCAGGATCACCGCGACCACCGCGAACATCCCGGCGTCGAACTGCATGACACGGCGGCGCCAGCGTGCGAGCGCACGTTGCAGCGCCGGCATGACGTCCATCTCGATGGATTCGGCGATCGCCTGCAGCGAGCCAAGGATCCGGTAGGAACGCGAGGAACTGATCTCCTGGATCTTGGCGTGGATCTCCTGACGGTCGCGCCGGGATTTTTCCTCGTAGCGCTCGCGCACCTGAGGATCGCCGATCTCGACCGCCGCACTCTCGTTGTACAGGCAATAGAAGCGCCCGGTGGCATTGCCCTGACGCACCACGGCGCGCTGCCAGGCGGAAACAACCTCTTCCAGGTTGTCCTCGCGCCAGGTGGTGTCGATCTGGTTAAGGATAAACACCAGTTTGGTGAAATCATTGCGTTCGGCGACGCGATTGACCAGGTGCTCCAGGGTGTCGCGCATCGCGCCCGGTTCCGGGTGGCGGGCATCGAAGAACACCAGTACCAGGTCGGACAGATCGATGATGTGGTCGGTCAGCTGCAGGATTGTCGCGCGCTGCTCGTCGGCATCGAACCCGGGAGAGTCGATGATGATGCGCCCGCGCAGATGCTCCGCACGCGCGGTCTTCATCGCGAGGAAATGATCCACCGTACGCCCGCCACCGTCGGTGATGCGCTCGATCTCGTCGGATACGCGATAGAACGGGAAACGCGGATCGCCGTCCAGCGCGAGCCCCGGCAGCTCCTGCACGTGCTCGCTTCCGCCGTAGCTGATCACGGTGAACTTGTCGTCTACCGCCTGCGAACCGCTGCGCTGCACGGTGGTGCCCACGTATTCGTTGATGAAGGTGGACTTGCCGGCCGAGAACGTCCCCAGCATGGCGATCATCGGCCACCAGGAGATGGTGAAGGCGTAGGAGTCTTCGGTGGGATCCAGCAGACCGGCCGCATAGCCGACCCGGTCCAGATCACGGAAGGGGTCGACCACCCCCTTCAGGACCGGATTCTCTTCGGCAAGGCGGTCGCTGAGCAGCTTGAGCTGCTTGCGTACCCGAGGGCCAGGACGATTGAACATGCGGACTCCGTCAGTCGAAACGCGTGATCAGCGCGGGTAATACGGCCCCGGCGAACCCCGGACCGGACCGCTCTGATCGGTGAATGGGTTGAACATGTTCATCATACCCATGGGCGCCCCCACATTGCGATTCAGACTCCACATGTCCTGTTGCATGCCCGTGATCGCGCCCGCCATCACGCTGGTATCGCGCGTCATCGAGCCGATATTGGCATCCATCGAGCGCGTATTGCCCGCGATCACCGCCACTTCCTCGTTCATTACCCGCATGGTGTTGTTGATGTCCGTCATCTGGTGGTCCATCGAGGCCATGTGCCCGGCGATGGTGGACATGTCGCGATCGACCACCTGGGTCATCTGGGCGATCTCCTGGGTCAGCTGGCTGACATCCCGCGTCAGGCTGGTGATCAGCCAGAACCCGTAGATGGCCAGGACCACGAAGGCCAGCAAGGCGGCGTACACAATCAGCTCCACACGCCGGGAGCGGGCATCCGCCTTGTCCGCCTCGTCGCGGACCCTGTTGAAATCACTGTTACTCTCGTCACTCATTGAACGCCCTTGGTCGATGCATGGAATCGGGTTCGCTACCCCCGTCAGAAGGCGCCGACGGCGGCGCGGTCGATGATTTCCTCCAGTGATTCCTTCACAAAAATGGCCTGCTCGCGCAGATCCCCGGGCAGCGGCCGCCCTCCGTGGATCATCGGCTCCAGATCCAGCGTCATCAGCCACAGATTGCCCTCGGCATCTTCCTGCAGCACGATCCGGCACGGCAGATACGCAGCCATCGCCGGGCTGTGGCGAACCATCTGCGCGGCAATCGCCACATCACAGAACATATAGATCTTCAGGAACGGAAAGTCCTCCCCGGTAACGCTGCGTACCTCCTCCCCCATCGGCAATTCGCCGACGTTGCGGAGATTCAGCTCGTTGGCCACCAGCCGCAGAATATCCTCGACCTCGTCGACCGCCAGGCCCGCGTCCACCTTGCGCTTGTAGACCATGGCCTCCGCGGCATCGCCGGTCTCCAGCACCGTGCGGGCCATCTGCGAATAGACCTTGGGCGCCTGGGAATCCAGCGAGCGGACCTGACCGAGGTAGGGCTCGAAAGCAAAAATGGCATACCCCACCCCGATCAGTGCCAGCAATCCGATCACGACCAACGCATTGCGTATGAAGCGCATGAAGCTCTCCTGCTCGGTGCCCGCCGTCCGGTGATCACCGGACGCGACACATTATTGTTTCTTGCGGCGGTTGCGCCCGAACAGGGCTACAGCCAGGGCATCCAGCTCGGCGGCGGCCTTGCCGCGGGGCTCCAGTTCGCGCACCGAGAGCCCTTCGCTGAAGGAACGGCGAAAGGCCATGCGCTGCTTCAGCCGCGGCTTCAGCAAGCGGACCCCCTCGATCTGCTGCAGCGCCTCGTGCGTCTCGTCGGTCTCACGCACGGCCTGGTGCGTATCGGCACGATTGATGAATGCCAGAATCTCGGGACGATCACGCGACCCCCGTTGCTCCTGAATGCGCTGAACGAAGCGATAAGTCGACCAGACGTCCGCCTGGCTGGGCGGCACCGGGATCAGCACGCGGTCGGCACCCTCCACCGCTGTCATCAGGGAGGCCATGTCCGACGCACCGACATCGATCAGCACCTCGTCGTAATCGCCCGCGCGGGAGCGGACCGCATCGAGATCACTGACCCCGTCCAGCGCGGGTTCGTAGCCTTCCTCGTGGCGCACCTCCAGCACATCGCTGAGGGTTCGCTGCGGATCCAGATCCACGGTCAGGGCGCGACGACGCCCCTCCAGCAACCACAGGGCCAGGTTAAAGGCCACGGTACTCTTGCCGGTACCACCTTTCAGATTGGCGACGACGGTCTGCATGGCGTCTCCTTCGAGCATTGCGGATTGGCGGCTACGCGCAACCCACCAATCCGCACGGCTCCGAAAAAAAGGGGCCTGCCCGACACCGGGCAGGCCCGAACAGCGACGGGCTTAGTTGCCCTGGCCCTGCTGCTGCGGCATCTGACCCTGCGGGCCATAGCCCCGCGGGCCGTAGCCCGGACCGTAGCCGTAGCCCGGGCCGTAGCCATAACCCGGATGGCCGTAACCCTGACCATAACCCCGGCCGTAGCCATCCCCATAGCCATGACCGTAGCCGTGGCCGCGGCCACGACCGCTGGCGGAGAAGTCAAAGTTACCGTCACCCATCATGTCACCCATCATGTCGCCCATGCCGTAATTACGACCGGAGCCGTAACCGGGGCCACCGAAGAACGGCATGCTCGGGCCATAGCCGTAGCCCGGGCCATAGGCGCCGGGGCCATACCCGTAGCCGGGGCCGCCCCACTGGGCGGAGGCCATCATCGGGGCGGCCAGGCCACCCAGGGAAACGGCGAGAACTGCTGCTTTGACCAACTTGTTCATGGTGCTACCTCCTGAAGGAGTCATGCCCTCAATTTGAATGCGTGTACGCGGGGAGGGCTTCCCGAATGCACGCCTTACTGGTCAGGGGAACGGGAAACCGCCCATCCCCCAGGGGAAGACCGAAGACGGCCCGCCCATGCCCGGGTAACCGGACTGCCCCGGATACCCGTATGGATAGCCCCCCGGCATCCCGCCAGGGGTGTGGAACGACGGAGCACCCGGTGTGCCGTACGGGTGTTGCGGCCCGTAGCCGCGGTACGCCGGAGCGTGCTGCGGCGGGCCTGGCGCATCCCGCGATTCGCCCCGCCGTGACGGGTCGTAATCGCGGTCCGGAAAACGCCCGCGCGGGCGTTCCGGGGCCGACCGCTGCACCTCCGGCGTACCAGAGGCCCAGGGGTTGTGGCGATCACTCGCCGCCAGGTCGGCGGCCGGCAACAGAAACCCCGTGGCCAGCAATACCCCGAGTATCGGGGCGTTTCTGACCCGCCTGCGTTTCGGTTGACCGGACTGCCTGCCCTGCATGGCGAACTGCCTCCGTCTGGCTTCCACTCCGACGGGCACCAGCGCCCGTCGGCATGCGATCCCCGATCCGAAGATCAGTACTCGCCTTCTTCCTGCATGGATTCACGACGCTCCTGCATCATCTCCATGCGGCGCTCACGCTGGCGCTCCATCTCTTCCTCGTACGCCGCACGTCCGGCTTCCATCGCCTTTTGACGCGCTTCGCGCATGGCTTCCATCTCTTCCATGCGCTCCTGGCGCTCGGCGTGCTGGGCCTGGATGCGCTCACGCATCTCTTCTGGCATGTCTTCCGGCAGGTTGTCCGGATCGAACTGCTGCATCTGGCCGTAGCCCTGACGCTGCTGCATGCCATAGCCCGGCTGCATCATGCCCGGATGGCCGAAGCCACCCTGCTGCGGACCGGGGCCGTAACCGGGGCCATACCCCGGGCCGTATCCCGGACCATAGCCCTGATGGCCGCGACCATAGCCCTGGCCGTACCCATCACCGTGGCCGCGCCCGTAGCCATGACCCTGACTGCGCCCGGACATGCCGAAGCTGAAGTCACCGGAGCCTTCACGCTGCTGCATCATCCCGCCACCGGGGTGTGCGCCCATGCCGGAGCCGTACGGGGCATGCCCGTAGGGGCCGGGCACCGGGCCCTGCTGGCCCATCGCCGGACCCTGGCCGTAGCCCTGACCCTGGCCCTGTTCCTGGGCCTGGGCGACGCCCAGGGCCAGCACGGATGCCACGGCGGCACTGGCCAGCGTGGTACCAATCATTCGGGAATTGAAACGCTTCTTCATTGCGAACCTCCTCGAGGTCTTGCTTGCATGTTCACTTGAGTCGAATCCCACGTCGGGTGCGGCCCTTGCCGGGTGTACCCGACTTGCCGCTCCCCTTGGGGGTGCTGCCGCTGTCCTTGCGGCCGGTCTTGCTGCTCGTGGTGCCGGTCTTGCTTGTCCCGCCGGCCTTCTTGTTGGATGCCGTCGACGCGCGCTTGTTCGCGCTCGCGCTGCCCGTTTTCCGGGTTCCGGTGCCCTTGCTGGTGCTGCTTGCGCGTCCTTGCGTGGCGTCACCGGACACGGACGTGTCGCCGGGGGTCTTTCTCGCGGCTGCGGTGGACTTGCCCTTCGCGCTTACCGAGGTGCCCGCTGGCGACTTCTTCGTAGCCTTGGTCCCCGCGGTATCGCCAGCACCCCGCGTGGAGCCGGCTTTCCCGGCACGCGACCCGACCGGGGTAGTCGATGCGGTCGTCTCGCCTACCCCGGCGCGGGACGTGGTCCTGGAGGTGGCCGCCTGTTTCGCAGTCCCAGCGTCGGGCTTCTCAGCCTGAGCGCGGCTGGACGGCACGGCACCGGCGTCCTGGGCTCCGGCATTCCCGGTGGCGGGGGTGGAAGCCGCTCGCTCTGGGGTGCCGGTCGCCTCAGGTGCCTGCGCAACAGGGCCTGACGGCTTCGAGTCCGCCGACGGGTTTTCCGAACGGGACTGCGGAGTCGCCGCAGCCCCGCCGGAACCCGTGCCCGACGCGCCACCGCTCCCCGGGGCACCGCCCGTCGGCCCGCCAGGCCCGGCGGAGGGACCGCCCGATCCGCCGCTGGGCGGCGGGGGGCCGCCATCGCCATTGCGGCGGCGTTCAATGAAAGACCGAATCAGGCGCCCCAGGGCGAGCGCCAGGTCGCGCAGGCCCTCGATGAAAGCCACGACCAGGCACTTGAGATAAAGCCCCGCGTATTGCACGACCTGGGTGACCGGCCCGCCCTCGCGCGGGCCGAACAGGTCATTCCCCTCGCCGGATGCCCCCGGAGACGCACCCTGGGTCGGGCTGGCCGTCACACCGGCACGCACAGCATGGCCATTGCCATTGCCACAGCCCGCCGTGGCCGCACCGTCCTCGTCCAGGCTGGTCGGGCAGAAGGCACGGCGGCCGGAGATACAGCCCAGCGGGATCACCACCAGGGTCAGCAGGGTGGCCACCACCGTGCCGAACATCAGCGAGATCGCCATGCCCTGGAAGATCGGATCGAACAGGATCACGCTGGAGCCGGCCAGCAGGGCCAGCGCGGTGATGATGATCGGACGGGTACGCGCCTGGCAGGCCAGGATCATCGCGTCGCGCACGTCGTGGCCCTCGTCCACCGCCTGGCGACCGAAGTCCACCAGCAGGATCGAGTTGCGGACAATAATCCCCGCGAGCGCGATAAAGCCGATCATTGAGGTCGCGGTGAATTCGGCGTTCATCAGCCAGTGGCCGGGAATAATGCCGATCAGGGTCAGCGGGATCGGGGCCATGATGATGCCCGGCAACACGAAGTTGCCGAACTCCCAGACCACCAGCATGTAGATCAGGATCAGCGCGATCGCGAAGGCGATCCCCATGTCGCGGAAGGTCACGTACGTCACCGTCCACTCGCCGGCCCATTCGAAGGCGGTCGAGCCATCATTGGGCGGCGGCCCCAGCCAGTGCGGCTGCACCTGACTGCCATCCGGAAGACGGTAGTCCTCCAGCTGTTCCTGGACCTCCAGCATGCCGTACACCGGCGCGGCCAGACGCCCGACCACCTCGCCGGTCACGTACTCCACCGGACGCAGGTTCTTGTGGTAGATCGGCTCGTCCTGCGGGCGCTGGACGAATTCGCCCAGCTCGGCCAGCGGGATCGACCCGCCCTGCCGGGTGGAGATCGGCAGCATCTCCAGCTGCCGGATGTCATTGCGCGTTGCCATCGGCAGACGCATCTCGATCAAATGCGGCTCGACCAGCGACTGCGCCTTTACATCGCCCAGGATCCGCCCGCCGATCGCGGTCTCCAGGGTTCGATTGATGGTGTCCACGGTCACACCGCGGCGCAGCGCCTTATCGCGATCCACATCGAAGTGCCAGACGTTGTGTGGCGCCTGCAGGAAGCTGTCCACATCGGCCACGTGCTCGGCACCGGCGAACATGCCCTCGAGATCGCGGGCTACAGCGCGGCGGGTGGCAGCATCAGGGCCGTAGATCTCGGCGACAATCGACTGCAGCACCGGCGGACCCGGCGGCATCTCGACCACCTGGATGCGCGCGCCGGCCGCCTCGGCCAGCGGGGTCAGGCGTTCGCGCGCCTCGGTGGCAATATCGTGCGAGGTCCGGCTGCGGTCGCCCTTGTCCACCAGCTGCACCTGGATGTCCCCCTGCCAGGGTTCGTTGCGCAGGTAGTAGTGCCGCACCAGGCCGTTGAAATTGAACGGCGACGCGGTCCCGACGTAGGACTGCAGAGCCACCACCTCGTCCATCTCGCGCAGGGCGCTGGCCATGTCGTGGCTCAGCGTCGCGGTCTCGGTCAGGGCCGTGCCCTCGGGGAAGTTCACCATCACCTGGAACTCGGGCTTGTTATCCAGGGGCAGCATCTTCACGCGGACGTCCGTGGTCATGAACAGGCTGACCATCAGGAAGAAGATCACGATGACGGCGATCAAAAAGGCGTAGCCGCGCACCCGGTTGTCGGCCAGCCCCGGGATTACCGTGCGGTAGAACCGCCCCAGCTTTTCCGCCTGGCGATGTTCCTTGTCGGTGGCCTTTTCCAGATACGCCATGCTCGGACGCAGGCGCTGGGTGAGCCACGGGGTGAATACAAACGCCGCCACCAACGAGAACAGCATGGCCACGGACCCCAGCACCGGGATCGGCTGCATGTACGGGCCCATCATCCCGGAGACGAAACCCATCGGCAGCAGGGCCGCGATGACCGTGAAGGTGGCCAGGATGGTCGGGTTGCCGACCTCGCGCACCGCATCCACCGTGGTCTCGGTATCGATGCCGCGCTTCATCAGCCAGCGTCGGTAGATGTTTTCCACCACCACGATGGCGTCATCGACCAGGATGCCGATGGAGAAGATCAGCGCAAACAGGCTGACGCGATCGATGGTGTAGCCCAGCAGCCACGCGCTGAACACAGTGAACAGGATCACCACCGGGATCACGATCAGCACCACGACCGCGGCACGAACCCCCAGGAACAGGCCCACCAGGATGGTCACTGCGAAGGTGGCGATGAACAGCTTGAAGAGCAGCTCGTTGACCTTCTCGTTGGCAGACTTGCCGTAGTTGCGCGAAACCGCCACCTCGACGTTGTCCGGGATCACGCTGCCCTTCAGACGCTCCAGGCGCTCGAGCACGTCGTTGGCAACGGTCACCCCGTTGCTGCCGGGCTTCTTGGCAATGGCCAGCGTGACCGCCGCGGCGCCTTCCGGTGCCGCATCCGGTTGGGGTGCTGCCGGACCGGAGTAGTGGCGCACGAACCGCTCCAGCTCGCCCGGGCCGTACGTTACCTCGGCCACATCGCGCAGATAGACCGGCTGGCCGTCACTGACCGCAACCAGGAGTTGCTCGAGATCGGCCGCACCGGTGAAGAAACGCCCGGTGTACACCGCGGTACTCAGCCCCCCGCTCTCGATGCGTCCAGCCGCGCCCTCGACATTCGCCGACTGCACGGCCTGGGCGATCTCGTCCAGGCTGACGTCATAGCCCGCGAGGCGTTCCGGCAACACCTCGATGCGCAGGCGCTCCTCGCGCCCACTGACCACGAAGCTCTGGTTGGTGTCGGGGACCTCGTTCAGCTGCTGCTGCGCATCCAGCGCAATCTGGCGCAACAGGGCATCGTCCACCTCATGGGACCAGAAGGTCAGGTTGACCACCGGCACGTCGTCCGCACCCTTGGCCTTGACCATGGGTTCGCTGACGCCGGGCGGCATCAGGTCCCGATTGGCGATCAGCTTGTCGTGCACCTTGACGATGGACGACTCCATCTCCTCGCCAACGTCGAACTGCACGGTCACCATCGCCTCGCCGCGATGCGACACGGAGTAGACGTTGTCCACCCCGGACAACTCGCTCATCAGCCGCTCCAGCGGCCGTGCCGCGAGGCTCGCCACCTGCTCGGACGGCACGCCGGGGTAGGAGACCATGATGTCCACCATCGGCACGGAGATCTGCGGGTCCTCCTGGCGCGGCGTCACCATCAGGCCGAGGATGCCGATCGCGATACTGGCAATCAGCAGCAGCGACGACAGCGGCGAATGAATAAAGGCCGCCGCCATGCGCCCGGCAATGCCGGGGTCACCGTGTTTCTGCCGGAAACCGGTCTCGGATTGTTTGTCGTCTTCGGCCATCGAGCTTGAACAGTCCTGTTGTCAGTCTGGCGTCCCGAGCACCGGTTCGGCCGGCGCGTCGCCACCGGTGCACCTGCCAGGGGGCAGCAACCGGCGCTGATAGTCCCGGCCTGCAGCCGGGTATGGATCCCTACATACGGCTCCAGGGGTCCGTGACACCGTCGCGGCGTCCGACGCCCGAATCCGGGGAACCGCGCCCCACGGGCTGGCCGGAACGCACACCCGCGCCCGGTCGGGCCAGGATCTGCATGCCCGGCTCCAGCCCGGAGGTCACCACCACCTGGTCGCCGCGTCCGCCACCCAGGCGCACCATGCGCACGCGGACGTGGCCCTCGCCATCAAGCACGGCCACGCGCGGCAAGGCACCGCCCGGGATCAATGCCGAACGCGGGATCACGACCCGGTTACTGGAAAGCTCGCCCTGCGGCAGATGCACCGCCGCATGCATGCCCGGGCCACCGCGCACGCCCTGCGGCAGGTCGAACTTGACCGTGACGGTGTGGCGCTGCGGGTCGGCCAGGGGGAAGATCCGGGCGACCCGGGCCTCCACTTCGTCACCGGTATCCAGCCGCACCTGCACGTAGTCGTCTTCCTGCAGGCCGCTCACCAGCCGCACCGGCACCTGCGCCTCGACGCGCAGGAATTCGACATGGCCGAAGCTCACCAGCGGCTGGCCGGGCTGGACGGTATCGCCCTCTTCCACGTGCTTGTGCATCACCAGGCCATCGAAGGGCGCCTCGGACCGGGTGTCGCGGATGGCCGCGTCCAGTTCGGTGACCCGGGCCCGGGCCTGCTCCCAGCGCGCCTGCGCCTGATCCACGCCGATGTAGCGGGAATAGAGATCCGTACGGCGATCCAGCGCGGGATCGCCCATGCCCATGACCTGGCCCATCGGCTGGGTGAACATCTGGTCGAACATCGACGGCACGCCCATGCCCGGCATCTGGCCAATGCTGCGCGACTGCGGCGAGACCATCTCGCGGCCGTACTGCATCTGGGCCTCGCGGATCGCGGCCTCGGTGGTGCGCATCTCGGCCTGAGCCGCCTGGCGCTGGGCGCGCAGCCGGTCGTCGCTGATCGCCACCAGCACCGCCCCCTGTTCGAAGCGGTCGCCCTCGGCGCCCGCCACATCCACCACGCGCCCCGCGGATTGAGCGGTCAGGGTGACTTCACGATAGGGGACCACGGTGCCACTAACGGTCTGGGTGGCCGCCTGATCCGGCTCCACCGTGAGGATCGGACCAGCGGCGTGGGCCGCCGAGATGCCGAACAGCGGCAGGGCCAGTGCGGTACCCAGGAGGGTGCGGGCCAGGAGGCGTCGGGAAACTCGCGCAAACATGATCGTCAGTACCTCGCGTCGAACGCCGCGATGGGAGAAGGTGTCGAGCCGTGCTGCCCACACGGGCACCGGGCCTCGGATCGGGGAATGGCCGCACTGGGGCGCGCGGCAACGAAGCCCGCTTGGCGGGGGCGTTCTGCCGACTGACGACCGAGGCGGATATCCATTGCCCATAGTTGTAGAAGAACTCATGCCGAACTACAAGCAACGTACATGCCAATATAGCGACTTTCTTATAAAACAATCATTTAATTAGGATTTACTGATATTTAAGCAATGACTGTTGCAACAACCCCGTTTCGCGCTATAACCGAGACAGGGATTGGCGAAACGGGCCATACCGGGGGTGTTGCAGGTGCCCCCGGATGTTGCAACACCGCACCGCTTCCGCCGACCCCTCCAACAAGAAAAGGAGGCGGGATGACCACAACGGAATTGGCCGAAATCTGCATCCGACACAGTCGGGACCCACACCTCATCAGCGATACCCGGGGCCGTGTCCTGTTCGCCAACCCGGCCTTTCACCAGACGCTGCAAATCCCCTCCGATGCCCGCCTCACCCTGGCGAACCTCGGACCACTGAATCTCGAACAACACCTGCAAGAGGCCGCCATTGCCGCCGGCGAGCACGATGCCGACGCCAACAGCACGCCGCACGCCCTGCACTTCTCGCTAATGGCGGAGCTGGACGACGAGACCCTCCCGCTGGAGGTGATCAGCCAGCCACTGCGCCTGAACGATGACCAGCGCGCGCTACGTCTGATCACCCTGCAACCGCAGCGCCGGCGAACAACCGCGGTGGAAACCGTCAGCGAGGACGGACAGGACGGGCTCGAGGACAGCCACTTCCATTCCCACGACGCCAGCTGCCGGCCCACGCTGCAGTTCGCACGGCGCGTGGCCGCCAGCGACGTGCGCGTGATGCTCATGGGCGAATCCGGCACCGGCAAGACGCGCCTGGCCCGGGCCATCCACCAGTCCAGCCGCCGCATCCGTGCCCCGTTCGTCGAGATCAACTGCGCGGCGATCCCCGAGGAGCTGCTGGAATCCGAACTGTTCGGCCACGCCCGCGGGGCCTTCTCCGGGGCGGTCAACGACCGGGTCGGGCGCTTCGAGGCGGCCGACGGCGGCACCTTGTTCCTCGACGAGATCGGCGAGATGAGCCCGCGCCTGCAGGCCAAGCTGCTGCGCGCGGTCCAGGATGGCGCCTTTGAACGCGTCGGCGAGAACACCACCCGGCAAGTGGATGTGCGCATCCTTTCCGCGTCCAATCAGAACCTGCGCAGCCGCGTCGAGGCCGGCGCGTTCCGCACCGACCTGTTCTACCGCCTCGCGGTCGCCACGGTGGAAATCCCGCCGCTGCGCGAGCGTCCCCGGGATCTGGAAGCCACCCTGCAGGCCTACGAGGTGCACCACGGCATCCGCATCGCGCCGCATCTGAAGGAACGGCTGCAGGAGCACCCCTGGCCGGGCAACTTCCGCGAGCTGGAGAACGTCTTCGAGTGTCTGACCCTGCACGCCCGCAATGGTCAGGTGGACGACTTTCCCCTGCCCCAGCCGATCCGGATGGATGCCGATGCGGCGGACACGATCCATGCGCCGCGCACCAACCGCCATGACCCGGCCCACGCTCCCGACGGCCAACCGAACGACCGGGCGGGCCACCCGACCCGCGACGGCCAGCCCAGCGAGCATCCGGAGGCCCGGCGCCTGCGCGAGGCACTGGTCGCCCATGCCGGAAACCGCTCACAGACCGCCCGCGCCCTGGGCATGGATCGCAGCACCCTGTGGCGCAAGCTGCACCGCTACCAGCTAGTCTGAACCTGCGGCTGGCAGACGGCCGCCCCCACAAGAAAAGGCCCCGGAGGTGTGCACCCCCGGGGCCTTTTCGGTTGCCCTGCCCGCGCCTTCCGGCAGCGCGAAAGACCTAGCGGTACTGTCGCAGGTGGCGGGCGCCATCGCGGTGGTGGCGGTCATACACCGGCGCCAGGCGCTCGATCATCGAACGCCGCTCGCTTGTCGGCAACAGCCCCAGGGCGCTGTCCCAGGCCCGCATCGCGCCCGCGGCATCGTCAGCGGCATACAGGGCGTTGCCCAGCTCGCCGTAGAGGTCGGCACGCTGCGCCGAGGTGGCCGGAATGTCTTCCAGTGCCGTGCGCAGCACCTCGACCGCCTCCTCGGGTCCGCCCCGCCAGTAGGCGACACGCCCGGCCTCCAGCGCCTCCTGCACCTGCCGCGCGACCTCTTCTTCGCTCATCGGCTCGCCGGTGGCCCGGAGCTGCGCCTGTTCCTGCGGGTCCGGGATCGGGCGCTGTGCGCTGCCCTCGTCCTCACGCTCGTAGGCCTCGCCCGTCATCGGGTCCATGTCGCCCTCCGACAAACGCCCCTCACGCGGCGCTGTTTCGTCCGCTGGGGCCGGGGCATCCTCGGCGACCGCAACGGCCTCGACATCCGTGTCCTCCGGCACCGCATCGGCGCTGGGGGCCAGTACATCGCGCGCCGACCAGGCGATCAGCCACAGCACGATCACGATCAGGATCCAGTAGCGATTAACGAAACTTCTCTGCTTGTTGTCTGCCTGTTCCATGCCTCACCTTTTCCGGTTTTTCCATTGGCGGAGCGACTCGGGCAACACGGATGAATGCATTCATCAGCGCTACTCCGGGGTCTCCGTCAAGCGTTCATTCCATTACCTATTTCTATCCTGCACCGAAACGCCTTCCAGAGCGAACAGGATAATGGACAGCACATCGGCGCCAATTCTCCCTTGTAAGGGGATGCTGATTAAAACACCCGGGCGGCGTGGGTCAGCGCAAACCGAGCACATCCTGATGCCCGACGGTCAGCTCGACCTCGCCGCGGGCGAGCGCCACGGCGCGCGCCTTGCCCCAGGCACGCAGATCCGCCGCCCGGCCCGGGTCGATCGCGCTGGCCGCGGCCACCCAGCCGTCGATCAGGGCCGCACCCAGCCCCGCCCGATGCGCGTCAATCCGCCAGTCACTGGCGCAGGTTTGCACCCCGTACCCCAGCCCCTCGAGCCGCGCCGCACAGGCCGGCGCCGCGGTCGGCCCCAGGGCCGCGCCGAACCCCTTGTCCGAGCACTGGTGCCGATTGACCGCGTCCTCCAACTCGGCATCCAGGGCATGCGGCTGCGACCAGCGAATCCGCCCGTCATAACTCAGTGCGAACAACACCGCGGCACCCTGTTCGGCGCAGGCCGCAAGCAACCGGTCCAGCCAGGCCTCCGAAACCAGATCCAGCAGCGCCGAACCGGTCACCAGCGATGATCCGCTCGCGAGGGCCGCAGCCGGATCGTCGGCCAGGTCGCTCACCCACCGCTCGAGCTCGATCCCGGCGCCGGGAGCGCCGGCGCGGCCCAGCAGCCCGGTATCGTGGTCCACCAGCCGCCAGTGTTGCGGGGGCGGCAGTCGCGGCGCGAGGTAGCGCAGGTTGGAGCCGGTGCCGCTGCCCAGATCCGTCACCTCAAGGGGGGCGGCGACACGACGCCCAGCCAAATGCGCACGCAGGGATTCGACCAGGGCCTCCGGCCGGGCGGCATGATCGGCTGCCTCGCGCAGGGCCAGCCAGTCGGCGTCGAAGGATTCCGTCATTGCAGCCACGCCTCCAGCGTCTGTTCCAGTGCGGCCACCGCACCATCCCAGTCCGAACGTTCCGCCATCGCGTCGCGTGCCATCCGTCCCATCCGGTGGCGCGCTCCATCGTCGACCAACAAGGCGTCGATGGCCTCGGCAAGCGCCCCGATATCTCCCGGCGGGACCAGCCGGCCGGCCGCCTCCGGCACGGTCGCAGGGATCGCCCCACCGGTGGTACCGATCACCGGCAGGCCGCGCGCCATTGCCTCGGCATAGGCCATGCCGAAGCCCTCGTAAGCGCTGGGCAGGACAAACAGCGAGGCCCGCCCGTACCAGCCCTCCAGCGCCGCATCATCGCATTCGCCGGCCCACTCGATCCGGTCTCCAAGCCCGGCCTCGGTGATCGCCGCCTCCACCCGCTGCACATAGGCCGCGTCCCGCACCCGCGAACCCACCAAGACCGCCCGCCAGTCCGTGGTCCGTATGCACGCCAGGGCCTGCACCAGTTCCAGCTGGCCCTTGCGCGGCACGACCGACCCCACACAGAGCAGCAGCGGCGGCTCGCCGGGACCGGGCCCCAACGCCTGCGGGCGCGGTTCGATCCCCGGCGGTATCGCCTGGAGCCGCCCGGAAGACACCCCCCAGGTGGCCACCTGCCCGGCGGTGAAAGCACTGGTGGCCAGCACGCCCTCGACCTGACCCACGGCGGCGCGTTCACGCGCCAGCAGGTCATCGGCCCGCGCCGGTTCCAGCCCGGTCTCCAGACCCAGCGGGTGATGCAGCAGATAGATCAGATGCAGGCGCTCGGCGTGGCGGGCCAGCACCCCGGGAAAGGCACCCGCCGCCAGGCCATCCAGCAGCACGGCCCGCCTATCGGGAAAGCCCGCAAGCGCGGCGTCCAGGGCCGACTCGGCCGCCGGGTTCGGCCCGGGGAATGCCCCCTCCAGCTCGCGCACCGTCACCGTCCAGCCGCGCGCCCTCAAGCCCGCGACCATGCGCGCATCGTAGCGATACCCCCCGGTGCGCTGCTCCAGCGACCCCGGCACCACCAGGCCGAGCTCACGCATTCGGCTCAGGGTGCCGCCTCGTAGCTGGCCCAGGCCACGTGCGACTCGTTCAGCGTCACGCACACCGCGTCCAGCTCGCGGGCCGATTCGCCCAACTCGCCGGCATGGATGGCGCGCGCCACGCGCTGATGCAACGCATGGGCGAGGAACTCGGTGGTGGTGTTCTGGCCGCGAAACTCCTCGCGCTCGTCCAGGTTCTGGTAGTTCAGGTCCCCCAGGAGGGCCTTGACCACCTCGCTGGCGCGGCCGATATCCACCACCAGCCCGTCGGCATCCAGGGCCTTGCGGCGGAAGGTCACGTCGACCACGTAGGTCGCGCCGTGGAGCTTCTGGGCCGGGCCGAAGGTCTCGCCGGCAAAGCTGTGGGCGATCATGAAATGATCACGGACGTTCAGGCTGTACATCGTGCAATTCCCCGCAGGTCGCGTTAATCGGAAAAGGGTCAATAACGGATACGGTGGCAGAGCGTGCGTTCGGCCTCGGGCCCGGAGACACGCTGCATTGCCGTCGGCAGGTCGGCGAACGCATCCTCGCCACTGATCAGGGCATCCAGCGCCGGATCGGTCAGCAGCGACAGCGCCAGCGCCAGGCGGCGGCGATAGTCCCAGCGCGCCGCGCGCTCCGGCGGGATGCGTCCGACCTGCGAGCTGCGCAACGTCAGCCGCCGCGAGTGAAAGGCCTCGCCCAACGGCGCCGGCACTGGCTGATCGCCGTACCAGCTCATCTCCACCACTCGGGCCTCGACCCCGGCGAGCGCCAGCGCCTGCTCCAGCCCGGCCGGGTTGCCGCTGGCATGCACGACCCCGTCCAGGCCCTGGAGGTCCGGATTCGCTTGCGCCGCGTCCGGGGTGCAAAGGCTCAACCCCAGCCGGGCCGCCACAGCCTCGCGCTGGGGGTTGGGGTCGATCAACGTCACCTCGGTGCCGGGGATCGCGCGCAGCAGCCAGGCCACCAGCAGCCCGACCACCCCCGCCCCGATTACGGCGATGCGATCCCCCGGACCGGAATGCGCATCCCAGACCGCGTTGATCGCCGTCTCCATGTTGGCCGCCAGCACCGCGCGCTCCGCGGGCACCGCATCCGGGATCGGGACCACCGCGTCCGCGGGAACGACGTAGGCGCTCTGGTGCGGATACAGACAGAACACCCGCTGCCCGAGCGGCGCATCCCCTTCGCCCCCCGCCTCGACCGTTCCGACGCTGATGTATCCGTACTTGACCGGCCCGGGGAACTCGCCCGCCTGGAACGGCGCGCGCATTGCCTGATGCTGGCTCGCGGGGACCCGGCCATGAAAGACCAGCGCCTCGGTCCCACGACTGATCGCGGAAAACTGCGTGCGCACCCGCACCTCCCCCGAGGCCGGCTCCGCCAGTGCCTCCGGGCGCAGTTCGCCCGTGCCGGGACGGACGACCCAGAAGGCCTGTTCGGGAGCCGGCGTGTTCACCGGAAGCACTGCAAGGTCAGGGTGCAAGGCGGCGTCATCATCCGCGCAGTGTGGGCGAAGCGTATTCCAAGCGGCAACTCCCGGCGCGCGGCGTGGTCGCAAGGCAAGGCCCCGGAGACCTCCAACGGAGGGCTACAATCCCCACATGGAATCATCCACCGCCAAACGTCGCTCCGCGGCACGGATACGGACCGGTCTCCGCGTCTGGGCGGCCGACGGGCTCGTCGCCGGCCTGCTGGGCCTGGTCGTCACGGCGGCGCTGATGCTGCACGCCGAACTGGGACCGCACGCAATCATCGGCTTTGTCGTGCTCTGGTTCATGCTCGGCGCCCTGCTCGCCACCACCACCCCCCCGGACGGACTGGCCCGGGACGGGCGTGGCCCCGGCCCGGCCAACCGGGTCACGCTGCTGCGCGCCGCCCTGACCGCACCCCTGGGGGCCCTGGTATTCGTCCCCCCTGCCACGGGTGACCCATTGCTGGCCCTCTGGGTGATTGCGCTGGCGGGTCTGGCCCTGCTGCTGGACGGGCTCGACGGGGCCGTCGCGCGGCGCACCGACAGCGCCACCGCATTCGGCGCCCGCTTCGACATGGAACTGGACGCAGCGATGATCCTGGCTTTGTCCGTGCTCGCCTGGCAGATGACCGCAGTCGGCCCCTGGGTGATCCTGATCGGGCTGATGCGCTATGCCTTCGTGCTGGCCGCCCGCCCCTGGCCCTGGCTGGCCGGGGCGCTGCCACCCAGCCGCCGCCGCCAGACCGTCTGTGTGCTGCAGACCGTGGTGCTGCTTCTGGTGCTGATCCCCGGCCTGCCCGCCAGCGCCGGCATCACCATCGCCCTGGCCGGGCTACTGGCCCTCGGCCTGTCCTTTGCCGTGGATATCCACTGGCTGTACCGCCACCGACCGGAGGTGTGTCATGACTGACGCCCGCAACCACCGCTTTTCCAGCCGCCTGCGCTCCACGCTCCTGACCTGCCTGCTGACCGCAACCTTCGCCCTGCCCGCTGCCGCCCTGGCCGATGCCGACCGCTGGGTCATCGACCCCGACCACTTCGCAGTCGGTTTCCTGGTCGATCACGCCGGCTACGCCAAGGTCATGGGCATGTTCCTGGAGGCCGAGGGCGAGTTCACCTTCGACCCGGACTCCGGCGAACTGGAGGGCGGCTTCTTCGTCATCAAGACCGACAGCGTGTTCACCAACCACGCCGAGCGCGACGACCACCTGCGCAACGAGGACTTCCTGCACGTCGAGGCATACCCAGAGATGCGCTTCACCGCCACGCGCTACCAGCCCACCGGCGACAACACCGGGCGCCTGAGCGGCGGCCTGGAGCTGCTGGGCGAGACCCGCACCATCCATCTCGACGTGACCATCAACAAGGTCGGGCGCTACCCGTTCCCGCTGGGTGGCCTGTTCGGCCGCCCGTACGTGCTGGGGGCGTCGATGCGTGGCAGCTTTGATCGTTCCGATTTCGGCATGACCTACGGCCTGACCCGCGACATCGTTGGCGACGAGGTCGAACTGATGATCGAGTTCGAGGCGCAGCGGCAGTAACGGACGGCCGCCTGAATGGGTTCACCACGAAGCACTCAAAGAGACGAAGGAAACACCGGGGCGTGTAACCACAGAGGGCACCCAAGGCACGGTGCAGGGCAGGCTCCCGGCCTGCCGCGCAGGGCGCGACGGCTCTGGATGGAAGACCGCGTGATCGCGGGGTACGGGGGCATCCGGACACAGCGGCTCCGACACCCGGGACCAAAATACTTCCGCGTCATCCCGGCCGTAGCGCAGCGGAGAGCCGGGATCTCCACACGCCGTTCTAGCCCCAACGTACGGGTCACTCATACCGTGGAGATCCCGGATAACCGCTGCGCGGTTTCCGGGAGGACGATGTAGGAGGCGCCTGGAGACCCGGGCCCGCACGGGCCTTGAGCCTGGCTGACGCTCGTTGCCAATCAGGAAACGAAAAGGCCCCGGGCAGTAACGCGCCGGGGCCTTGCAGGGCGAAAGGACTGGGGGGCGTCAGGCGGTCGTGTTGATGTTGGTGCCCACGTTTGCCGGCAGACCCTGTGTGGCGGCCTGCATCTCGCCAATGTCGGGTAGTGCCTCCAGCATCGACTGAGCGGCCATCTCCTGCGACTCCATCGCCTTCTTCTGCAGGGCCACATCTTTCTGCATGGCCAGCTGCTGCTGGCTTTGCTGGGTGGCCATTGCGGCAATCGCGCTTGCGTCCATCCTGGTACTCCCGGAATCTGAATGTACAGGCCCACCAGCGCTCAGGACGACGGGCCTTCCCCCGGTGACGGCCGCATCCCGCAAGACTTGAGCCTCCATGCACGATTTTTTCGCACGCGGGAGGATTTTCAACGCACAACTGCACGAACGACGATCAGCACCGGAACTCTCGTCGCCGATGCTTCCCCTTCTTCGCGCCAGCGTGCCCTTCGTGGTGAACAAGGCCCTCGACCTTCAGTCAGTCTTCCCGGCGTTGCGTCCGGCAGGATCTTCGGGCGCTCGGCAGACCCGCGCGGCAAAGCGCCGCATCACGCCACGGGCCACGCGATCCTCGGGTTCGATGCAGAACCCGGCCTGCTCCACCGCGGCCTCGGTATCGCGATTGGGATGGCAACCGCCAGTGACGCAGGTCCAGGCCGGCTGCACCCGGTCCTGGGCCCGTCCCAGCAGCGGGCGGGTGTGGCGCACATGCTCCAGCATGCGCAACGCGCCGCCGTCCGCCAGCACCCGGCGCACCTCGCCCAGGGCCCGCGGCGGGTCCTGGACGCTGCAGAAAACCAGGCCGGAGACCACGCTATCGAACACCCCATCCGCAAATGGCAGCGCCTCGGCCTTCGCCACCACCAGCGGGACCGCCGGCGCACGGCGTCGCGCCCTCCGCAGCGCGGCCAGGTCCGGATCCATGCCGATCACTTGCGTCGGATCCGCGTACAGCGGCAGATCGCGCCCGGTCCCGCACCCGACCTCCAGCACCCGGCCTTCGGCGCCCTCGACCAGGCGCCGTCGCCAGCGGCGCAGCCCCAGAAGATCGGCACCGGCCATCAGGCCGTCATACAGCCAGGGGATCTGTTCAAGACCGCGCATCGCGACTCCGTGGTGCCAGGGGGGAGAAAATGTGACGCATGCCACATTCTTGCGGCGGGTGGCAGGAACCTGTTTCCACAGTCCCTGTCCACTTATACAACTTGCGGAAATCATCGGCTCGTGGCAACGGCAGCCGATGACCCGCCGTTCAGATCACAACCCTCCATCACACGGGTGTCTGAACGATCTTGGGCCCGGCCATTGCGCCGGGTCTTTTTTTGTCTGGTTGCCCGTCCCCAACGACTCGCGGGCAACGCCCAACCAAAACCTCCTGGGCTCCCGACACCACGTGGCTGTTATGATTGCGCGCTTTCGCCAACCGCGCCCAGGGGGCACCGTGGCCGAAGCTTCCCAGTCGAAGATCATCTATGAGGTAGACGATCACCCGCCTCCGGTCAAATGCACAATCAGTGCGCTGCAGAGCCTGTTGTTGGTCGCACCGACCATCATCATCGCCCCCCTGATCCTGGCCCGCGCCATCGGTCTCGATCTGGCCGCGACCCAGTGGACCGTATTCGCCGCCCTCATCGGCAGCGCGCTTGCCACACTGATTCAGGTCCGCCGCGTCGGCCCGATCGGATCGGGCTACCTGATCTTCATGGGGACCTCGACCGCCTACCTGGCCGTGGGCATCGAGGCCGCCCTGGTCGGCGGCATGGCGCTGGTCGGCACCCTTGCAGTGCTGTCGGCCCCGGTACAGTTTCTGTTCGCGCGCTATCTCGGGCTATTCCGCCGCATCATCACGCCCACCGTCAGTGGGGTCGTGATCATGCTGGTGGTGCTCGGCGTAATCCCCACCACAGCCGACATGATGCAGGGTGAAGGAGACTACGAGGGGACCTGGCGGGCGCTGGTGGTGGCCCTGTTCACCCTCGGGTTCACCATTCTCGTGGCGGTCTTCGGCGGACGCCTGCTGCGGCTGTGGGCGCCCATCATGGGACTGGGCTCCGGGATCGTGGTCGCGATGATCTTCGGCGTCACGGATTTCTCGGAGGTCACCGAGGCCGCCTGGTTCGGCCTGCCGCCGCTGGAATGGCCCGGCTTTTATTTCGAGTTCTCGCCCACCTGGTTCACGCTGCTTCTGACCTTCGCGATCGTGACCCTGGTCGGAGCGGTGGAGTCCATTGGCGATACCCAGGTCGCGCAGCGCAACTCCTACCGCACCCCGCGCAAGATCGACCACGACCGCGTGCGCGGCGGGCTGTATGCGGACGGCCTGGGCAACATGATCGCCGGCAGCCTGGGCACACTGCCCAACACGACCTATGGCATTGGCGTCTCCTCGATCGAGCTGACCGGCATGGCCGCCCGCCGGGTCGGCTACTACTTCGCCGCCTTTCTCGCGCTGATCGCGCTGATTCCCAAGCTCAACATGCTGATGATCTCGCTGCCAGGCCCCGTCTTCGGCGCGTTCCTGCTCATTTTGCTGGCCCTGTTGTTCGTCGCGGGGATCCGCCTGTGCGCCCAGGACGGCCTCAACTACCAGAGCGGGCTGATCATCGGTGTCGCCTTCTCGACGGGTTTCATCTTCCAGAACGAACTGTTTTTCCACCACCTGATCCCGGAGGCGCTGAGCCCGTTTCTGAATAACGGCGTCTCCACCGGCGGCACGGTGGCGGTGGCACTCAGCATGATCTTCAACCTGCGGCCCCGCCCGCATCGACGCGCGACCTTCGAGCCCGAGGCGGATTCCCTGCCACAGGTCCATGCCATGGCGCAGGAATTCGGCGAAAGCCTGAGCCTGCCGGAAAAGCAATCGGTCAAACTGCAGATCGCCCTGGAGGAGGTCTTCATGCATCTGTCCGAGCAGGCAGCCCGCGAGCCGGGACGCAGCCGGCCGGTCGATGTACGTCTGGAACGCGAAGGCGAGACGCTGGCGGTGGAAATGATCGATCGCACCGCCGCGGCCGAGGTCGACGAGGCCGCGCTGCGCGAGGCACGCCAGTGGACGGCCAGCGACGAACAATCGCTGCGCGAGCTGGGCCTTTACCTGCTGAACAGCCTGGCGCAGGACGTTCGCCACATGCGCATGGCCGGGGTCAACTACATCTCGTTCAGCATCCCGCTGCGCTGAACGCGCCCGACGCCGCCCGGTCGGGGTTCAGTCGCGGCTGCCGCGGATGAGGTTCAGGAACTCGCGCCGGGTGCGCCCGTCCTCGCGGAAGGCGCCCAGCATCACCGAGGTCGCCATCGAGGAGTGCTGCTTCTCCACCCCGCGCATGGTCATGCACATGTGCTTGGCATCCACCACCACGCCAACCCCCTTGGCCCCCGTCACCTGCATCAGCGCCTCGGCAATCTCGCGGGTCAGGCTCTCCTGGATCTGCAGCCGCGCGGCGAACATGTCCACGATGCGGGCAATCTTCGACAGGCCGATCACCTTGCCATCGGGCAGGTAGGCGACATGCACCTTGCCGATGATCGGCAGCAGGTGATGCTCGCACAGGGAGTACAGCTCGATATCGCGCAGCAGGACCATCTCGTCGTTATCGGACGAGAACAGCGCATCATTCACGATGGTGTCCAGGTCCTGCTGGTAGCCACGCGTCAGATATTGCATGGCCTTGGCTGCGCGCATCGGCGTGTCCCGCAGGCCCTCGCGTTGCGGATTCTCGCCGAGCCCGGCGAGAATCTCGCGGTAGTGCTCGGCGAGTTGTTCCGGGGCGGCCAGCGGCTGGCCCGAGGCAGGGGTGGCCGTCGGCTCGTCGGCCATGCGGTCATCTGCGTTCATCGATGGTTCCTTGTTCTCGTTCATTCTCGCGTTCTTCCTCTTTCCTGCTCAGGCCGCGATGGTGACCGCGAGGCCGGAGGCCAGGGCCAGCATCGCGCCCACGGTCAGCATCAGGCGCAGACCGAGATAGCCACGGGGCAACGCCCGCCGTTGCAGGCTCAGCCGATCCACCCACCACACCCCAAGAAACAGCACGGCCAGCGTCATCAAGGCCTGCGGCAGCGGCTGCAGCACCGCCAGCCAGGCCAGGACGGACGGCACCACCGCCCACACCGGCGCCGAGAGCGGACCCACCCGGTGCTGCCGATCCGCCAGATAGATGCCCCAGTGGACCGCCCCCAGGAACGACAGGATCACCGCACCATAGAGCGCCAGGGCCTCCAGTGCGAAAACCTGCCATTCGGGCTGGGCCATCCAGGCGCCGATGCCGAAGAACGCGAAGGGTAGCAGCCCGGCGTACCCGAGCACCTGCAATGCAGGTGCCGGGGTATCCGGGCGCGCGCCCTCGCCGCGCGCCTGCAAGGCCCGGTGGCCCAGGTACTCGCGCAGTTCAGGGAGGCCGCCGATCACCCCTTCACGCGTCACAAACAGCGGCAGCACCGCGGCGCCGGTGGCCTGTTGCAACGCATGGAACTGCTCGCGGTTATGGGCCGAGCCCATACCCCACTCCAGCCGCTGCCAGCGCCCCGGGGCCGTCGCCTGCAGAAGCGCCTCGGCATCCCGGAAATCCGACAGCCCGGAGGTGATGCCCACGATCTCGTGGGTCGTCAGTGCATCGCGCACCTCTGCCGGCCACTCCGGTGCGCCCGCTTGCGCCTGCTTGTCTGTGTTCACGATCCGCGTCTCCCGCTGCGCCTGTTTCGCGGTAAACCGCCCTCCTATTGGAAGCCGGGGAACTTTTTACCGCCACCATTTACAAAGATTGTACAGTTATTGTATAAGATGTACATCGCCCTGCGGCCCGGAGATCCACCACCATGCAACGCTCGCGCATCGCCGTCATCGGCGGAGGCATCGCCGGCCTGTCCGCCGCCTGGATTCTGCAGACCCGGCACCAGGTCCAACTGTTCGAAGCGGAACCGGAGCTCGGCGGCCACGCCCATACGGTGGAGGTACCCGATCCGCAGGGCCACACGGCCATTGATACCGGCTTCGTGGTCTACAACGAGCGCAATTACCCCCTGCTCACCCGCCTGTTCACGGAACTCGACGTCCCCACCCAGGATACGGACATGTCCTTCGGCTACTCGCGCCAGCCCGCGGGCGTCGAGTATGCCGGCTCCGATCTGAACACCCTGTTCGCGCAGCGCCGCAACCTGGTGCGCCCGACCTTCCTGCGTATGGCGCGCGATATCCTGCGCTTCAACCGCCTGGGCAAGGGCCTGTTCGAGCGTGGCGAAAGCCCGGAGGGCACGCTCGGCGCGTTTCTCGCCCGACACCGCCTGGGCCGCGGCTTCACCGAGGACTACCTGCTGCCGATGGCGGCCGCGATCTGGTCCTGCCCGCCCGAGGAGATCCGCGAGTTCCCGGCCGCCAGTTTCCTGCAGTTTTTCCACAACCACGGCCTGCTGGATCTGCGTGATCGCCCGCAATGGCGCACCGTGGTCGGCGGCAGCCGCGAGTACGTCCAGCGGCTCGCGGGGCGCCTGGAACCCGGCAGCGTGGTTCACCAACCGGTGCGCGCAGTGATCCCCGAGGCCGACCGGTGGCAGGTCCTGACCCACGATCAGGCAGTGGGGTTCGACGCGGTCGTGTTCGCCTGCCACGCCAACACCGCGCGCTGGCTGCTGAACAAGGCCGACCCGGCGCGCGAGCGTCTGCTCGCCGCCTGCCGCTTCCAGCCCAACCGCGCGGTACTGCACACCGACCCGGCGCTGATGCCCCGCTCGCGCCGCGTGTGGTCCTCCTGGAACTATCTCTCCGGGCGCTCCACCCAGGCGCGCGACAGCGTCTCGGTCTCCTACTGGATGAACCGCCTGCATCGCCTGGAACGGCGCCAGGACTACATCATCAGCCTGAACCCCTGGCGCGAGCCGCACCCGAACACCGTGCTCGGCGAACAGCACTGGGAACACCCGGTCATGGACACCGCGGCGGAGAAGGCGCGTCAGCGCCTCGCGGCCACCCAGGGCGAGAACAACCTGTACTTCGCCGGTGCGTGGATGGGCTACGGCTTCCACGAGGATGGACTGCGCTCGGCCGTTTCCATCGGGCGATCGCTGGGCATCGAACCGCCCTGGTCCTGCCCTGCGCACCCCCCCATGCAGACCGCCCGCCAACCGGGCTCCGCCATTCACGGCGGCATAGCGGAACCGGCGCACGCGCCGCCTGCGCAATCCCGGAGCGCGTGAATGGACGCCGCCCTGGTCCATGGCACGGTGCTGCACCAGCGGTTCTTTCCGCAGCAATATCGCTTTCGCTACCCGGTAACCAGCGCGCTGTTCGATATCGATCGCCTGGAGGAGACCACCCGCCGCTGCCGTCTGTTCTCGCTGAATCGCTTCAACCTGTTCAGCCTGCGCACCCGGGACCACGGCCCGCGCGACGGCCGCCCCTGGCGCCCGTGGATCGAGGCCCACCTGGCCGAACACGCCATCGACCTGGCCGGTGGCCCGATTCACCTGCTGACCATGCCGCGCGTCCTCGGGCACGCCTTCAACCCGCTCAGTGTCTGGTACGCCCGGCATGCCGACGGCGACCTGCGCGCCATCCTGCTGGAGGTGCGCAATACCTTCGGCGAGCACCACCACTACCTGCTGCACGAGAACGGCGCCCCCATGGCCCTCCCCGTGCGCCAGGAAAAGAACAAGGCCTTCCACGTGTCACCGTTCATCGACATGCACGCGCGCTACGCCTTCACCCTGACGCCGCCGTGCCTGCAGTCCGGCGCATCGCTGCGCATCGCGATCAACGAATACCAGGACCAGGACCTGATGCTGGTGGCCTCGCAACACGGCCGCCTGCGCCCGTTCAGCGACCGCGCCCTGCTGGCCGCCTTCCTGAAGAAACCCTGGATGACCCTCAAGATCCTGCCGCTGATCCACTGGCAGGCTCTCAGAATCTGGTGGCGCGGCGGGCGCTATCACCCACGGCCCGCACCCCCCGCACAGGAGATCGACTAATGGCCCTCGACCACATCGACACCCCGCAGGAAGGCACGGCCCGGCGCGACTGGGCCCTGCGCCTGGTCGCCCGCGCCCTGAAAGACATCGACACCGGGCAGATCACCCTGATCGGTCCGTCCGGCGACCGCATCACCTTGCGCGGGCGCAAGGCCGGCGTCGAGGCGGTATGGCACTTCCGCCGCCCGTGGCGGGCCATCCTGCGCCTGCTGCGCCACGGCGATATCGGCTTCGCCGAAGGCTTCATCAGTGGCGACTGGATCACCCCCGACCTGCAGACGCTGCTGCGCTTCGCCACCGACAACGAACAGGCCCTGGCGCCGATGGCCGAGCGCCCGACATGGCAGCGCGCCATCGACCGCATGCGCCACTGGATGCACCGCAACAGTCGCCGCGGGAGCCGCGCCAACATCCGCTTCCACTACGATCTCGGCAACGACTTCTACAACCTGTGGCTGGACCGCACCATGAGCTACTCGTCGGCGCTGTTCACCCGCGGCGACGAGGCCCTGGAACAGGCCCAGGCGCAGAAGTACGCCCGCCTGCTGGACCAGCTGAACGCCGAACCCGGCGCGCATATCCTCGAGATCGGCTGCGGCTGGGGCGGCTTTGCCGAGATGGCCGCGCAGCGTGGCTACCGCGTCACCGGCGTGACACTCTCGCAGGAGCAACTCGACTATGCCCGCGCCCGCATCGAACGCGCCGGCCTGAGCGACCGCGTCGAGCTGCGTCTGCAGGACTATCGCGACCTGCAGGGCACCTTTGATCACGTGGTCTCGATCGAGATGTTCGAGGCCGTGGGCGAACACTGGTGGCCGACCTTCTTCGCCAAGGTTCGCAGCTGCCTGCGCCCGGGCGGCCGCGCGGCGCTGCAGGTCATCACCATCGCGGAGGAGGCCTTCGAGTACTACCGCCGCAACGCGGACTTCATCCAGCTCTACATCTTCCCCGGTGGCATGCTGCCCTCGGTCCCGCGCTTCAACGCGGAGGCCGAGCGCGCCGGGCTCGCAGTCAAGGACCAGGCCCTGTTCGGCGAGGACTACGCGCGCACGCTGCGCCACTGGCACCGGGAGGTCCGCCAGGCGGAGCCGGTCATCGAGGCGCTGGGCTACTCGCAGTCGTTCCTGCGCATGTGGCGCTACTACCTCGCCTATTGCGAGGTCGGCTTCGACACCGCCCGCGTGAACCTGATGCAGGCGGTTCTGCAAAGTCCCGTCCAGCCCGCCGCGCCGGGCCATGACCCCGCGAACCGATGAGGTGAGCACACTACGCTGGCCGCGACTGTTCGCCTACGGCGGCCTGGGCATGCCCCTGGCCGTCCTCGGCCTGCCGCTGTATGTCTTCCTGCCCGCGCACTACGCCGAGCACACCGGCCTGGGCGTCACCCTGGTCGGCGTCTTCCTGCTGCTGGCGCGGCTGCTGGATGTCGTCACCGACCCGCTGATCGGCCATCTGTCCGACCGCATCCCCGGCGCCTGGCGGCGGCGCGCGGTCATGCTTGCGGGCGTCCCGTTGCTGCTGATCGCCGCGCCCTTCCTGTTCCGCCCACCGGCGGATGCCGGCGCCTGGTATCTGCTGATCTTCAGCACCCTGGTCTACCTCGGCTGGACGCTGGTCGCCCTGCCCTACGCCGCCTGGGGCGCCGAGCTCTCCGGCGACTACCACGAGCGCTCGCGCATCACCGCCACGCGCGAGGGCTTCGTCGTCCTGGGCACGGTAACGGCCGCCGCGCTCCCCGCGGTCCTGGGCCTGCAGGACGATGCCGGCGCGGCGCTGGCCACCCTTGCAGTCCTGCTGTGGGTGCTGCTGCCGATCGCCTTCGTCGTCCTGCTCTGGCGGGTGCCGGAGCGCCCGGGGCGCCTGGCACCGGTGCCCTGGCGCGCCGGCTGGACCCTGCTGCGGTCCAACCAACCGTTCCGCCGCCTAGTCCTCGCCTGGGTCCTGAACGGCACCGCCAACGCCATCCCGGCCACCCTGTTCCTGCTGTTCATCACCCACGTGCTGGAGGCCCCCGGACACGCCGGGCCACTGCTGCTGGTCTACTTCGCCACCGGCATCCTCGCGCTGCCCCTGTGGCTGCGCCTCGCCCGCCGGCTGCCCAAGCACCGGGTGTGGACGCTGTCGATGCTGCTCGCCTCGACCTTCTTTATCTGGGTTCCGTTCCTCGGTTCCGGCGACGTGCTCGCGTTCTACGCCATCACCGTATTGACCGGGCTCAGCCTCGGTGTGGACCTGGCGCTGCCGGCTGCGATGCAGGCCGACGTGATCGACCAGGACACCGCCGACGGCGGCGGCGAGCGCGCCGGACTCTTCTTTGGGCTGTGGGGCATGGCTACCAAGCTGGCCCTGGCCCTGGCCGTTGGCATCAGCTTCCCGCTGCTGGGCCTGGCCGGCTTCTCGGCCGACGGCGACAACGGCCCCACCGCCCTGCTCGTGCTGGCGCTGGCCTACGCCGGCCTGCCGGTGTTGTTCAAGCTCGCGGCGATGGCCCTGATCTGGCGCTTCCCCATCGACGCCGACGCCCAGCACGCCCTGCGCGAACGCATCCACGCGCGCGAACGCGCCGCGCCTTCAGCCCAGCCCGGAGGAACCACCCCATGAATAGCCACGCCACCCGCCGCGGGACCCTGCTCGCATCCATGCTGCTGCTTGCACTGTTCCTGACCGTCGCACCCGCCAGCGCCGCGACCGAGATCGACGGCGTCCGCTTTGCCGACACGGTCACGATCGACGACACGACCGTCCCGCTGCGCGCCGGGCGGCTCTATCGCTACACCATCTTTCGCGTCTACGTCGGCGCGCTCTACGTCCCGGAAGACGTCGCTCCGGACGATGTACTGACGGCCGACGTACCCAAGCGCCTGGAACTGGAGTACCTGCGCGCCATCAGCGCCGACGACTTCCGCAAGAGTGGAAACAGCCTGCTCGAAGACCAGCAGACCCCGGACACCCTTGCGGCCCTGTCCGACCGGCTGGAGACCTTCAACGCCGCCTACCGCGACATGGAGGCGGGCGACCGTTACGCCCTGGAATACCGCCCAGGCCATGGCACCCGCCTGCTGCAAAACGGCACACCGCTGATCGAGGTCCCCGGCCACGACTTCGCCACGGCCTACTTCGGTATCTGGCTGCACCCGGAAGAGCCCCTGTCCCGCCGCTTCCGCGACACCCTGATCGGCCAACGCTGAATCCGTCGCATCCCGGTTGCCCGCAGTTGCATTCGCGCAAGTGCATCGCAGGCTCAAACCAGGCGCCAAACGTTCACCGGTCATCGCGAGGCGCGAAGCGCCGTGGCGATCGCCCCGCCCTGCCACCCGCACGCGCCCATGGATGGCCGCGCGGCGCGCACAACGACAAAAGGCACCTCCGGTTCATGCACAGTGATTGGTTCGCGAGGCTCACGATCCGCTAACTAACTCACAGGAAGAATGCCCCAACGTAGACTAAACTTTTCCGTTCGGGACCCAGGGCCAGGAAGGCCGGGGAGCCATTCATCCACCCGTCCGCGCGCGTACGGATCGGGGCTCTCCCTCACGGCGTCCCGACGGAGGATTGCCATGCAACACCGCATCGCCTTCCGGGAGGCCACCTGGCCTGCCGACGCCGAGGCCCTGTCCCAAGTTCGCTGCGAGGTCTTCGTCGAGGAACAGGGCGTGCCCGAACCACTGGAGTTCGACGGCCTGGACGCCGCCGCCCTGCACTGGCTGGCCACCGGGCCGGGGGAGGAACCGGTCGGCACCCTGCGCATGCTGCCCTCCGGCCAGATCGGCCGCATGGCCGTGCGCGAACCCTGGCGCGGGCACGGCATCGGCTCGCGCCTGCTGGACTGCGCCGTCCACGCCGCCGCCCGCCACGGCTGGCGCGAGGTCTGGCTGAACGCCCAGAGCACCCGCATCGGCTTCTACGCCCGCCACGACTTCTTCGTCATCAGCGACACCTTCGAAGACGCCGGCATCCCCCACCGCCGCATGCTCCACCGCATCCACTCCCCGATCGCACGACCCAGCCAACCCTGGAGCCGTCCCAACCACGGCCTGGCCGCGCATCCGCTATAGCTCATTCCGGGGCCACGCTCCCCGTGATGCGATTCGCTGCGCTCATCCGCATCCTACGAGGGTCCTTGTGGGCGCCGACTCGCCCGCGAATCGGCAACACCCCTCACCCCGCAACACCCACAAACGTAGGGTGCGTTGAGCCCTGCGAAACGCACCACTCACCACGGGGCATACCCCACCCACGATGCGATTCGCTACGCTCTTCGGCATCCTGCGAGGCATTCTGTGGGAGCGTGCCTGCACGCGAATCCCCGCCCCGAAACCAACGAATCCAGCCGGCCCCCGACGCCGCACGAAACCACCACCGAACCCGGAGATGCGAACACACCCGCACTCGCCTATGCTGAGAGGAGCACCCAGCACGCGAGCGACACGCCGATGACCACCCCCGAACGCGACCCGACCCTGATCGACGCCGAGGCCCTGCTGGCCGAACTCCTGGCCGCCACCCGCCGGCGCCTCTGGCTGCATGCCCGCGTCGCGCTGCTGGCCGAGATCGCGGGTGCCGACCTCGGCGCCGAGCTGGCCGGCATCGCGCGCCGCCATCGCCATACCGATATCCGCCTGCTGGTGGACGACGATCTCGCCTTGAAGGAACAACTCCCGAGCCTGGTCGAGAGCATCAAGCGTCTACCCAGCGCCGTCTCGGTGCGCCGGCTGGAGGCCGCGGAGGAAAGCCCGCTCACCGTCACCGCCATCGCCGACCACAGCGGCTGGATGCAGCTCACGCAGGCCGGCGGACGCCGCATCCTGCGCGGCGACGTCGAGGACCGGCCCGGCACCCAGCGCGCAGCCCAGGATTTCGAGGCCAACTGGAGTCTCAGCGATGAAGCCGTCGAGCTCCGCCGCCTCCTCGTCTGACATGCCCCGCATGGTGGATCGGCGCCGCTGGCTACGAGGCGCCCTCGCATTAACCGCCGGCACGCTCCTGCCCGGAGCCGCGCTCGCGCGTGAACCCCACGCCGAGGTCGCCGTTCTGCCGCTGCAAAACCGTCCGGCCCACAGCCTGCTGCCCGAGCTCCAGGCCCTGTTCGGCGACACCGCCACCCTGCGCGGCGACGGCTTCCGCCTGCTGGTGCGCGCCGACGCCCACACCCTCCAGCAGATCCGCGAGGTCGTCACCGAACTTGACGCCCCGACCCAGGACCTCATCCTCTCCGTGCGCCGCCACAGCGACGCCCCGCGAACCGAACGCGGCAGCGGTTTCGAGTTCGAGAGCGGCCCGGACGGCACCGAAGGGCGCATCACCACCCAGCGCCTGCGCACCACGCGCCGCGACGACCAGACCCAGCACCTGCGCCTGCGCGAAGGCACCGACGCCATCATCCTGGTCGGCGAGACCCGCACCGCCGGCTTCCGCATCATCCACGGCCGCGCCGGCGTCGGCGTCGAACCCCTGCTACAGGACACCGCCCGCGGCTTCCGCGTGCGCCCCCAGGTCCAGCCCGACGGCCGTGTGCGCGTGGCTATCTCCCAGCTCCACGAACGCCCCCTCGCGCGCGGCGCCGTGGACCGCGACGCCATCGACACCCAGCTCACCCTGGAGCCAGGCGCCTGGCACACCCTCGGCGGCGTCCACAGCGAGAGCGCCACCGAGCAGCGCGGCCTCGCCTCCCGCCGCACCACCCGCGACCGCGACACCCTCACCCTCGAAATCCGCGTCGATCCCGTTACGTGATGGCACGAACACGCTTACGCCTCAAAACGTGGTCGTTGTAAGTCGCAGCAGCCTGAAGCCCATCAAGGCCAGGCGCGATCTGCCAGGCTAACGGATTACCAATCCTTCGATTACAGCCCCAACGAACGGCCACACCTAGCGCTTTATCTGTATCAACGCCGTGACGTCTGGTCCCGCATCCGCGACGGACACGGGATTGCCCCTGGGCCTCCGACTCTTTAGCATCATTGCTGGAGAATGTCGGTCCGAGGACTGACTTGTTTGGTCTAGACGTCAAAAAGGGGAGAACATGCACTCGAAAACCTTCACTCGCTCGGTCATGACACTGGCACTGGGTTTTGGCCTCGCCGGCACGCTGGCACCCGCGAGCCTCCTGGCGGCACCGGTGGGCAACATGGCCACCTCGGCCGACAACCGGTGGTCTCTGAGTATCGGTGTGGAACGGTCTCGCAGGGAGATGTCCCAAAACGGGGATGCCGAGGTTGGAAGCGTCACTTCGACCAGTCCCAATGGTGATCGCTTGGATGAAGGTCCCATCTCTGATGGACCCATCAATGGTGGTGGAGGGGGCCAAACCTTCACCGAAGGCTTCAACGGGCTCAATGCCGACGAGGAACAAACCGATCTGTTTGCGCAGCTTAACTATTCAGTAACACCGCGGATCGAGCTCTACGGGCGAGTGGGTGCGACCCAGTCCCGACTCAGCAACTTCAGCTCCATCAACGGCTACTTTGAACAGTCTTTCTCCGAAGGCGATGGTTTCACCGGCCGAGACCGTGACGAATTTGGCCCAATCTCACAGGAGGCGGCCGGTTTTCAATCTGGATCCACCGACGTAGGCTGGCTTGCCGCAGTGGGCGGACGGTTCAACCTTCACGAGTGGAATGAGCGAGGCGTCGCGCTCAACCTGGATGTGATGTATCAGATCCGGGACGCTGGAGGTGGGTGGGATACCTACTCACCGATCTTCTGGGAAGGAAGTAACGAAGTGGTGTCCGTCGACGGACACAAGAGTTCGGAATGGCACGCCGCCCTGGTTCTCGAACGCGTGGTCGGCGACTTCCGCCCATATGGCGGGCTGAAATACGCGCGCGTGAAAAGCGAATACGATCTCGTGCGTTCGAGTGAAATCGAAGAATTGGACGGCTCAACTGGCACGCTGCGGCTGCAGAACCGACGCGAACTCGGTTTGCTGGGCGGCATGGAATACCAGATCAACCCCGCCATGAGCATTCTTGGTGAGATCCGCGCTGGTGACGAGACGGCATTGAATCTGGGTGTGCGGTACCGCTTCAACTAGGCGTTATTGTCGGCACGTTGTACGGCCGACGTAATCGGGGCGGTACCGGCAGCGGTACCGCCCCTTTTTTGTATACCGGTTGCAGGCAGCACACAGCCACCGCACGATGGAGTTGGTTACGCAGCGGTATTGCTCCAACGCCCGCAGGAACACAAGACGGATGAACAGGGATGAGTCGCATGGAAGACTATGAAAGTCTCTTCCAGCAAAGAGGGAATCGTTACCACCAGGCGATGAAGCTGGTACCGAATGCGCGGGACCGCGAATTCGCTCAAGTGGTCCGTCACTTGCGGCCGCGTCCCAACGATATGGTCGCCGATGTTCCCGCCGGAGGCGGCTATCTCGGTCGCTACCTGCCGGCAAGTACGACATATTGGGCACACGAACCGTGCGACACCTTTGGCCCGGCCCCTCACGTAGACCGGGACAAACCAGAACATGGGCCAGAACTCCTTCCACTCCCCTGGAAGGACCAGTCCATCGATGCCGTTGTCAGCCTTGCGGGTGTTCACCACCTGGAGTGCAAACAGGGCTTCTTTGACGAATGCCGGCGCGTCACACGCGAGGACGGAAGGTTCGTGCTCAGTGACGTAGACGAAGACTCTGCTGTTGCTCGTTTTCTCGATGACTTCGTCGGTGCCCACAACAGCACGGGACACGAAGGGCTTTACCTGTCTAACCTGACACTAGACGAGCTCGCTGCCTCCGGGTGGTCGGTACATCTGGACCAGCGCGTCTCGTGCCCCTGGGTCTTTGCGGACGCACAACAGCTCGCCTTCTTTTTCCGGACCCTGTTCGACCTGCAGGGCCTGGAAGACTCTCAAATTCTCGAGGCAGTAGAGGCATACCTGGGCATCAACTCCAGCGAGCAGCTTGAGGTGGCCTGGAGCTTGCGCACCCTGGTTGCCTTGCCAACACATCACCCACAATGATCAGGCAGCTTCCCAGGCTTCGCGTGATCGCGGTGTTTCAGGAACACGGCGCGACCATCCACGACTACCTTTTCAATTATTTGTGGCGGAATCACGCCATACGGTTGGACTGTCGGCGCATCGAAGATCTCGCGATATCCAGCGTCAGCGATGCCGACGTGATACTGAACGCCGCGTGCAACAGCTCATTTCAGCGCGAGCGCATGACCCGGCTGGAACGGGCAGCGAACGATCAAGGAAAGCCGTTTATTAACCGCCCTGCCGCGCTAGACAAATGCGAACGCATTCCGCTGTCCCGACTGCTGCTGGAGTCGGGTTTCAGGACCGCACGGGTTCGTTATGTGCGAAACGCCGCGGAGCTGATCGACGCACCCGACCTGGAGTTTCCCGTGATAGTACGCGACGAACTTGCACACCTGGGTTCGACCATGCAGTACGTCCGCGACCGTTCAGCCGCGCTCGACCTCTCGCCCAAGACGTTTGGCCGCAGAACCATCGCTGCCGAATTCCATGATTTTGTCGACCCGGATGGTTTCTACCGAAAGTACCGCTGCGTGCTGGTAGGTAATAAGGCCATACCCCGACACGTCATTTCCTCCCCTCACTGGAACATCCACGCGGACTCGCGTGACATGGCCCGTGAGAAGCAACATCGCGAGGAGAACAACACCTTCCTTGACCAGGAACCGGAGGAGGCAGCGGAGCTGCTCCAGGCCAAGGCACGGACGGGCCTGGATTATGCGATCGTTGACTATGCCCGCGAAGCAGACGGACGACCGTTCATCTTTGAACTCAATCCGTGCTATTCGATCATGGATGCCCAAACCTTCAAGCGCCCGTGGTCGCCCGCACTCACTGCGGTTCATCAGTACGCGGATGCTTTCGCGGACATGCTGTACACATCCACCGGTCAGACCCTGCCCTCGCGCTCATTCACCACCGAGCCGCTGGTACTCTGACCGACAATCGGTAACAAATGCCACCATGCCCGCCAACCCCAAAACCCCGCGCCTCGGCGACCTCCTGATCTGCGACGACGTACGCCTCGAAGCGGACGGCCGATACTCGTTAATGGGAGTCTATCCCGGCTCCGTGGTCACAGTGCACCAACTGCCCACGATCATTAGCCAACTCGCCTTTTGTTTTCGCTTCTCTGGGGTAACACCAACCACCAAGGCGGATTTCGTCTTCCGCTCACCCGACGGACACGAGGCGCGGCCCATCTCGGCAAACCCGCTTCAGGCCCCACCTGAAACCGAGGAAGCCATTTACATTGTGCATGCAGCCCCGCTACAGGTAAGCCAGCCCGGGGAACACCGCATTTTCATCAAGGCCAGCACGCATATCCTCGAAACCTCCTTCCGTATCGCGCAGCCGAAATAGACTGGGTTTCCACCGGGGCTCACCTCGGACCAGTAGTCTTGCGGTACGTGCAGATACCCGCAGGAGGTAAGAGCACGCCTGTGGGGCGATGGGCGGCGACGCAAATCCAGCCCCGTCCACCACGAAGACGAGTCAGGCCTGCGACATCCCGTCGGGCCGAACCGCCACACCGACGGGGTCTAACATCGGGTTTAGCAGACCCTCAGCGAGACCCGATACCGCACCGGCAGGTTCAAACGTCACCTTTCACCGCACCCTCAAGACCCGCGTCGACCCTGCTCGCGAGGTCCCCCTGATGCGATTGGCTTTGCTCATCGCCATCCTGTGGACGAGCACCTCCCGAGGGACCGTTGAGCCCCGCGAAACGCACTGGCAACGGCGCGGGGGGCCCTTCGGCCCAACCCGCCATCTTCGAACGCCGCACACCCGATGGTCATCCCGGAAACCGCCAAGCGGTTATCCGGGATCTCGCCTGTCCGCCCTGACACGAACTCCTGGCACGCCCCCACACCGGGGTTATACAGTTGTTTAAACAATGTCCATACATCATGCGGATATCGCTACGGCCGAGACACGACTGAAAATCAAGCGCTGGGGCAACAACCTGGGTGTTCGCCTTCCCGCGCCCATCGCACGCGCCGCACACCTGGAGGCCGACCAATCCGTCATCGTATCGGTCGAGGGCAACCAGATCGTGATCCGCCCGGAAACCGCTCCATCCATGAACCTGGAGGAGCGGCTGGAAGGATTCGCCCCGGATGTACACGGCGGCGAGGCCATGTGCACGGACGCGATCGGAAATGAACGATGATGAAACGCGCAACACCCAGGGATTGGGTACCCAAGCGCCGGGACGTGATCTGGATAGACTGCAATCCCCAGGCGCGGCGGGAGATGCAAGATGTTCACCCCTTCCTTGTTCTATCGCCCGCTAGCTTCAAGCGCCGTACCTCCCTGGTTCGGGGCTCCCCATGACCACCGCCGACTATAACGCCACCAACCCTTTCGCCGTGGTGGCGGGTACCACGCCGGACGCACGAACAAGCTACATCCTCTGTCACCAGGTAAAGTCCTTCGACTGGCGGCAACGCAACGCAAGCCCCCACCCGGCCGGTCAGGTGCCGATGCCGGCCTACCCGGAAGCCTGCGCCGTCCTCAACCAAATCCTCGAACTCTGCCCCGACCCGGCCTGACGCACGCTCGCCACGCGTGCCGACCGGCTCTACCTGCGGATTGCGCAGACCCTCTACGAGCCCCGATACCGTAGATCCCGGCTCTGCGTTGCGCTCCGGCCGGGATGACAAGGATCACCGAAGCCAGCCCAGTCCGTCTCGTAGGGTGCGTTGAGCCCCGCGAAACGCACCAACAACGGCGGGAGTCACCCCATCTACCAGACCTGCCATATGGCACGCCGCCACACCCAATCGTCATCCCGGAAACCGCAACGCGGTTATCCGCGATCCCCCCGCTCGCCATAACCCAGCCCTCCGGCAACAATGACCAGACGGATCCCGGCTCTCCGCTGCGCTCCGGCCGGGATGACAAGGGAGAGCAGGCCCCCGGCGCAGTGATACCAAGCGAGTCTGTCTCACCTGACAGGCTGCATCGTGGCCCGCAGAACGGGCCGCTCACTACGTGCTGGTCCGGCGTCGCGTGGTGCAATGCGTTCCGCTCAGCCTAGTCTCCCAATACGCAGGTGATGCCCCGACTCGAACCACCAGCCGCAAACGCAAAAAGGCCCCAACGGGGCCCGGTCACGCATAAAAAACGGGGCCCCTGGGGGCCCCGCAAAACAAGCTACAAACTTGTTGTTATACCGCTTGGTAGCAGTGGTTGTCCTTAGAAGGACACCCGCATACCGCCGCCAACACCGGTGAAGGACAGGCTACCGGTATCAGCGATCACATCGCTGTCACTGTCGAGCGTAGAGTTATCGGTGCTGTTGTAGCTAACGCCCGCAAACGCCATCACGCGGTTGCTGAAGTTGTGCTTCACAGCGACAGCAGCGTAGTCGACGTTATTATCATCCTTCAGACGGGCGTGCCCCAGGTTCAGCACGAAATCGTTCCGGCCCATGGTGTAGGTGCCGGAGAGGAAGTAGGTGTTGCCATCGGCTGCGGTGTCGCCAGCAGCATCTTCCCATTTGAAGTCGGTCACTTCACCGACCAGGCGGAACGGGCCCGACCGCCAGTCAGCACCGATCTTGGAAGCGCGGAAATCCTGGCCACCGATGGGGTGATCGACGTAGTCGTCAGCGTGGTTGTGAGCGACGTACAAGTCGACCGGACCCAGATCGAAGTTCAGGCGACCAGCGAACGCGGTGTTGCTGTCGTCACCATTATCGACAAAAGCCGCGACGTTCAGGCTGACCATGCCAAAGCTGTTGCTGTACGCAAGGCCGTTGTCGAGGTAGGAGCCTTCACCGAGACCACCCAGACCACCACCACCCGGGGGCAAACGGCCACCTTGGGTACGGGCCTGCATGAACGTTGCGTTCAGCGGGTCCTTACCGGCGGTGACGTACGGGGAGGCCATACGACCGGCGAGGACGCGACCGAAGTTGCCGTCCAGGCCAACGTAGACGTCACGCGCGCTGGAGTCGAAGCCGTCACCGGTCGTGACGTTCTGTTCGATCTTGGCCAGTGCCGTCAGGCCGTTGCCCAGGTCGTGGTTGATCATGACGCCGATACGGTTCGGATTGGCACCGTCGCCAAAGTTGCCAGCAGCGCCGCCGTCGTGAACACGGAAGCCGTCGTTGAAGAAACCACTGTCACCGGAGGCGCTGTGGTGGACGACCTGCGTCTGCAGCTGACCGAACAGGGTGACGTTGGTGTCGGCGGCGGCGAAGGCCGGGACTGCGAAGGCGCCGGCAACGGCGACGGCAAGAATCTGTTTTTTCATGGTGCGTATCTCCCAGGAGAGGTGTGTTGTTCGTTTCTTACGCCGCATCCACGGTCGATGCCGCGAATGACAGGTGTTTTATATACACCACGGTGTCTCTTTTCAACCCCTGGGAGGGAAAAAGTTGCCACAGTTGGGCGCTGAACGTGACGCAGGGTGGATTTCGGAAGATCAAACACTTGCGGGAACAGGCTACAGAAAGATGCGAGATATCCAGCAACTTGCTGAATCGAGGGGATCATTAGGATCGACTTACCTGCCTGGAGGCGAGGGAACGGGTGGCTTGATCAGGTTTTTCTTATTTTTTTCGGGATTTGCTTCGCACGGGGGATTTGCAACGCTCGCAAGGCAGGTCAATGCGATGCAACGGCCGTTGTTTTTTTGCAACGAGGTCATTTTCGGGTGACGACGAGGAGGGTGTGTTGTGGAAACGCGACATATCCTTGGGCTGTTGAAGTGTGGCCGGGAGGCGACACGTTTGCGCTGATCAGGCTTTGGCAGGGGCTTCGCGGCCGAGGCCGCTCCTACAGGGGCATGGTGGGCGGTTGAAGCGCGGGGGTTCATCCGGAGATCCCGGCCCTTCGCTTCGCTGCGGCCGGGATGACGGTGTGCAGGACTCGTCTCGGGCTCTCTTCGAACAAGACCTCGGCCACCCGCCGCCGTCATCCCGGAAACCGCGCAGCGGTTATCCGGGATCTCGCAGGTTCAGGGAACCCCAATCCCTTGAGGTCCCGGCCCTGCGGCCCTGCACTGCGCTCCGGCCGATGACGGGTGGGGTGGACGTGTGGGCGGTATGCCGGGGGTTCGACGAACGGTCGGGGTGACCGGGCGAGGCGGATGGGCGGCGTCGCGGGGACATGGCAGAGTGCCAGGGATCGATGAGGAGGGGTTCCCGAGGCCATGATGCGGTTCGCTGCGCTCAGCGCATCCTACGGGATACCACGGCCCCGCCATGCACAGGGTCCAGCGAGCGCTGCCGCACCCGACCCCGGCTCGGACTGCGGTTTAAAGCACTCGTAGGATGTGATGAGCGAAGCGAATCGCATCACCCCGGGCCGAACAACCTGGGTCGCCTTAATCGAGCCCGAAGGCGCGCAGGGCGAGGCGGCGCTTGAGGGGGGTGGCCTGGTCGACCAGGCGAATGCCGAGACCGCGCAGTTCGGGGAGGCCCGCGGCGTGGGTGCCGAAGACGAGGCGGAAGCCGTCCATGGCGCGCTGCATGAAGGCGTTCTCGCTGCGCCGGTCGCGGGTGTAGGCGCGCAGGACGGCCTCGGCACCCGGGTCGCGGCGGGCGGGGCCGTGCAGACACTCGACCAGGGCGCGGGCGTCGGCCAGCCCGAGGTTCAGGCCCTGCCCGGCCAGCGGGTGGATGGTGTGGGCGGCATCCCCGGCCAGGGCCACGCGGCCGGCGTGGTAATCGCGGGCGTGGCGGGCTACCAACGGGAAGCTGGCGCGCTTGGAGGTGGCGGTGATCGCGCCCAGGCGGTGGTCGATCACCGCCTCCAGCGCCTGGCAGAAGCCGGCGTCGTCCAGCGCCAGCGTGTCGTCGGCCTGGTGTTCGGGCTGGGACCAGACGATGGAGCTGCGTCCGTCCGCGAGCGGCAGGAAGGCGATGATCTGGTCGTCGACGAAGCGCTGCCAGGCGGTGTCCTCGTGCGGGCGCTCGGTGGTCACGGTCGCGACCACACCACGGGCGTGATAGTCCTGCTCGCGCACCGGGATACCCATGCGGGTGCGAAGGGGCGATTGCGCGCCATCGGCCGCGACCACCAGACGGGCGGAGGCCAGCAGCGCATGTTGCGGGCCATAGACATCCACCCGATCCGGGCGGGTGTCGAGGCTTTTCCATTCCGTTTCCGGCCACAAGGCCACGCCGGCGGCCTCCAGCTCGGTCCACAGTACGGCCTCCAGGGCGGCGTGCTCCACGGTCCAGCCCAGCGCCGGTACGCCCAGCTCGTCGGCGTCGAAGCGGATATGCCCGGGGCCGTGGGCATCCCACACGGCCATGCCGGAGAAGGCATGGGCGCGGCGCGCCTCGAGGGCGTCCTGCACCCCCAGACGGGCCAGGAACTCCATGGAGGCGATGTTGAGCGTGGCGACGCGCGTCACCGGGGTCGCGTCGCTGAAGGTGGGCGCGACAGCGCGCTCCAGCAGCCCGACGCGCAGGCCCTGGCGGGCCGCGCCCAGCGCGATGGCGCCACCAACCGCACCGGCGCCCACCACCAGCAGATCCAGCACGTCGCGGGAACCGGACGCGCTCATGCCCCGCCCCCTGTGTCCGGCCGGGCGAGATGGCGCGCAGTATGGCGCGGCAGCGGGCCAAGGCCCATCGCCGCCTGTGCCAGGCGATCGCGCGCCGGGCGCAGGCGGTCGACGGCCATCATCCCGCTGCCCAGCGCGTGCCCGCGCAGGCCCGCCGCGTGCAGCATGCCGCGGGCAAGGAAGTCGGTCGCCGCCACCACGCCGTTCACGTCGGCACGCCGGGCCCGGGCATAGGCGGCAAGTGTTGCGGGTGCGCCGGGGTCGGCGACAAAGCCTGGCGCCCCACCCTGCCCGCGCCCCTCGCGCAACGCCCCCAGCAGGGTCGCCACGTCGCGCAGGGCAAGATTCAACCCCTGCCCCGCCACCGGGTGCACCGCGTGCGCGGCATTGCCCAGCAGCAGCGCGCGGTCCGCGACCGGCTCCGGGGCATGCACCCGCTCCAGCGGGAAGCGCACCACGCGGCCCGCCGGGCGCAGCCGCCCCAGGGTCCAGCCGAAGCGGGCCTGCAGCTCGCGCAGGCGTTCGGCCTCGCCCAGTTCCAGGCGGCGCTCGCAGGTCTCCGGCGGGGCTACCCAGACCACGTTCATCCGCCCTTCCGCCTGCGGCAGTAGCGCCAGCGGGCCCTCGTCGGTGAAGCGTTCGAAGGCCTGGCCGTTGTGCGACCGCGCGGGCAGGACATCGAAGACCAGGGCATCCGCCGCGTAACGCAGGCGGTTCACCGGCAGGCCCAGGGCCTTTCGGGTCGGCGACTGGATGCCGTCGGCGGCCAGGATCAGGCGCGCGGCCCAGGTGCTCTCGCCGTCGGCGCCGCGGATGCGCAGTGCGCGCTGGTCGTCCGTCACCTCGCCCACGCCGGCCAGCGTCGAGTGGTGGCGCACGTCCACGCCGGCATCACGGCAGGCCGCGTCCAGCATCGGCTCCAGCGCGACGGCCGGCACCACCTGGCCGAGGGCGTGGCGGCCGTGATCGGCCGCGTTCAGGTGGACGCGCCCCAGGCCACCGCGGCGGCTGACGACAATGGAACGGATCGCGGTCGCCCGTTCGGCCAGCGGCGCCCAGTAGCCCAGATCGTCCAGGAACTGCACGGAGCCGGCCGCTAGGGCATAGCCGCGGGTGTCATTCGGGTGGGCGTCCGGCGCCGGCGGTGCGCCGCGCTCGAACAGCGTGACCGCGTAGCCCGCCCGCGCCAGGGTGCAGGCGGCGAGGCCACCTACCGGCCCGCCACCGACGATGGCGATATCGGATCGTTGTTCGGTCATGTCAGCCAATTACCCCGTCGTTGCGAGGCCCCGCAGGGGCCGTGGCAACCTCTGGATGCCTGCACATTGGCGGGATCGAGTGGCAACGGAAGGCGATCGCCACGGCGCTGCGCGCCTCGCGATGACGGGAGTGGTGGGTTCCCGTCCATTTGTAGCCGTAACCATGCCGGCCGAAAAACACGCAGGGTCCTGATGGACCGTTGGCAAAATACCGCTGCGTAGGATGCGGATGAGCGCAGCGAATCGCATCACGGGGCGCGTGGCTCCGTGGTGAGCGGTGCGTTTCGCAGAGCTCAACGCACCCTACGGTTATGGACACACCCAGGGGCGGGGTCCGCTCCCTATTCGCGGGCAGGCCCGCTCCCACAAGGGCTGTCGGGAGCGGCGCGGGCTGCGCGGTTGTGCGGGATGTGGTCCGCCAGGCGGGCATGGTCAGTTCCAGCCCGGGAGGTCGCCGGCCATGCAGGCCTCGATGTCGGCGACAGTCTTGGGACAGTGCGCGGTCAGGACCTCGTGACCGTCGCGGGTAACGGCCACGTCGTCCTCGATGCGTACGCCGATACCGCGCAGTTCCTTCGGTGCCTCGCTGTAGGGCCCGAAGTAGAGCCCGGGCTCCACGGTCATCACCATGCCGGGCTCGAGCTGGCGCCAGGCGTCGCCGACGCGATAGTCGCCGACGTCGTGCACGTCCAGCCCCAGCCAGTGGCCGGTGCGGTGCATGTAGAACGGACGGTAGGCCTGGTCGCGGATCAGCTTGTCCAGGCGGCCCTTGAGCACGCCCAGCTCCTTGAGCCCGCGGGTCAGCTCGCGCACGGCGGTTACATGCGGGGTGTCCCAGTCGTTGCCGGGGCGGACCTGCTCGATCGCGGCGAGCTGGGCGGCCAGCACGCACTCGTAGACCTCGCGCTGGCGCTCGCCGAAGCGCCCGGAGACCGGGAAGGTACGGGTGATATCCGAGGCGTAGCCCTGCACCTCGCAGCCGGCGTCGATCAGGAGCAGGTCGCCGTCGTTCAGCGCGGCGCGGTTCTCGATGTAGTGCAGGATGCAGCCGTTCTCGCCGCCGCCGACGATGGAAGGGTACGCCGTCTCGGTGCCGTAGCGGTGGAACTCGTGCAGCAGCTCCGCCTCCACCGCGAACTCGGTCAGGCCCGGCCGGCAGGCCTGCATCGCGCGCACATGCGCCTGGGTGGAGATGGCCGCGGCGTGGCGCATCAGCTTCAGCTCCGGCGCCTTCTTGAACAGCCGCTGCTCATGCAGGTGGTGCTCCACCGCAACGAACTCGTGCGGCGCGCGCACGCCGTTGCGGGCCTTGGCCCGGACCTGGTTGACCCAGCCGAACAGGCGCTGGTCCAGGGGCTCGTCGCGTCCGAACGGCGCGGCCAGCACTGCGCGGTTCTCCATCAGCCCCGGCAGGATCTCGTCGATATCCTCGATCGGGAAGGCGCACTCGGCCCCGTACGTCTCCATCGCACCGTCCGGTCCCGCGCGCCGCCCTTGCCAGGTCTCCTGGGTGGGGTCGCGGTCGCGGCAGAACAGGATGTACTCGCCGGCCGGGCGGCCCGGCACCAGCACCGCCACCGCATCCGCCTCGGGGAAGCCGGTCAGGTAGAGGAAGTCGCTGTCCTGACGGAAGGGATATTCCACGTCCCGGTTGCGCGTACGCTCGTGGGCGGCGGGGACGACGATGATCGAGTCCGGGCCGATCGCCCGCATCAGCCGCTGGCGGCGCCGGGCAAACTCGCCCTGGGGGATCTCGGGCATCCGGCCCGGCCGGGGGGCTTGTCGCGTTCGCGTCATTGCATCGGGATCCGTTTCGGGTCGTCCGGGGCCAGCTCGTCGGCGATCAGCAACACGCCCACGCGCACGTATTCGTTGAGTTCCTCGAAGGCCGCCGCGTTGTCCTCGTCATCGTCCGGTTCCAGTTCGATGCGAGCAATCTCGGCGAAGTCGCGCAGGATCTCGCTGGCCTCGGCCGAGGGCTTGAGCTTGGCCAAACGGGGTGTCTGCCCGAGCCCGGCGATGAAGCCGTCCACCCACTCCGACAGGGCCTGGGCCTGGGCCTCGATGGCGTCGTCCTCCGGCAACAGCGGACCAAAACCCAGCTCCACGTCGTAGAGCTGCGCCAGCAGCGCGCGACGGATCGCCTCCACGGTCTTGTCGAAGCGCTCCCCTGCGCCTTCGGTCAGTGGCAGTGCCTCGCCCAGGCTCAGCTCCAGGGCCTCCACATCGGAACCCGGATCGGCTACCAGGCATCCGGTGAACAGCCCGTGGGCCGAGGCCGGCGTCTGCGCATAGCCCATGCTGCGCAGCCCGTGTTCGAGCTGCTCGCGCAGGGCCTCGGGGTCGCGCTCCAGGCCGTCCAGGGACTTGGCGTTTCCGGTGCCCGGTGAATGCGTCATCAGAAGGACTCCAGCCGCGCTTCGTAGGGGAACAGCAGGAAGCGATAGAGATCGTCCCCCACCTGCAGATGGGTGAACTGCGGCTCCCCCAGCTTGATCGCGCTGGAGCCGGTGGAGGACAACATGTTGAGACCGAAGCGCTTGTCCTCGATCAAGGCGTTCAACAGGTGCTCCAGCTCCGGACGCGGCACAGTGCCCGTATTGTCGACAATCCGGCACGGCTTTCCGTTATGGGCCGTACCCTCGATCACGGTAGCGTCGGGGCCGGGTTCGGGTGGCTGGGTCATGGGCGACAACACTTGATGGCTAGGGGATTGCACGTATTGTGGCCAGCGCGGGTGCCAGGCCGCAACAAACCCCGGAATGCCTGGTGCACGAACGCGTACATTGACCGGCGTCTCCCTGTGAGTCACGCAAGTTGACGCTTCGCTCGAACGCCTCCTAGACTCCAGAGATTAATCGACTCGCGGCGAAAGCCGCACCTGCCACGCGGGGCCCGAGGCTATGCAGCCGAACGACGATTCAGCGATCGACCCGACCGAACGCCTGGAGGCCGCGATCACGCGCCTTCTGGAAGAGCATGCGGCCCTGCGCGAGGAGAACCACCTGTTGCAGGAGCAGATCCGCCAGCTCAAGGGCGAACGCGCGGCCTTCAAGGAACGCAACGAACAGGCGCGCCACCGGGTCGAGAACATGATCGCGCGCCTGCGCTCGATGGAGCACAGCGAATGAGCCAGTCCGAACCTGTCCGCGTCTCCATCATGGGCAAGGAGTACCAGATCGCCTGCCCACCGGAGGAACGCGCCGACCTGTTTGCCTCGGCGTCGCTGATCGACGAGCGCATGCGCGAGTTGCGCGATGGCGGGCGCATCGTGGGCGCCGAGCGCATCGCGGTGATGGTGGCGCTCAATCTGGCGCACGAGATGCTGGAGTGCCGGCAGCAGAAGGCCGGCGCGGACACCTCCGGGAGCTCGGAACGCCTGGTCGCCCTCGCCGACCGCATCGAGAAAAGCCTCGGCTCGTCGCGCTAACGCGCCTGGCGGCGTCCCGCCGCCTTCCCTCCTACGTTTCCAATGCCCCGAATCGACCTACCACCCTCTTGGCTGGTCCTGGTTCGTCATCCGATGTTTACGTGCCTTCGTCTGGCCGCCTGCCAGGCGCTCTCTCGCGAGCGCACCGCGAGGTACTTCTTTGCTCGTGCAAAGAAGTACCCAAGAAACACGCCCGACTGCCGCGACCCCGGCCCGCTGCGCGGGCCGGGGTTTCCCTCGCTCCGAGGCTTTTCGCGGGCGGCGCTGAACTCGCTACGCTGCGCTTCGCTCAGACATCCAGCGCCTTTTCTCCCGCGAAAAGCCTCTCCACTCGGCGCGACGACAACGGGGAGGTAGGTCAAGACAACGGCGGTCCGAAGGCCTGTGCCATTGGATGGAGGCGGGCTGTTCCGGCATCTGGGCACGCTCGGCCTGCGGCCATGGCGTGCCGCGCCCGCGTAGCGGGCGCCAGGGGGTAGGATGCGGATGAGCGTAGCGAATCGCATCAGGGTTTCGCACGGCGTGGGAGATGGTGCGTTTCGCTGCGCTCATCCGCACCCTACGGGGTACCGTTTGTTTTGACCTTCTCCCCCGTATGGAGCCCCTCGTGGAGGGCGTGATGGGCCGGAAGAAGGCGCTGGATGTCTGAGCGAAGCGCAGCGTAGCGAGTTCAGCGCCGCCGGCCCAGCGCGTCCGGAGCGAGGTTCCCGGGCGAAATCCGGGTGCCCTTCTTTGGGTACTTTCTTGGGCAAGCAAGAAAGTACCTCGCGGTGCGCTCGCGAGAGAGCGCTCGGCAGGCGGCGGACCGAAGCCACCGTAAACACCGAGCGCCGAACCGGGACCAGCCTCAGGACCGGACGAAACCCACCGGAGACGATTAAGCCGCGCAGCGGAGCGCGCGTTAGCGCTTGACGGTGGCGCGGAGGGCCAGGCGTACCAGGGTCTCCACCGAGTCCGCCTGGTCGCGTACGGCGGCGACCATCTTCTCGGCGCTGGCGCGTTGATAGCCCAACGACTCCAGCGCGGCCAGGGCCTCGGCTTCCATCGCGGCGGCGGGCGTCGGTTCGCTGCCGCCCGCTCCCCCGGCGGGCGCGCCGACAAAGCCCATCTCGGCAAGGCGTTCGCCCAGTTCCAGCACGATGCGCTCGGCGGTACGCTTGCCGATCCCCGGCACCTTGGCCAGGCCGGTGACATCGCCGCCGCTGATCAGGCACGCCAGCTCGTCGCCGGCGTAGGTAGAAAGCATGGCAAGCGCCAGCTTCGCGCCGATGCCGTTCACACGGATCAGACGCCGGAACAGGTCGCGATCGCGCTTGTTCAGGAAGCCGAACAGCTGGTGGGCATCCTCGCGCACGACCAGATGGGTGGCCAGCACGACGGTCTCGCCCGGCTCCGGCAGGGCCGCCAGCGTGGACAAAGGGACGTCAACCTCGTAGCCAACCCCGCCGGCGTCGATCACGACGCCGTTAACCTCGCGGCTGATCAGCCGGCCTTCCAGCCGCGCGATCATGGACGGCCCCCGATCGAGCCGGAGGTGGCGGCCGCCAGACGCGCCTCGTGCTGCTGGGTGTGAGCGTGGCAAAGCGCGACGGCCAGGGCGTCGGCGGCATCGCTGCTGGCCGGTTCGGCCAGGCGTAGAAGTTGCTGCATCATGTGCTGGACCTGTTCCTTGTCCGCCCCGCCGATGCCGACCACGGCCAGCTTGATCGCACGCGGGGCGTATTCGTGTACCGCAAGGCCGGCCTGGGTGGCGGCGCAGATGGCCGCGCCCCGGGCATGTCCCAGCTTGATCGCGGACTGGGCATTGCGCGCGACGAACACCGATTCGATGGCCAGCACGTCGGGCTTCAGTTCATCGATCACCTCGACCACGCCGGCAAAGATCTCGCCCAGGCGCTCGGGGAAGCCCTTGGCCTTGGGCCGGATCACACCGTGCCCGCAGGAGCGGCCGCGGCTGCGATCATACTCGACGACCGCGAAGCCGGTGATCCGGGAACCGGGGTCGATCCCGAGGATGCGCACGCCGGTCACGTGGCGGCCGGATCAGTCACCGCTGACCTCGTCGGGGAAGTCGGCATTGGTGAAGACGTTCTGCACGTCATCCAGGTCGTCGAGCATGTCCAGCAGCTTGAGGATCGACTCGGCGGTCTCCGCATCCAGGGGCGCGAGCGTCTCCGGGCGCCAAGTGACCTCGGCATCCTCCGGCTGGAGTTCGCGTTCCGCCAGCGCGGCGCGGACGTCCTGATAGGTATCGGGTTCGGTGATGACCTCAATGGAACCGTCATCCTCGACCTGGACGTCTTCGGCCCCGCCCTCCAGCGCGGCCTCCATCACCACCTCTTCGTCCAGCCCGGGGGCGAAGCGGATCACGCCCTTGTTCTGGAACAGATAGGCCACCGAACCGTCGGTACCCAGGTTGCCGCCCATCTTGGAGAAGGCGTGGCGCACCTCGGCGACCGTGCGGTTGCGATTGTCGGTCATGCAGTCGACCAGGATGGCCGCGCCGCCCGGACCGTAGCCCTCGTAGCGGATCTCCTCGACGTTATCGCCGTCGCTCTCACCCGCCCCGCGCTTGGCCGCGCGCTCGATGGTGTCGCGGGTCATGTTGGCGCCCAGCGCCTTGTCGATCGCCAGGCGCAGGCGCGGGTTGGTCTCCGGGTCCGAGCCGCCCTGGCGCGCAGCCACGGTGATCTCGCGGATCAGCTTGGTGAAGAGTTTGCCGCGCTTGGCGTCCTGGGCATTCTTGCGATGCTGGATGTTCGCCCACTTGCTGTGGCCTGCCATTCGGTCACGACTCCTTGGATTGGGTTCGGTTGCAGCGGCCCCGGGATTCCACCGAGCCGCAGGACCCGCACAGTCTAATCGCTGGCGCGGCGGTAATCACGGATGCCGGCGCAGCACTCACCCACACCGCCTCTTCCCTCCCCCGTCATTGCGAGGAGCGCAGCGACGAAGCACAAAAGCAGCGAAGCTGCCTTGAACGGCCGCCGGCCGGCCCGAAGAAGGACGCGCAGCGCGTCACCAACCGCACAAGCCCCGTCATTGCGAGGCCCCGAAGGGGCCGTGGCAATCTCCTCACGCTGGCAGAGCGCTGGAGTCACGATCCGGTGGTTCCGGACGGAGATTGCTTCGTCGCTGCGCTCCTCGCAATGACGGGGGCGGCGGTGGGGTCGGGCCGGCTGGGGTTATGGCAGGAACTCGCCCGTTTCCAGGAAATGGAGGGTCTCCTGGACCAGGAGACGGTTGACCAGCATGCCGAAGTGGGAGACCGGCATGGTGAGGTGGCGCGAGACCTCCGGGCCGCGAGTCTCGTCCACCGCGACCGTGCCATCGTGCGGATCCGGTAGCGGCGCGACCCAGGGCCCCGGCCCGAACGGCTTGCTGCCGGCGATCATGCCGACGTCGCGACCGCGCAGGACGGGGCTGCCGCCGAGCAGGCCGCGATCCAGCGCCGCGCCTAGCCACCAACGACCAAGGCGGTTCTGCGCCAGACGCGCCGCCACACGGCTGCCCTGTAGCGGCGAGCCCAGCATCACGATGCGACCGGGGCGCTGCACCGGCGCGACCTCGAACAGGTGGCGCACGATCACGCCGCCCAGGCTATGGGCAACCAGGTGCACGAGGTCGCCGGGGACATCCTCGAGAAACGCAGCCAGGGCGCGCGCGGCCTGCTCCGGCGTTTGCCGGCGCGAGGCATAGCGGAACCCGTGAACCTCGTGGCCGGCCGCGCGCAGACGGCGGCCCAGCAGGGCCATCTCCAGGCCCGGCATGTGCCAGCCATGGACCATGACCACACTGCTGCGCATGCCGGTCATGGCGTTCGGCCGGACAAGCGGTTACTCGGCCTGTTGCGTGGCGCTGGGACGCAGACGGATACCCAGCTCGCGCAGCTGCTTCTCGCCGACCGGGGCCGGAGCGTCGGTCAGCAGGCAGGCGGCGGTCTGGGTCTTGGGGAAGGCCATCACGTCGCGGATCGAGTGGGCACCGCTCATCAGCATCACCAGGCGGTCGAGGCCAAAGGCCAGGCCGCCGTGCGGCGGGGCACCGAAGTTCAGGGCATCCAGCAGGAAGCCGAACTTCTCGCGCGCCTCTTCCTCACCGATGCCCAGGGCCTCGAACGCGGCCTGCTGCATCTCGGGGTTGTGGATACGGATCGAGCCGCCGCCGACCTCGGTGCCGTTGAGCACCATGTCGTAGGCGCGGGACAACGCCTCGCGGGGGTTGGCGCGCAGCGCCTCCGGGCTGTCCACCGCCGGGGCGGTGAACGGGTGATGCAGGGCATACAGGCGTTTGTCCTGGTCGTCGTATTCGAACATCGGGAAGTCGACCACCCACAGCGGCTGCCAGCCTGCCTCGACCAGCTCCAGGTCGTGGCCGATCTTCACGCGCAGGGCGCCGATCGCCTCGTTGACCACCGAGGCCTTGTCCGCACCGAAGAAAATCAGGTCGCCGGCAGCGGCCGCGGTCTTCTCCAGGATCTGCCGGGTCACGTCCTCCGGCAGGAACTTGAGGATGGGCGACTGCAACCCGCCCTCAATATCAGCCGGGTCGTTGACCTTGATGTAGGCCAGGCCCTTCGCGCCGTAACGGCCGACGTACTCGGTGTAGACGTCGATCTCCTTGCGCGTGAGCTTGGCACCGCCCGGGACGCGCAGGGCGGCCACGCGACCCTCCGGGTCGTTCGCCGGGCCGTTGAAGACCTTGAATTCCACCGCCTGCATCACCTCGGTCAGCTCGGTGAACTCCAGCGGGATGCGCAGATCCGGCTTGTCGGAGCCAAAGCGGGCCATCGCCTCGACATAGGCCATGCGCGGGAACGGATCCGGCAGCTCCACGCCCTGGACCTCGCGGAACAGGTGGCGGATCAGGCCCTCGGTCACCTCCATCACGTCCGCCTCGTCGACGAACGCCATCTCCATATCCAGCTGGGTGAACTCCGGCTGGCGGTCGGCGCGCAGGTCCTCGTCACGGAAGCAGCGGGTGATCTGGTAGTAACGATCCATGCCGGACATCATCAGCAACTGCTTGAACAGCTGCGGCGACTGCGGCAGGGCGAAGAAGCTGCCCGGATGCGTGCGGCTGGGCACCAGGTAGTCACGCGCACCTTCCGGTGTGGCCTTGGTCAGCATCGGGGTCTCGAGGTCGAGGAACTCGCGGTCCTCGAGGAAGCGGCGCATGGCCGCGGAGACCTGCGCGCGCAGGCGCAGGCGCTGCTGCATCAGCGGGCGGCGCAGATCCATGTAGCGGTAGCGCAGGCGGGTGTCTTCGCCGACGTCTTCGTCGTCCAGCGGGAACGGCGGGGTCTTGGCGGCGTTCAGGACCTCCAGCTCGAGCCCGAGGATCTCCACGGCGCCGGTGGGCAGGTCGGGATTCTCGGTGCCCCCGGGGCGCCGACGCACGCGGCCGGTCATACGGATCACGTACTCGGTACGCAGCTGCTCGGCGCGCGCGAAGACCTCCTCGCGGTCAGGGTCAAACACCACCTGGACCAGGCCCGCATGGTCGCGCAGGTCGACGAAGATTACCCCCCCGTGGTCCCGTCGGCGGTTCACCCAGCCGCAAAGGGTCACCTCCGAGTCGAGTTCGTTCTCGGTGACACGTCCACACAGATGAGTTCGCATTGCGCTGTTCCAGCCGAAGGGCACGCCCGCCAGGGGCCTGCACGGTGAGTCGGGAAAACGGGACGAACATGGCGTTCGCACCCGCGAAAAGGCCGGAAATCTTACGATTTGCCCTGCCCCTGCGCAACCGGCGCCGGCGCTTCTTCAGGGCTTCTCATCGGTGTCACGACCCCCATGGACATCACGAACTTGAGACCATCCTCCACCGTCATGTCCAGTTCGATGGCTTCCTCGCGCGGGACCATGATCACGAAGCCGGAGGTGGGATTGGGCGTGGTCGGCACGAAAACGGTGATGACGTCACGCTCGGTGCGGTCCTGCACCTCGCCGACGGCGACACCGGTCATGAACCCCACCGACCACAGGCCGCGGCGCGGATACTCGATCAACATCACCTTGCGAAACGCCTGCCCGCCGTCGGACAGCACGGTCTCTGTGACCTGTTTGACGGCGCCGTAGATCGAACTGACCAGCGGGATGCGGCGGACGATCGATTCGCCCACCGACACCAGCTTGCGCCCAACGATATTGGCCACCACCACCCCGGTCACGAACACCACCACCACCGCCAGCACGATGCCGGCACCCGGGATGGAGAAGCCGAGAATCGCCTCCGGCCGCCAGGGCGGCGGCAAAAGGAGGATGGTGAAATCCAGCAGGTCGACCAGCAGCTTGATAATGAAGCCGGTGACGATCAGCGGCAGCCAGACCAGCAGCCCTGCAATCAGATAGCGGCGCAGGGAGACCAGCATTGATCAGGTGCCGGTCGCGGCGGTACCGGTCTTGGCGCTACCGGAAGATTCGGACTTTCCGGAGGCGTCCGACTTCGTTGAGCTACTGCCGCTGGAGCTGGTGGCCGAGCTGCTGCCCTCTTTCAGGTTGCGCTTGCCGTCCTTCTTGAAGTCGGTCTCGTACCAGCCGCCGCCGGCCAGACGGAAGCCGGCCGCTGACACCTGCTTGGTCAGGGCCTCGGCACCACACTCCGGGCAAATGGTGGCCGGCGGATCGGAGATCTTCTGCAGGATCTCGGAGACCTCGCCGCAATCCTTGCACTGGTATTCGTAAATGGGCATGACTGGAATCCTCGGAATGCATCCGCGAAAACACGGGTTGAGGCGTATTATGCGGCCGTTTTCGGGGAATGAAAGGCCTTCGCTTCCGACAATCCGTTTTCATAATCCAGAACGGTATTTCCCAGGCACACGCAAGCAGCCGGCTCGCCTTGCACGCCGCCAAGGGCAGCCCGGCCGAAGGTCTGCGCAGAACCGGGATCTCCAGCGTCAGCCCCTTCCCGACCGGGGAGATCCCGGATCACCGCTACGCGGTGTCCGGGATGATGACAAGGCGGGAGCCGTTCAGGGCCATGCAGCCGATATCCGCCGCCACCGGGGGCGTCTCTTGATGCTGCCCGGCCAATCCGCGCTGGGGTTTGCGCCGGGCGGCCGCAGCGCGGATCATTCACCCCCAACTCGACGATACGACCGCGCAAGGACCTGTCATGGCCGAAAAGATCGTGATCATGCTGCTGAACCTGGACCTGGACCGCCCTGGCACGCTGGGGGCGCCCTTCTTCCAGGCCACCGTCGCCGCCGCGATGGATCTCGAGGTGGAGATCTACTTCGCCGCCGGCACCACACGCCTGCTGCGTCAGGGCGTGGCGGAGACCATCTACCCCGGCGAGGCCAGGGAGAAGTCCGTCTACAGCTTCATGCAGGACGCCCACGAGGCCGGCTGCGCCTTCTACGCCTGCGCCGGAGCGATGAGCGAGAACGGCCTGACGCTGGACAACGCAGTGCCGGAACTGGACGGGATGCGCGGCGGCGGTGCCTTCATCGGCGAGGTCGTCGAGGACGGCGTCGCCACCCTGACCTACTGAGCGCGCCGCCGTGAGTGACACTGCTTCCCGCGCCGTCCTGATCACCGGCTGCTCCAGCGGCATCGGGGCCTGTACCGCACGCGTGCTGCGTGATCGCGGCTACCGCGTGTTCGCCACCGCCCGGCGCGGCGAGGATGTCGCCCGGCTGAAGAAGGACGGCTTCGAGGCCTTGCAGCTGGATCTGGACGACTCCGCCAGCATCCACAGCGCGGTCACCGAGATCCTTCACCGGACCGACGGCCATCTGTATGCCCTGTTCAACAACGGCGCCTACGGCCAGCCCGGCGCCGTGGAGGATCTGAACCGCGCCACGCTGCGCGCGCAGCTGGAGACCAACGTCCTCGGCTGGCTGGAATTGACCAACGCCGTCCTGCCCGCCATGCGCCGCGCCGGCGAAGGCCGCATCATCCAGAACAGCTCGGTCCTGGGCCTGGTCGCCCTGCGCCTGCGCGGGGCCTACGTGACCTCCAAATTCGCGATCGAGGGCATGAGCGACACCCTGCGCCAGGAACTCCACGGCACCGGCATCCATGTCGCCCTGATCGAGCCGGGGCCGATCCGCAGCGCGTTCCGCGCCAACGCGCTGAAGGCCTTTCGCTACCACGTCCAGCGCGAACACGGCCCCTGGCAGGAGACCTACCGCGCCGCCGAGGCCCGCATGGCGGACGCCGAGGCCGATGCACCGTTCACGCTGGGGCCCGAGGCCGTCGCGCGCTGTGTCGTGCACGCCCTGGAGGCCCGCCGCCCGCGGGTGCGCTATCACGTGACCTTCCCCACGCGGCTGTTCGCCTTCCTCAAGTGGCTGCTACCGGCCCGCGCGATGGATGCCGTGCTGCGCGGTGTATCACGCGGGGAGAACCGCTGACCGTGGCACACTGCACCGCATGAACCTGATCTTTCTCGCGCTGATCGTGATCGCCGTGGCGACGGCCGCGATCCGCGAGATCCGCTCTACCGATCCCGACGAACAACCGATGCAGGCCCTGTCCGAGGGCGCGATCGAGGCCGCCGGTTCCGCGGTGGAGCTGGCGCTGGGGCTGGTCGGGGTGATGGCCCTGTTCCTGGGCCTGATGAAGATCGCCGAGGCCGGTGGCCTGCTCACCGTACTGGCGCGGCTGCTGCGCCCACTGATGGTGCGCCTGTTCCCGTCGGTGCCGCCCGAACACCCGGCGATGGGCGCGATGATCCTGAACTTCTCCGCGAACATCCTGGGCCTGGGCAACGCCGCCACGCCGTTCGGCATCCGCGCGATGCAGGAGCTGGAGAAGCTGAACCCGCACCCGGGCACCGCGACTAACGCGATGGCGCTGTTCCTGGCGATCAACACCTCCAGCATCACGCTGCTGCCCACCGGCGTGATCGCCCTGCGCGCCTCGCTGGGTTCCGAGGCCCCGGCCGCGATCCTGCCGACCACGCTGTTCGCGACCCTGTTCGCGACCATCGCCGGCATCGCCAGCGCGCTGATCCTGCAGCGCTACTTCCTGCCACCACCGGCAACTCGCAGCATTGATCCGGACCAGACGTCCGCGGATGGCGCGAGCGAGCTGGACGACACCATGCGCGAGGCCGGCCGGGAGGCGACCGCCGAGCCGACCCAGGACGCCGACCCGACAGCGGACACGGCCAACCAGCAACCGATGAACATCGAGGTCCCCACCGAGGGCTATCCCGCGTGGGTCTCGCTGACCGTGCTGGCCGGAGTGCTCGCAATCATCCCGCTGACCATCCTCTACGGCCAGGCGATCGCGCCGTGGATCATCCCCGGGCTGGTGGTCGGCTTCCTGTCCTACGGCGTCATTCGCGGCGTACCGGTCTACGAGGTGTTCGTGGAGGGGGCGAAGGAGGGTTTCAATGTCGCGCTGCGCATCATCCCCTACCTGGTCGCGATCCTGGTCGCGGTGGGCATGCTGCGCGAGAGCGGGGCACTGGGGATGTTTGTCGGGCTGGTCGGGCCATTGACCACGCCGTTCGGCCTGCCGGCCGAGGCGCTGCCGATGGCGCTGCTGCGCCCGCTGTCCGGCTCCGGCGCCTACGGCATCATGGCCGGCATCATGCAGGATCCGGCCACCGGGCCGGACACGCATGTCGGCATCCTGGTCTCGACCCTGCAGGGCTCGACCGAGACCACCTTCTACGTGCTCGCCGTGTACTTTGGCGCCATCGGCATCAAGCGCGTGCGCCACACCCTGGCCGCCGCGCTGACGGCGGATGCCGTCGCGGTGATCGCGGCGGTGGCAATCGTCGGCTTCCTCTTCCTGTAGGACGACGTGCGCGACGCACTCCCTCGCGGGGTCAACCGTCCGGGCGACTCGCGCGGCAGTGATCCAGCGCCCGCAGGAGGTCACTCGCACCGATCGGCTTGGTCAACAGGTCGTTGAAACCGGCCTGTTCGGCCCGCTGGCGCGTGGCATCCGTGGCATCGGCGGTCACCGCAATTACCGGGATCGCGGCCAGCTCCGGCTCGGCCCGCAACGCGCGCAGCACCTGAAACCCATCCATCACCGGCAGGTTCAGGTCCAGCAGGATCAGCTCGGGCGGATCCCGCAGGGCCATGTCGAGTCCCTCGGCGGCGGATTCCGCCATGCGGCAGTCGGCCGCGCCCTGCTGTTTGAGCATCTCGCGCATCAGACGCTGGTTGGCATCGTGGTCCTCAATGCAGAGCACGCGGCAGTCGCCCGGCGCGCCGGAGCCGCCGGGCAGTGCCGCATCGTCCCCGGTGCCGGACGGCATCCGGTCACGGGCCCGGGGCAGACGAAACCAGAAGGTACTGCCCTCCCCCGGCACGCTGTCGACCCCGATCTCGCCTCCCATCAGGTCGACCAGATTGCGGGTAACCGCAAGCCCGACACCGCTGCCCTCGATCCCTTGCTCCTCCGCCGCCAGCCGTTCGAACGGCTGGAACAACCGCCGGCACTGCTCCGCGTTCAGCCCCGGCCCGCTGTCGTGGATGGCGATCCGCACATCGGCCTCTGACGGCTCGCAGCTCACGCGTACGCTTCCGCCTGGCCGGTTGTACTTGATCGCGTTGGAGAGCAAGTTCAGGAGCACCTGCTTCAGACGCCGCGGATCGGCCTCCAGCATGACTTCGGGCAACTGATCCGGCTCCAGATCCACCCGATACTCGCGCGCCACAGGCGCAAGCAACGAAAGGCAGTCCTCCAGCACCGGACCCGGCGCCACCGGCTCCGGATCGACCTGCATGCGACCGGCCTCGATCCGGGCCAGGTCCAGGATCTCGTTGATCAGGTCCAGCAGGTGCCGGCCCGCGCGCGTGATCTCCTCCAGGTGGCCACGCTGGTGTCCATCCAGCGCCGGATCGCTCTCCAGCAACTGGGCAAAGCCGAGAACGGCATTCATCGGCGTGCGCAGTTCGTGGCTCATGTTGGAAAGGAAGTCGGATTTGGCGCGGTTGGCCGCCTCGGCCGTCTCGCGGGCCCGATGGAGCTCCGAGCGACGGCGCAATTCGTCGGTAAAATCACTGAAGATGTTGAAGCCGTATTGCGGCTCCCCGCGGGCATCGCGCACCACGCCGATAGTGCTGGCCGTAATAAACACGGCCCCGTTGGCACAGCGCTGGGGCAGCTTGCCCGTCCAGGCCCCGCCCTCGGCCAGCACCTGGTCGATCTCTTGCTCCTCCTTTTTGTTCTCCGCCGGGATGATCCCCAGCTCGTGGAAATCCCGGCCCAGCAACTCCTCCGAACGGTAGCCCAGCATCTCCAGAGCAGCCAGATTGACGTAGACGAAGCGGCCTTCGCGATCCACCACTTCGATCCCCTGTTCGGAGGCTTCGAAGATGCGCTGGAACAACGCCAGGTGTTCCTGCGCCTGGTGCAGCTCGGTGATGTCCTGCAAGCTTCCGCCGACGTGCGTCAATCGGCCGTCGCTATCGAAGCGTCCGCTCGCGATCATGTGGACAAAGCGGATGCGTCCGCCGGGCAGCTCCACCCGGTGGTTGATCTCGTGGTGCCGACTCTCGCCGACGCCAGCCAGGAAGCTCTCGACCTGATGGCGGTCCTCCGGGTGAACCAGGTTCAGGTAGTCGTCACGTTCGAGCGGCGCGTCTTCGGCATCCAGCTCGAAGATCTCGCGGAGCACCCGGGACCAGGTGATCCGCCCATCAAGCGCATCCATCTCCCAGTTGCCGATACGCGCGAGCCGTTGCGACTCCAGCAGGCGGGTGGACAGGTCGGACAGCGCCAGCTCGGAATTCTTGCGCTTGGTGATGTCCTGCATCACGCCCAGCATGTACAGGATCTCGCCGTCCTGGCCGCGCACCACGTCGCCACGTTCCAGCAGCCAGTGTTCCGACCCGTCCGGCCACATCACCCGGTGTTCCAGCTCGAGGTAGGAACCGCGGCGTAGACTGCTGGCGATGGCGGTGCGTACCCGGGCGCGATCATCGGGATGCACGGCATCCAAGAAATTGGAGACCGTCGGCTCCAGCCCGCCCTCGGGATAGCCCAGAAGCGGCGGGATGCGCTCCGACCAGCCCAGCGCCTCGCGGTTCGGCGCCCACTCCCAGGTCCCCATGTTGGCGAAGATCTGGCTCGAGCGCAGGCGGTGCTCCTGATGCTTCACGTGGGTGATCTCGGTGCGAATCGACACGTACTGGTAGGGACGACCGTTGCTTCCGAGATACGGGACGATGGTGGTCTCCACCCAGTACAGCGATCCACTGCGCGCCCGGTTGCACACCTCGCCCCGCCAGATCTGGCCGGCGGCAATGGTCTCCCACAAGTCGGCGTAGAACTCCGGCGGATGTTGCCCGGACTTCAGGATCCGGTGGTTGCACCCCATAAGCTCGGACACGGCGTAGCCGCTCACCCGCGCGAACCGCTCGTTGGCGTAGATGATATTGCCGGCGATATCGGCGATGCTGACCAGGGAGTGCTCGTTGACCGCCACGTGCTCGCGCTCGCGCTCGTACAGCGCATCCCGATAGGCCTGGCTGACCCCGTCAATCTGGCGCATCTGGCGCGCCCGCGCGGTGATGGTTGCCGCGACTCGCGCCGGCTCCACCGGCTTCAGGAACACCCCGGCAACCCCTGGATGCAACGTCATCAGGTGATTGATCCGACTGGGATCCTCGGTCAACAGAAGCAGCGGGATCGCGCCACCATTGTCCCGGGTGCGCAGCAACGCGACAAACGACTCCACCGGTTCGGCTAGCCCCTCCAGATCCAGGACGACCACATCCGCGCCGGCCTCGCGCAGATGACGTCGGACGACCTCCGGATCGGAGGCGGTGGCGACACCCAGACCGGCGCCAGTCAGGTACGACTCGAGGCCGCCGTCGGCCGCATCATTCTTGACCAGCAGCACGCGGTAGTCCGAATCGACGATCAGGCCGCCGATCTGTATCAACTGCTCGATCAGGGTGTCCGTGGCCAGCGGATGATCAAGACAACGCGCCACGCCTTGGCGCACGCATTCGAGTCGCGCCCCGGAACTCCAGCTGCGCGCAACAGCCAGCACCGGCAGACCGCTACCCAACGCGGCCCCCAAGCCGAGCAACCCGCCACCGTCCGTGGCCACGGTATCGGCGCACAGCACCACGGCGGATAAAGGGGCGTCCTCAGGGGCACTATCGGTCCCAGTGCCACCCATTTCACCCCGCGTCACGCGAAAGCCCTGCTCGTCGAGCATGCGAGCGATCTCGTCGCCGGCCTCGCCACCGTCGTCGATCAGGCACACCCGCGTTTCGGCCGGGCGCCCGCCCAAGGGCTGCATGCGGGCCTGCGCGACCGGACGCGCACGCTGCCGGTAGGCCTCAACACTCATCGCGAGGCGCCGAACCCCGGCATGGATCAGGTCGCGATCCGGCCCGGCCGGGGCACGACGAACGCCGGCCAGGGCGGCACACAGCGATTCAGCCACCGCGCGAATCAACCCGATATCGAAGATCTGGGCGGCCTGCGCCAGGGTCTGGGCCTCGCGGTACAGCGTGGTCAGCCGGTCGCCATCCTGGGCCGAACCGTCGAGGGCCCGGGACAGCCGCTCCAGTTCCGCAACCCGCTGGGCCAGGGACTCGAGAAACTCGCCCCGCAAACGCGCCAGCCCCGGCGATGCCGGGGCCGGGTTCACGGCCGTTGGCTGTAACGAATGCAACGGGTCAGTTCGGCGGGCCGCCCGGGTTGATGTCCTTGTCTTTCACGATGAAGTAGACCCCGATGGCGGCCAGCCCCATCCACATGAGCAGCGCGAACACCCCGAGGACCTCCCAGAGCGTTACGAAGAAAAACAGCATGATGGCGGCAGCACCAAGGAAGATATTGCCGATCACGAAATTGGACGGCCGGCGGGATTCATTGTCGGGCATGGACGGCTCCGGTGCAGGCGCCTGGAGCGACGCCAGTGAACGCTACTGTTTCTTGTAGGGGGTAAAGTCGAATTCCCCGGCGGTCATGTCGTCCCACAGATCGCTCTGCAGTACGGCCAGCAGCTTGAACAGCTTGCGCAGTTCGGGGTCCTCCATGAAGCGCTGGTCCTCGCTGGCTTTCAGCACCTCGACCAGGGTGGCGCACTGCTCACGGCTGATCCCGAGGACATTCAGGCCGTTCTCTCCCATCTCGACATCCATCGAGCGACTCCCATTCGGTTAGATGGCGCCGATTGTAGCCGGTCGCGCACCGATGGCGAAAACGCCGGACTCCAGCCACGTCATTGCGAGGCCCCGAAGGGGCCGTGGCAATCTCCCAACGAAACCCCCGACGTCCGACCGGGCTGACGTCGGGGCCGCCCACGGAGATCGCCACGTCGCTACGCTCCTCGCGATGACGGTGCCCGCTACCCCCGTCATTGCGAGGCCCCGAAGGGGCCGTGGCACAAAAGTGCGAAGCGCGTTGAACGGCCGCAGGCCGGCCCGAAGGGCGAGCGCAGCGAGTAATCTCCGGACGAAACCCCCGACGTTCGCCCTAGCCGGCGCCGGGGCCGCCCACGGAGATCGCCACGTCGCTGCGCTCCTCGCGATGACCGGTTTGGCTTAGGCCGTCTGGGCGCGGATCAGGTCGACCCGGGTGCGCACGTACAGGTAGTACAGCACCGGGATGATCACCAGCGTCAGCAGCGTGGAGACGAACACGCCGAAGATCAGCGAGATCGCCAGGCCGGAGAAGATCGGGTCGTCGAGGATGAACCCGGCCCCGACCATCGCCGCCAGGCCGGTCAGCACGATCGGCTTGGCGCGCACCGCGCCGGCGTGCACCACCGCCTCGATCACATCCACGCCGCGGCGAATCTCCTCGTTGATGAAGTCCACCAGCAGGATGGAGTTGCGCACGATGATCCCGGCCAGCGCGATCATCCCGATCATCGAGGTTGCGGTGAACTTGGCGTCCATGAAGAAGGCATCCATGAAGGCATGCCCCGGCATCACCCCGATTACGGTCAGCGGGATCGGCGCCATGATGATCAGCGGCACCATGTACGAGCGGAACTGAGCCACCACCAGCAGGTAGATCAGGAGCAGCCCCACCGAGTAGGCGATCCCCATGTCGCGGAAGGTCTCGTAGGTCACCTGCCACTCGCCGTCCCACTTGAGCGAGAAGTTATAGGGGTTGTCCGGCTGACTGATAAACAGCTGCTCCAGCGGCTCGTCGTAGGCCATGGGCTGGTCGCGCAGGCCGAAGAACATGTCGAACATGCCGTACAGCGGGCTATCCAGCCCACCGGCCAGGTCGCCCATCACGTAGACCACCGGCAGCAGGTTCTTGTGGTGGATCGAGTGCTCGAGACTCGAGTCGACGACGTTGACGACCTCGGACAGCGGCACCAGCGTGCCGTCGCGCGAGCGCACCTTGAGCCCGAGCACCGGGTCCAGGCTGCCCTTCTCGGCCTGCTCGAACTCCAGGCGCACGGGCACCGCGTACTTTACGTTGGAGCCATAGAGGTAGGTCACGTCCTCACCCGACAGGGCGGTCTCGATCGCCTGCACCACCGCCTGCTGCGACACGCCCAAGCGCGCGGCGCGTTCGCGGTCGACCTGCAGGATCTTCTTCTGCCCCGGATACTCGACCGAATCATCGATATCGGTAAGGCCTTCGGTGTTTTCGAAACGCTCGCGCACCTGCCGGGCGATCTCGATCTGGCCGTCGTAGTCCGGTCCGTAGATCTCGGCGACGATCGGCGACATCACCGGCGGTCCCGGCGGGACCTCGACCACCTTGACCGCCGCGCCATGGCGATCGGCGATCGCGTTGATCGCCTCGCGCACGCCCAGGGCCACCGCGTGGCTCTTGCGATCGCGCTCGTAGGAATCGACCAGGTTCACCTGAATGTCGCCGACGTGCGAGCCCTCGCGCAGGTAGTACTGACGCACCAGGCCGTTGAAGTTGATCGGCGCCGCGGTGCCCGCGTAGGTCTGCACGTTGTGCACCTCGGGGACCGTCTTCAGGTAGTCCCCCATCTCCGCCAGCACGCGGGAGGTCCGTTCCAGGCTGGTCCCTTCCGGCATGTCCAGCACCACCTGGAACTCCGACTTGTCGTCGAACGGCAGCATCTTCATGACCACCAGCTGGAAGTACGCCAGCGACACCGAGGCCAGAATCAGCACCAGGGTGCCCACCCACAGCGCCAGGCGGTTGACCTTCTTGCGTCCGCCAGTACCAAGGAAGGGCAGCAGCAGGGTGTTGAAGAGCTTCATCAGCCCGGCCGAGGCGCTCTCGCCCTCCGCGCCATGACCACCACTGGCCGGCGCGGCATGCTCATGCTTCTCGGCCTGGCGACGCAGGACCTTGTAGGTCAGCCAGGGCGTGACTACGTAGGCCACCGCCAGCGAGATGATCATCCCCATCGAGGCGTTGATCGGGATCGGGCTCATGTACGGGCCCATCAGGCCGGTCACGAAGGCCATCGGCAACAGTGCCGCAATCACCGCAAAGGTCGCGAGGATCGTCGGTCCGCCCACCTCGTCCACCGCGAGCGGAATCGCCTCGATGAACTTCTTGCCGCCCTTGGCCATGTGCCGGTGGATGTTCTCGACCACGACGATGGCGTCATCCACCAGTATCCCGATGGAGAAGATCAGCGCGAACAGCGACACCCGGTTAAGTGTGAAGCCGTAGGCCCAGGAGGCAAACAGCGTGATCGCCAGGGTGATCACCACCGCCACGCCAACGATAAACGCCTCGCGCCAGCCCAGCGCGATCCACACCAGGATGACCACCGAGGCGGTTGCCAGGATCAGCTTCTGGATCAGCGTGTTGGCCTTGTCGTCCGCGGTCTGGCCGTAATTGCGGGTAATGGTCGTCTCGATGCCGTCCGGGATGTAGGTCCCGCGTAACTGCTCCAGCCGCTCGACCAAGGCATCGGCGATATCCGGGGCATTGGTCCCCGGCTGCTTGGCGATCGCGACCGTGACCGCCGGATGGCTATCACCCAGGCGCGCGCGATCCCCCGCGGCGGCGCCATGGGCAAAGCGCACATGCTCGGTGGCATAGGCCGGGCCCTGTACCACCTCGGCAACATCCGACAGGTAGACCGGGCGATCCTCGTGCATCCCGACCACCAGGCTGGCGAACGCCTCGGGCTCGGTGATGAAGTCGCCGGCCTGGATCAGGATTTCCTCGTCGTCCTGGTACAGCCGGCCAGCATCGCGCGAGAAGTTCGAGGCCTGAAGGCTGTCGCGCAGGTCGTCCACCGACAGGTTGTGGGCCGCCAGGGTCTCCGGCTTGAAGCGCACATGCACCACGTGATCGGGTCCACCGACGGTGTAGATGTCGCGGGTGCCCGGCACCCGCTTGAGCTCGGCCTCGATGCCGTGCGCCACGCGCAGCAGGTCGTGCCCGCCGCGCTCGGGGTCCTCGGTCCACAGGGTCACGTTGACGATCGGCACGTCGTCGATCCCCATCGGCTTGATGATCGGCTCGCCGACCCCCAGCCCCTGGGGCAGCCAGTCCTGGTTGGAGAACACCTGGTTGTACAGGCGCACCAGGGCCGCGGTGCGATCCTCGCCGACCTCGAACTGGATGGTGATCTGCGCCATGTTCGGGCGCGAGGTCGAATAGATGTCGTCGATGCCCTCGATCTCCGAGAGCACCTGTTCGGCCGGCGTGGCCACCAGCTGGGCCACCTCCTGCGCGCTCGCCCCCGGGAACGGGATGAACACATCGGCCATGGTCACGTTGATCTGCGGCTCTTCCTCGCGCGGCGTGACCAGGATCGCGAACAACCCCAGCAGCAGACCGATCAGGGCCAGCAGCGGGGTGATCTGGGTAGTCAGGAAGGCCTTGGCAATGCGCCCGGAGATCCCCATGCGCTCGGACGCCCCCTCCGTGCCGGCATCGCTCATCGGTTCACCTGCTGATGTTCCTTCAGATAGATCTGCGCATGCACCGGATCCAGCGCCACGCGTTCATCGTCGTCCAGACCGCCGAGGATCTCGATCATGCCGTCATGCTGGCGCCCGACCCGCACCTGGCGGAACGCGACCCGATCGTCCTCATCGACGACGTACACGGCAATAACCTCGCTGCGATAGACCACGGCCTCCACCGGCACCAGCAGGCGTTCAACGTCCTCCACCACGAAGGCGGTCTTCACGAACATGCCGGGGAACAGGCCCAGGTCCTGCTGCTCCGGCAGGTTCACGCGAATCCGGAAGGTGGAGCTGGCCGGGTCGGCATAGGGGAAGATAGTCAGACTCTCGGCCGCCACCCGGTCCCCGTTCAGCAGGACCTCGGCACTGCGCCGCTCGCGCACGTTGTGGATCAGGCGCTGCGGCACATCCACGGCAACGCGCAACTGATCCAGGCTGATCCCGGACAGCAGCGGTGAACCCGGGCTGACCGATTCGCCGACCTCGACATGACGCTCGGTGACGATCCCGGAGTACGGCGCATACACCTCGGTGTAGCCGAGCTGCTCGCGGGCCTCCTCGACCCGACCTTCGGCCGAGCGCAGGCGGGCACGCGCCGAACCCAGCGCGGCCTCGGCGCGGTCGAACTCGGAGCGCGAGACCACCCCCCGCTCGAACACATCCTCAATCCGGTCGAACTCCGAACGCGCCTCGTTGAAGCGGGCGCGGGCGTCGGCCAGATCGCCCTCTGCCTGGCTCACACGAGCCTGCTGCTCGGTATCGCTGACCCGAACCAGGAGCTCGTCGACCTCGACGAAGTCATCCACGTCCACGTAGATCTCGCGGATGCGCCCGGACGTCTGGGCGGAGATCGTGGACCGCTGCACCGCCTCGACGCGGCCATCCAGGATGCGTTCCTGGGCAATCGTCTGGCGTTCCGCGGTGGCCGTGTCGAACGGCAGCTCCGCCTGGGCCGCAAACGGCAACAGCAGCAGGGCCCACAGGGTGTGGCGCATCCGGATTCGTGTCATGGGGTCTTTCCTTGCTTGGTGAGGTCGCCGGGGATGGGCCGTCTTGCACTCGTCCCGGCTCCATATATTAGCTTTTTCTAATTTATTATTTCCTGATGCTGAACGCAATCCGGGCGCATCCTCCCGCGACCGGTCCGCTCCCTCGCAGCGAGTATAGCCACCCTGACAAGGGTTTCACCCACCCCGGCGACTCGCCGGGACGCTGCAGCGCACCCGCGCTCCCCGTATCATGGCGACCGATCCGGGAACCACACAAGATCTGGAGGACGCCATGCCGCTGCTGCGAGTCGAGACCAATACCGCCCTGCCGGACGATGCCACCGGCCTCAGCCAGCGCCTGTCCGCGCAGGTCGCCGACTGGCTGGGCAAGCCCGAGGGCTACGTGATGGTGGCCTGCACGCATAACCCGGCCATGTGCTTTGGCGGCAGTACCGATGCGCTCGCCTACTGCGAGCTCAAGAGCATCGGCCTGCCCGAGGGCCTGACCCGCGAGCTGTCGCGCAAGCTGTGCGACGCCCTGCAGGCTGAGCTGGGTATCGAACCCGCCCGCGTCTATATCGAATTCGCCGATGCCCCGCGCCACTTCTGGGGCACCAACGGCACCACGTTCTGAACCCTTTCCAGCCATCAACCACGGACTGCCCCCGATGCGCGTCTCGCAATTCCCGCTGAACACCCTGAAGGAAACCCCGGCCGACGCCGAGATCGTCTCCCACCAGCTGATGCTGCGTGCCGGCTACATCCGCCGGCTGGCCTCCGGGCTGTACACCTGGCTGCCACTGGGGCTGCGCGTGCTGCGCCGGGTCGAGGGCATCGTGCGCGAGGAAATGAACCGCGCCGGTGCGCTGGAGGTACTGATGCCGGCGGTGCAGCCCGCCGAGCTGTGGCAGGAATCCGGGCGCTGGGACTTCTACGGCGCCGAGCTGCTGCGCCTGAAGGACCGTCACGACCGGGACTTCTGCTTCGGCCCGACCCACGAGGAGGTCATCACGGACCTGGTACGCCGCGAGGTCCGCAGCTACCGCCAGCTGCCGATCAACTACTACCAGATCCAGACCAAGTTCCGCGACGAACGCCGCCCGCGCTTCGGGATCATGCGCGCGCGCGAGTTCCTGATGAAGGACGCCTACTCGTTCCACATCGACGGCGACTCGCTGGCCGAGACCTACCGCCAGATGCACGCCGCCTACACCCGCATCTTCGAACGCTGCGGGCTGGACTTCCGCGCGGTGGAGGCCGACACCGGCGCCATCGGCGGCAATGCGTCGCACGAATTTCACGTCCTCGCCAGCTCCGGCGAGGACGCCATCGCCTTCTCCCCGGCCGGCTTCGCCGCCAACGTCGAACTGGCCCCCTGCCCTCAGCCGGACCCGGCCCCGGCACCCGGCACGGAGATGGCGAAGATCGCCACACCCGACGTACACACCATCGACGAGTTGGCGAGGTTCCTGAACATCCCGACCGAGCAGACGGTCAAAACCCTGGTGGTGGCCGCCTCCGAAGAGATCGACGCCGACCTGGTCGCCATCGTGCTGCGTGGCGACCACGAACTGAACGCGGTCAAGGCCGAGAAGCACCCCTGGATCGCCGAACCGCTGCGCATGGCCGAGGCGGCCGAGATCCGCACCGCCTTCGGCGCCGACCCCGGCTCGCTGGGCCCGGTGGGCAGCCCGATCCCGGTGCTGGCCGACCAGGCGATGCTGGGCATGGCCGACTTCGTGGTCGGCGCCAACACGGACGGCCACCACCTGACCGGCGTGAACTGGGGCCGCGACCTGCCGCAACCGGAGAGCGCGGACCTGCGCAACATCACCGAGGGCGAACCGGCCCCGGACGGCTCCGGGGCGATCGAGATCCGTCGCGGCATCGAGGTCGGCCACATCTTCCAGCTGGGCGACAAGTACAGCCAGGCCCTGGGCGCCCGGGTGCTGGACGAGGACGGCCGCGAACAGGTCGTGACCATGGGCTGCTATGGCATCGGCGTCTCGCGCGTCGTGGCGGCGGCCATCGAGCAGAACTCCGACGAGCGCGGCATCTGCTGGCCCACCGCCATCGCGCCCTTCGATATCGCGCTGTGCCCGATCGGCGCGAAGAAATCCCAGCGCGTGCGCGAGGCAGCGGAGAAGCTCCACGACGACCTGCAGGCAGCCGGCTTCGAGGTCCTGCTGGACGACCGCGGACAGCGCCCCGGCGTGATGTTCGCCGACATGGAGCTGATCGGCATCCCGCACCGCATCGTCATTGGCGAACGCGGCCTGGACGCCGGCGAACTCGAGTACCAGGACCGCCGCGCCCCCGAGGCCGAACACCTGCCGCTCGACAACCTGATCGACACCCTGCGCGAACGCCTGCGGGGATGAGGCACGCGCTTTGTCTGCGGTTCATGATGTGCTGATCCGAAACGCCGCCACGCGCGGCAAGCGCCGGGTGCAATGGAACACATAGCGTTCACGCTGGAGATGGGGATCGTGTTCGGCCTGCTGGGGCTGACGATCCTGCTGTTCGTGACCGAGGTGATCCGGATCGACCTCGCGGCGCTGAGTGTGCTGTTCCTGCTGGGGATGGTCGCGCTGGTGCCGGGGGTCGCGCCGATCGTCGAGGGCGAGGCGCTCTTCTCCGGCTTTGCCTCGAACGCGGTCATCGCGATCATCGCGGTGATGACCATCGGCACGGGGCTGGACCGCTCCGGAGTGATGAACCGCCTGGCGGACCTGATCCTGCGGTTTGGTGGGAAGACGGAACGCCGGGTGATGGCGACCACCTCGGGCGCCGTGGGCATCGTGACCAGCTTCATGCAGAACATCGGCGCGGCCGCGCTGTTCATGCCGGTGATCAATCGCATTGGTGCTGCCGCCCGCATCCCGCGCTCGCGCCTGCTGATGCCGATGGGTTTTGCCGCGATCGTCGGGGGCACACTCACACTGGTCGCCTCCAGCCCGTTGATCCTGCTCAACGACCTGCTACCCGGGGATGTCGAGGGCTTTGGCCTCTTCGACGTGACGCCCATCGGGCTGGCTCTGCTGGCCACCCTGATCCTGTACTTCGCGGTGCTCGGGAAATGGGTTCTGCCCGCCCGCGATCCGCAGACGGAAGACCCGGACGAGAGCCGGGTGCAGACCACTTCCGCCTGGTTCCGCGAGGTCTATGGCATGGACTTCGGCGTGCGCGAGGCGCGCCTGGGCGAGGACAGCTCGCTGGCCGGACGCACGGTGGGCGATTTCGAAGCGGCCTTTGGCGTACACGTCGTCGGCGTGACCAGCGATGACGAGACCCGCATCGAGCCCAACCGCGACGTGGAACTGAAGCACGGGGCGCACCTGGCCATCCTCGGACCGGTCACCACCATCGAGAAGACCTGCGACAGTACCGGGACCGTCCTCAAGGACGAGCTGGATGTGTTTGCGCGCGTGCTGTCGGCCCGCCATGGCGGGATCGCCGAGGTCATCGTGCCGCCCGGCTCGGAGCTGATCGGACAGACCGTGCGCGACAAGGGCATGCGCCGCACCTACGGCATCTCGGTCCTGCGCATCCAGCGCGGCGACGACCTGATCATCGAAGAGGTCCCGGACACCCCGCTGAAGGCCGGTGACACGCTGGTGGTGCATACCCCATGGGAGCACCTGCAGGCGCTGGAGGACAACCGCGACTTCGTGGTGGTGACCAGCCGCTATCCGCGGCGCAAGCAGGAGGCCTCGAAGACCCACCGGCCGCTGGCTGCGCTCGGGTCGCTCGCGCTGGGGCTGGGGCTCGTGCTGTTCACCGACCTGCCGCTGGCGCTGGCCCTGCTGGGCGGCGCACTGGGGATGATTTTCAGCGGCGTCATCAGCATGGACGAGGCCTATCGCGGCATCAGCTGGAAGACGGTGTTTCTGCTGGCCTCGCTGATCCCGCTGGGGCTTGCGGTGGAGAACTCCGGCGCCGGGGAGTGGATCGCGACCAACGGCATGCAGCAGCTGGAGGGGATGCCGGTCTGGGTATTGCAGGTCGCGGTCTTCCTGTTGACCACCTTCTTCACGCTGGTGATGTCGAATGTGGGCGCCACCGTGCTGCTGGTGCCGCTGGCGGTCAGCTTCGCGAGCGTCGCCCAGGGCATGGGCATCGACGCCGATCCACGGGTCTTTGCACTGATCGTCGCGATCGCCGCCTCCAACTCGTTCATCCTGCCCACCCACCAGGTCAACGCCCTGATCATGGACCCCGGCGGCTACCGCGTGGCCGACTACCTGCGCGCCGGCTCCCTGATGACCGTGCTCTTCATGGTCGTCTCGCTGCTCGTGATCAACCTGATCTTCTAGACAGACCCGATCAGCGAGACGCCGGCGCTCGGAATCTTTGTTGCGCGTTGCGCAAACCGCTACACTCGAACCATGATCAAGACGATCCGCCACAAGGGACTGAAGCGGTTCTATCAATCCGGCTCCACAGCCGGAATACAGGATCGGCATGCGAAGCGGCTACGAATGCTGTTGATCGCCCTGGAGACCGCTACCGTCATCGACGACATGGATGTTCCTGGCTTTCGGCTGCACAAGCTCCTAGGACTCGATCCGCCACGCTGGTCGATTAGTGTCAGCGGCAACTGGCGATTGACGTTCGAGTTTCGTGATGGCCAAGCGTATCTGCTGGATTACGAGGACTACCACTGATGGAAAGCACCACCCACATGCACAATCCTCCGCATCCCGGCGAGTTCATCCGCGAGGTGTATCTGGAGCCTTTCAACCTCAGCGCCCGTCGGCTGGCCGAGCGGCTCGACGTGGCCCCGTCGACGCTGGGACGGATCCTGAAGGGATCGAGCGGCATCACCCCAGAAATGGCCCTGCGACTATCGAAGGCGTTGGGACGAACGGCTGAAAGCTGGCTCGCGATGCAGGATGCGCACGATCTCTGGTGCGCTCGCAAGCGGGTCGATCTTGACCCGGTCCAACCCATCCGCTTCGACGCCGCCTGACCTCGGGACCCTCGACATGCGTTCGGTTCAGGGACAGTACAGCAGGCATCGCCGAGACTGACTGTCCGGCCAACCGAGACCCCCGATCATGCGCAACCTGCCTTCCCTTGCAGTCATCTTGCTGCCGCTTCTCTTGCTCATCGCCTGCAGCCCGCGGATCTACGGGGTAAGCGAGGAACAGTGGGACACGATGGGCGAGGCCGAGCGTGTCGAGGCCATCCGCGCCTGGGAATCGGTGCAGAAGGCGCGCGAGGCGCGCCTGCAGGCCGAGGCCGAGCAGGAGACGGCCCTGGCGGCCGAACGGGCGGCGCAGGTCGCGGCCATCCGCAGCGGCGATGCGGGACTGCCGGGGGACCTGATCCGCGTCAGCCTGCGCGGCGGGACCCTGCGCATCGGCGGTCGCGACCGGGCGCTGGAGCCGACAAGCTTTACCCTTGCCAGTGGCGAGACCCGCAGCGTCGAGGTCCACGCCGAGCGCTATCGCAGCGAGCTCGACGTCGCCTATGAAGACGGCCTCTTGCTGATCGACCTGCCGCGCCATTCCCGCACCGGGGCCGCACGCGTCGCCTGGGACGGCGACTGGATGCAGGGGACCGAGTCCCGCATTCGTTCGGACGGGCCACACCGGCTGCGCGACGTGCGTGCCTTCGTCCAGGTCATTCCGCCACCGGGCCGCCCGCTGCGGCGCTAGTGACGCGCCATCGGGTCAACCGGTGGAGAAGTCTCCCGGCGCCGGGTCGGGCGGCGGCAACTCCTCGGCCTCCACCGCGTCGACCCGCGCCATACGCGGGCCGTCCGCCAGCCACTCCTCCAGCGCGTCCAGTGCCTTGCGCGGACCCACGGCCAGCACCTCCACGCTGCCGTCCGGTTGGTTGCGGGCATAACCGGTCAGGCGCAGGCGTTTCGCCTCGTCGCGGGTGGACGCGCGGAAGAACACGCCCTGTACCTGGCCGCTCACACGCCAGCGGCGGGCATGGTTATCATTGGTCTCCGTCATTTGTCGTCCTCCGGAGTGGATTCATGTCCGATGCCCCTACGCTGTACCACAACCCGCGCTGCAGCAAGTCGCGTGCGACCCTGGCGCTGCTGCGCGAACAGGGCGTGGAACCGCAGATCGTCGAATACCTGAAGACCCCGCCGGACGCGGCCACCCTGCGCGCGATCGTGGACAAGCTCGGCATTGCGCCACGCGACCTTCTGCGCACCGGCGAGGCGGAATACCGCGAGCTGGGCCTGAAGGATGCCGAGATGGACGACGAGGCGCTGATCCAGACCATGGTCCAGCACCCGAAACTGATCGAGCGCCCCATCCTCGTCCACGGCGACGACGCCCGTATCGGGCGCCCGCCGGAACAGGTCCTGGAGATCCTGTCGTGAGCGCCGCCCCCGAGATCCTCGTGCTGTACTACAGCCGTTATGGGGCGACGGCAGAACTGGCCCGCCACGTGGCCAGTGGCGTGGAGCGCGCCGGTGCGGTCGCCCGCGTGCGCACCGTCCCGCCGGTGAGCACCAACATCGCCGGCGACGCCCCGGCGGTCCCCGCCGACGGCCCGCCCTACGCGGAGACCCGCGACCTCGAAGAATGCGCCGGACTGGTGATGGGGTCGCCCACCCGCTTCGGCAACATGGCCGCACCGCTGAAACACTTCCTTGATGGCACCAGCGGTCTCTGGGCCAGCGGCGGGCTGGTGGATCGGCCGTTCGGGCTGTTCACCAGCACGGCTACCCAGCATGGCGGGCAGGAGACCACCCTGCTGACCATGGCCATGCCGCTGATCCACCAGGGGATGCTGTGGGTGGGCGTGCCCTACACCGTGCCGGAACTGAGCACCACCACGAGCGGCGGCTCGCCCTATGGCGCCAGCCACGTCGCGGGGGGACAGGGCGAACACCCGGTCACGCGCGAAGAGCAGCGCATTGCCGGCGCGCTGGGCGAACGCGTCGGCCGCATTGCCCTGCGGCTCCAGGCCGGAGACGACGCATGATCCTCGCGGCCCGCGCGCTGGCGCTGATCGCCTACTTCGGCCTGCTGGGCGTGATCCTGATCTGGACGACCTGGATCGACCCGCCGGAGATCGTTCCGATCGCCGTGGCGCTGGTCGTTCTGGTCCTGCCGCTGATGTTCCCGCTGCGCGGCATGCTGCACGGACGCCGCTACACCCACGCCTGGTCCAGCCTGCTGGCGCTGGCCTACATCACCCTCGGTATCACGCTGGCCGCCGCGGCGGACGCCCGGCTCTACGGCGTGCTGATGACCACCGCCAGCCTCGCCTGGTTCGCCGGCTGCCTGCTCTACGTCAAGCTGGACGCCCGCCGCGCCCGCCAGATGGCTTCCTGACTTTTCCATCCACCACGAAGCGCACGCAGAAGGGCAAGGGCGTCTCACAGGCAGAAGGGAAGGGTAGAAAAACGAAACTATTGGTTGGAGCCGATCGTCCGGAACGGCATCGCGGTGTGCAGTGCCCCGCGCCCATGCCCGTCATCCCGGACACCGCTCAGCGGTGATCCGGGATCTACCCACGGTGGTTCTCGTGCGCTGGAGATCCCGGCTCTGCGCTGCGCTCCGGCCGGGATGACGGACAACGGAGGCGGCAGCCCTGAAGGTCCTTGCGCCCGCGGCGCCCCATCCGAAACCGCCTTATTTCCTGTGAACCGCCCTTGCCCTTTTTCGTGCCTTCGTGCGCTTCGGGGTGACGATCAGAAACGCGCGAGCTGGTCGCGGACGAAGGGGATGGTCAGGCGCCGCTGCTCGGCCAGGGCGGCGAGATCCAGGCGGTCCAGCAGCTCCAGTAGCGCCACCAGGTCGCGGCGGTAGTGGCGCAGCAGGTATTCGGCCACCGCCTCCGGCAGCTCCAGCCCGCGCAGCACCGCGCGCTGGGCGAGGATGCGTTTGAGATCCTCCTCCTCCGGCGCCTGCATGCGGAACACCGGCCCCCAGGCGAGGCGCGAGGTCAGATCCGGCAGGCGACTGCCCAGCCCGTCCGGCGCGTGCGCGGCCGCCAGCAGCACCCGGCAGCCGCCATCGCGAAGTCGATTCAGCAGCCCGAACAGGGCCTCGTCCCAGTCGCCCTGCCCGACCACCGCGTCGAGATCATCCAGCGCAACCAGGCGGGCGCGCTCCAGCCCATCCAGCACCGCCAGCGGCGGCGCGGTCACCAGTTCGGCCAGCGGCAGATAGGCCACGGGCTCGCCGCGTTCGTGGCCCTGGTGGCAGGCGGCCTGCAGCAGATGGGTCTTGCCCAGGCCCGCCGGGCCGTGCAACAGAATCTGTGGCTCGGTCATCCCGGTCCCGATCGAGAGGGCCTCCACCGCGTCTCGCGCGAGGCGGTTGCCGCCCGGATAGAAGCTGGAAAAGCGCGAGGCGTCGCGCAGGCGCAAATCCAGCGGGAGCTGGCGCTGCGGCGCAGCATTGCCCCCTTGCCCCGTCGTCATGCGCCTCCGCCCCCTGTATCCGCATCCGCGGGCGCATCCCCGGCATTCAGCCGCCGGTAGTGCGCCAGGGTATGGCGCACACCCACGGCCAGGACCGCAGCCACCGGCAACGCCAGCAGCACGCCGAAGAACCCGAACAGCTGGCCGCCCGCCAGCACGGCAAAGATCACCGCGACCGGGTGCAGCCCGGTGCGGTCCCCCACCAGCCAGGGCGTCAGGACCATGGACTCCAGCACCTGGGCAATGGCGAAGATCACCAGCACGATCAGCAGCAGGCTCCAGCCGTCGCCCTGCACCAGCGCCGCGGCGGTCGCCAGCAACACGCCAACGATCACGCCGACATAGGGAATGAAGCTCACCAGCCCCGCGATCAGGCCGATCGCCAGCCCCATCTCCACGCCCACCACGGTCAAGGTGACGGCGTAGAACAGGCCAAGCGCCAGCATCACCAGCAACTGCCCGCGCAGGAAGGCCCCCAGGGTCTCGTCCGACTCCGCGGCGAAGGTCAGCACCGCCGGGCGCCAGGCCTGCGGCAGTAGATCCCGCAGGCCGTCCAGCAGCCGCGGCCAGTCGCGCAGCAGATAGAAGCTCACCACCGGGATCAGCACCACGTTGAGCACCCCCAGCACCAGCGCGCCGGTCGAGCTGCCGATCCATTGCAGCACGCCCCCGGCCAGCCCGCCGGCCTCGCGCCAGTGGTCGGCCACCAGCCCCTGCAGCGCGCTGGCATCCAGCGGCGGCAGGGAATCCCCGGCCAGATCCTCCAGCCGCGGGCGCACCTGATCGTCGAACCAGCCGAGGATTTGCGGCATCGCCAGCGTAAGCCGCTCGAACTGGGCGATCGCCAGCGGGATCAGGATCAGGATCAGCGCCGCCAACCCCAGCATCACCAGCAAGAAGATCACCACGGTCGCCAGGGTGCGCGAGCGCCCCGTGCGTGCCACTAGCCGGGTCACCAGCGGGTTGAACAGGTAGCCGATCAGCAGGGCTGCGACGAAGGGCGTGAGGATGGGCGCCAGCAGGTACAGCGCTCCGCCAAGGACCAGCAGCCCAACCAGGGCAGCCAGAGGGGCGGCTGAAAGCGGCCAGACATGGTCGCGGGTATCCGGATTCATGGCGTCCTCCCCGAGGTCCCTTCCGGATTCGTGTGTCCGTGCAGGTGACGCCAGGCATAAAACCCCCATTGCACGGTATAAGCCAGCCCGCTGGCCACGGTGGTGAAGGCCACGACGATCACCAGCAGTTGCACCCAGATCGGATCCAGCGCCAGCAGACCGACCTTCACGATGGCGACCAGCACCAGCGTAATCTGCAAAAAGGTGTTCACCTTGCTGATCAGTAGCGGCCGGATGGCCAGCGGGCCCACGAACACCCGGTACAGCGCGGAGCCCACGGTCAGCCAGACATCCCGCCCGACCACCAGCACCAGCAGCCACAACGGCAGTAGCCCGGACAGCGTCACCGCGACGTAGACCCCCAGCATCAGCAGCTTGTCCGCTGCCGGGTCCAGCCAGGCCCCGAGCCGCGTGTGCCAGCCGTAGCGCCGCACCAGCCAGCCATCCAGGGCATCACTCAGCCCGGCGATCGTCAGCAGCACCACCGCCACCACGTAGTACTCCAGCGCCAGCAACCACACGATCGGCGGAATCAGTGCGATCCGGCCAATGGTGACGGCGTTGGGGATCTGGTGGCGAGGGAACATTCGATGAAAGTGGGCGCGAACCGAGACCGGCGCGGATTAGCGCCGGTCCAGCCAGGCATCGGCACCGGCGGCGTCCTCGGGCGTCTCGGCCCGCGCGAAGCCGGAGCCACGCAGCAGATCGATCAGATCGTCCTGCTCGAGTCCAGTACGGACCTGCAGCACCACGCTATCGCCGGCCAGGGAATCCAGACGCGCGGCCTCCACCGCCTGCAACCGCGTCAGCTCGGCGCGCAGGCGCTCGAAGGCCCCATAGCCCTGAACCCCGGCAAATCCCAGACGCAGCCATTCCGGCTCGGCCGCCACCCGCGCCAGGCGTTCGGCCACCTGATCCAGCCCTTGCGCCACCGCGTCGTGCGCCGCAGTACCGGGATTCTCCCCGCTCGCCGCGCTGCGATATTCGCGGCCATCGTGCACGGCAATCGCCCGCGCCTCCGCCCCGCTCGTGGTCTCGCGCACATGCAGCAGCACGACGCCATCGGCGTCGTAGCGACGCGCCGCCTCCACCAGAGGTTCGGTCACGCCGCCGACGATGTCGGATGGCTGGGCCGCGCGGCGGTCCTGAAGGTCGCCCAAAGGGAACAACAGCGGCATGTCACGCGCCGCGGCCAGATCCCCCAGCGCGGAGAGAATGCCCGGACCGTCCACGGCATCCCCGAGCAGGTCGCGCTGCCCGCCCCGCTCATGGACGGCCCAGACCAGCAGCCCCGGACGCTCCCCGAGCACGGATGGCACCCCGGCATCGCGCAGCGCGGTGCGCAGACGGAAGCGGTCGAACTCCAGGCGGTAGGAATCGTCCTCGACCTGCTGCCGGCGCTCCAGGGCCGCGATCCAGCCCGCGTCGTCACGCGCGTCCAGCAACGCCTCGACCAGTTCCAGTACCGGCTCCGAGCGCAGCCCGGCCAGACGCACCAGCGCCTGTTCCAGGCCCTGCTCCAGGGCCGCGGACTCGTCCTCGGCCGTGACCTTCACCACCACCGGGCCTTCGACCGCGGCCGCCGGGGCCAGCACGAGGAGGAAAAGACCCAGCAGGATAGCCAGGCGCGAATGCGTTCGGGGGTGCAGTGACATGGTTGCGTTCAATTGTTCGACAAGCGCCACAAAATACCACAGCCCACCGCGCCGAAGTCCCTGAGGAAAGCGGCCCAATGCGGCCCGCGCCGGACCGTCTTCTTTGCACGCCCGCACCCGGCTCGCTACCATGCCGGGTTCTGCGAGACCGCCACGGCGCGCGGTCGTCAAACATCGGGGAACCCATGTCCGAATCCCGTTCAGGCCTGACCTACCGCGAGGCCGGTGTCGACATCGAGGCCGGCGCCGAGCTGGTCGAACGCATCAAGCCGCATGCGGCGCGCACCCGGCGTCCCGGCGTCATGGCCGGACTGGGGGGCTTCGGCGCCCTGTTCGAGCTGCCGATGGATCGCTACAAGCAGCCGGTTCTGGTCTCCGGCACCGACGGCGTCGGCACCAAGCTGCGCCTGGCCCAGGAGACCGGTCGTCACGACAGCATCGGCATCGACCTGGTCGCGATGTGCGTGAACGACATCGTAGTCCAGGGCGCCGAGCCGCTGTTCTTCCTCGACTACTACGCCACCGGCCACCTGGACGTGGACATCGCCGCCGACGTGGTCACTGGCATCGCCGAGGGCTGCGAACAGGCCGGTTGTGCGCTGATCGGCGGCGAGACGGCCGAGATGCCCGGGATGTACCAGGGCGAGGACTACGACGTGGCCGGCTTCGCGGTCGGGATCGCCGAGAAGTCCGCCCTGATCGACGGCAGCCGGGTCACCGCGGGCGATGTGGTCCTGGGCCTGGAGGCCAGCGGGCCCCACTCCAACGGCTATTCCCTGATCCGCCGCGTGCTGGAACACTCCGGCGCCAGCCTGGATGCCCCATTGCCGGGCGCCGACGGGGTCTCCCTCGGCGAGGCACTGATGGCCCCCACCCGGATCTACGTACGCCCGCTGCTGGAGCTGCTGCAGCAGTTCCCGGTGCACGCGATGGCGCATATCACCGGCGGTGGTCTGACCGAGAATATTCCGCGCGTGCTGCCGGATACCCTGGGGGCGCGCATCGACCCGGACAGCTGGGCGCGCCCGCCGGTGTTCCAGTGGCTGCAGCAGGCCGGCGACATTGCCGACGAGGAGATGCTGCGCACCTTCAATTGCGGCATCGGCATGACCGTGATCCTCCCCGAGGACCGGGTCGAGGCCGCCAGCTCGCAGCTGGCCCGAGCCGGCATCCGCAGCTGGCCGATCGGCGTGATCCAGGAGCGCGACGACTACCAGCCAAGCGTCTCCTACGCCGCCGCATGAGCGTCCCCGCCGGGCAATCGGCCGCGACCCCGAAGCGCCTGGTGGTGCTGATCTCCGGGCGCGGCAGCAACCTCGGCGCCCTGATCGAGGCCTGCGAGCAGGACCGCATCCCGGCGCAGGTCGTCGGCGTCATCAGCAACCGCCCCGATGCCGCCGGGCTGGGCTTTGCCGAACAGCATCACATCCCGCACCGGGTACTGAACCACCGCGACTACCCCTCGCGCGAGGCCTTTGACGCCGACCTGGCCACCGCCATCGAGGACTATGCCCCCGACCTGGTCATCCTGGCCGGCTTCATGCGCATCCTGACCCCCGGTTTTGTGGACCGCTTCACCGGCCGGATGCTGAACATTCACCCGTCGCTGCTGCCGAAGTACCGCGGTCTGGATACCCATGCCCGCGCCCTGGCCGATGGCGAGCCCGAACACGGCGCCAGCGTGCACTTTGTCACCCCGGAACTGGACGGCGGCCCTGTGATCATGCAGGCCCGCGTGCCGGTGGCACCCGACGACACGCCCGAAACCCTGGCCGCCCGCGTGCAGCGGGCCGAGCACCGGCTATACCCCGAGGTCGTGCGGCGGGTGTGTTCAGGCGAAATTCAGTGGTCCGGGCGGATCCTGCAGGCCGACGGCTCGCCGCTTGAGGCGCCGCTGCAACTCGACGAGGACACCCACGATGTTTCAGGCCCTGACGCCCGGAGCCGCCCACCGCACCCGGTCGGCTAGAACCCCCATGTTCCGACTCGCAATCGCTCTGCTGCTGGCCCTGCTGGCCGCCCCCGCGGCTGCGGAGCGCGATCTGAGCCCGATCCCGCCCTACACCGCCAGTTACGAGGCCAACGCCATGGGCAACACGCTCAAGGCGCGCATCACGCTCAATCACGAAGACGTGCAGACCCGCATGGCGATGGACGCCCATGTCTCCGGTTTCCTGCGCATCCTCGGGCGTTTCGAGCTGAGCCGCGAGGCCCTGATGAACAGCCGAAGCGGCGATTTGCAGCTGGTGCAATCGCGAAGCCAGCAGATCACCCCGCGCCGCGAACGCAAGGTCGAGACCCGCTTCGACTGGGAGACCAACCGCGCGATCGGTACCATCAACGGCGAACGCTTCGATCTCGAGGTGCCGCCGCAGACCCTGGACTTCCTCGGCTCGCTGTATCTGATGATGCAACGCCTGGAGAGTGGGGCCCTGTCCAGCGAAGGCGACCGCGAAACCATCCAGGCCCTGGAACGCGACCGCCTGCGCGAATACCGCTTCGAGTACGCCGGGCGCGAGACCATGGACTCCCCGATCGGCCGGGTCGAGACCATCCGCATCGATCGCCGCACGGACGACAGCGATGTCGCCCTGTCCGCCTGGTTCGCCCGCGAGCTGCGCCATGTGCCGGTGCGCTTCGACTACGAGGCCGACGGCCGCGTGTTCGAGCTGAACCTCACGCAGCTGGAATGGCACGACCCGATCATTGATCTGACCGACGAGTAACCACCATGAGCGAAACCTTTGACCTGGCCATCATCGGCAGTGGCCCCGGGGGCTATCGTGCCGCCGTCCTGGGCGCCCTGCGCGGACTGAAGGTCGTCATCATCGAGAAGGCCGACTGGGGCGGCTGCTGCCTCAACCGCGGCTGCGTGCCCAAGAAGGACTGGTACCACACCGCACGCACGGTTGCCGCCCAGCGCCACTTCGCCGGCCGCGGCATCAGCGGCAGTCTCAGCGCCGACATGGGCAAGGCCTGGGACCACCAGAAGGACGTGGTCACCGAGGTGCGCAACTCCTACCTCGGCTACATGAAGCACCTCAAGATCCAGTACCGCCACGGAGCCGCGAGCTTCCGCGACGCCGAGACCCTGGAGGTCGTGACCGACGATGGCACCGAGACCGTGCAGGCCCGGCACACCATCATCGCCACCGGTGCCACGGCCAGCGTGCCCGCGCCCTTCGAGGCGGCGCCCGGTCGCGTCCTCACCACCGACATGCTGTTCGACGACAAGCCGCCGGCCGGCCAGCGCGTCGCCATCATCGGCTCCGGCGTGGTCGCCACCGAGTTCGCCTGGATCTTTCACCACCTCGGCAAGGACGTGACCTGGCTGAGCCGCTCCAAGCCGCTGTCCGGCCAGAAATTCAGCCCCCAGGCGCTGGGCACTCTGAAGGAACGCCTGGCCGAGGACGGCGTCGAGCCCACCCGCGTCAAGGGCTACGAGAAGGTCGAGATGTCCGACGACGGCGTCACCATCACCGACACTGAAGGCAACACCTTCGAGGTCGACTGGGTCCTGCTCGGCACCGGACGCACCCCGCACACCGAGGGCCTGAACCTGGATGCGATCGGGGTGAAGACCGACCGCCGCGGCTTCGTCCAGCGCCGCCCCACCCTGCAGACCGACGTCGACAACATCTACGTCATCGGCGATGTCGCCAGCGAGTGGCAGACCGCCAACCACGCCCTGGCCGACGCGACCATCGCGGTCGAGAACATCCAGAACGGCAACACCCGCGAACAGGACGAACGCTTCGTCCCGATCGCGATCTACTCCGCCGTCGAGATGGCGCGTCTGGGCATGGACGAGGACGACGCCGAGGACGAGGAACTGGAACCGGCGGTCGGCTTTGCCGCCTTCGAGACCTCCCCGCGCGCCCTGGGCCAGGACGAGCCGGAGGGCTTCGTGCGCCTGATCGGCGACATGGACACCGGGGCCCTGCTGGGCGGCGAGGTGATCGGCGCCGACGCTGGCGAACTGATCCACATCCTGTCGCTGGCCCCCGACCGCGACACCGCGCTGGCCTGGATCGCCAAGGGCCAATGGAACCACCCGACCCGCGCCGAGGAGTTCCTCAACGCGACCGAGACCCTCGCCTCCAAGTGGAACCTCAAGTCCGAGATCTTCGGTCTCTGACCCGGCCTGAAGCCACCCGGTAGTCCTGGGCTAGCGTTCAGCCCGGGTACGCTTGGCGGCCAGGAGCTCGGTATCCGCACGCTGGACGAGGTGCTCGAGATGGGTGTCGTCGGCGAGAAAGCCGGCCGCGCCGACACTGATGGAGATGTCTGCCTGTTCCTGCACCCGCGCCTGCAGGCGCTCGGCCATCCGCCGGGCGTCTGCCAGGCGGGTGTCCGGGAGCAGGACGACGAATTCGTCCCCGCCATAGCGTCCGAGCAGGTCCGCGTCGCGCAGGGTTGCCTGCGCGGTCGCGGTGACCCGCTTCAGCATGGCGTCGCCGGCCGCGTGCCCCACTTCGTCGTTGATCCGCTTGAAACCGTCGAGATCGAACATCAACAGCGATAGGGAACTGCCGTGGCGGCGGGCGCGCTCCATCTCGCTCTCGGCCCGTGCCTGAAAGTGCCGGCGATTGCCAACCCCGGTGAGGGGGTCGCAGGACGCGAGCTTTTCCAGCCGCCGATTGGCCTCCTGAAACTCGCGGTTGGCCTGGTTCAGCGCCTGCGTGCGCTCCTCGACCACGGCCTCCAGGTTGTGGCTGTAGCGCTCCAGATCCTCACGCGCCAGGCGCAACTCGGTGACATCCTGGGAGATTCCGAACAAGTGCGTGATCGCACCCTGCGTGTCATGCACGGGCAACAGCAGGGTGAGCCAGCGCCCTTCCTTTTCGACGCCATCGCCATCGCGAAAGGCCGCATGTTCCTCGTAGCGCAGGGGCGCATCCTGGCGCAGACAGTCGCGGTAATGCGCGACCACCTGCTCTGCGACCGGCCACGGCAGGATGTCGTGCAGGCGCCGGCCGGTACAGTCCTGCGCGAACAGCTGTTGCATCTTCGCGTTGGATGCCTCGACCACGAAATCCGGGCCTTCGACCCGAATCAGGAACATGTTCTCCGGAAAATGCTGCCAGATCTCCGCGAGCACGCTGGTCTGCGCCAACTCGTGCAGAAATCCTTCCCTCGCCGTTCTATCGTCCGCCATCGAATACCCTTCTGGTACGCCGGGGACACGCGGCCCCACATCCGCGGTCGCCCTCGAATCGATCTGTCGTGCTGACAAGGCGTGGTGAGCTCAGTGTAGCCGAGCTTTCGTCGCGAACCGCAACGCCGTCAGTGGGAACATTGGCCGAAGCCTGGCATTCAATGACTTGCGGGTTCGTGATTAGCAACGAGGGTCAGCCAGTGGCGGGGCTCATTCGGGGACGTGCATGGCCCGCCTCGGCCACTTTGATCCAGGCCTTCCCGGGAATATCACCCTCCCGGGCTCCGTTACCCCTGGCCGGTCATCCCGGGCGGAGCGCACCCTGATTGTGATCCCGGCCGTGGCGCCCCCTCCCCGTCATCCCGGCCGTAGCGAAGCGGAGAGCCGGGATCTCCACACGCCAATCCAGCCCCAACGCGCGGACACCCCATACCGTGGAGATCCCGGATAACCGCTGCGCGGTTTCCGGGATGACGATGCAGGGGGCGGCTGGACACCCGGGCCCGCACGACCCTTGAGCCTGGCTGACGCTCGTTGCTAATCAGGTGCGGGTTTGATGTCCTGGGTTCCTCGACCCGGAGTGACGTACCACGGGTGGCAACGGGCCGGTAGGACCGCGTCCACCCTGCGCACAACATGGAGCGCCGACGCGGGCATGGCCCACTAGCGCATGTACCCGTAGCCTTCCTGCTGTTGCAGGCGGATGATTTCGGCATCGGCCATCGGGACGACGCTCGCGAAGCCGTGGAAGTCCTCCGGGGCGTAGCCGCGACGAGCGGCGCCGGCCTGGCAGATACGATATTCGATCACACCATTCAGGGTCAGCCCGCGGGCACGCGTCATCAGCTGCTCGTGCGCGGCGAAATGCTCGTGCGCGGCGAAATGCTCGCGCGCGAACAGGTCCAGCGCCCCGCCATGGACCACCAGGACGATGTGGCTGTCGAAGGGGTCGTCCTCGACCATCCGGCTCAGGTAGGCCGCGTGGTCGAGCACGTTCTGCAGGGCCTCCGGTGTCCCGGCGGTCACGTCGTACACGGCCTGCAGACCCTGGTAATCCTGTTCCACCGGCGCAGCCGCGCGCCCCAGGGGGCTGGAGTCTCCCCTGCCTGAGCCATGACGACGGGCCCGGTCGCGGCCCCCATCATCCATCCGGCGAGCAGGAGTGCCCGCCACCCGCGCTGGGTGCTTTCTGTCATTCCGTCGGTCCTCTCGGTTCGCGGTCCGCCTGGTTCGCTCGCCCGGGCCCATCGGCCACCAGGGCCTCGAAATCGGCGACCGGCATGGCGTGGTGATACAGGTAGCCCTGAAAGCGCTGGCAGCCATGGCGCACGAGGAAATCACGCTGGGCCTCGTTCTCCACACCTTCGGCAATCAGGCTCAGGCCCATGTTGTGGGCGATGGCCGCGATCGTCGCGACGATGTTGGCGTCGTCCGCGTCGTGCTCGATGTCCTGGACGAAGGAACGGTCGATCTTGAGCACATCCAGCGGGAGACGCTTGAGATAGCCAAGCGAGGAATACCCGGTCCCGAAGTCGTCCAGCGCCAGTGCCACCCCGCGCGCCCGCAGGGCCTCCAGATTGGCAATCAGCTGCGGCGAGGCATCCGCCATCACACTCTCGGTCACCTCGATGTGCAGCCGCTGGGCAGCGGCCCCGGTCTCCTCCAGGATGCCCGTTACCTCGTCCATCAGGCGCGCCTGGCGCAAGTGATGCGGCGACAGGTTGACCGAGATCGGCAGATCCTCCAGCCCTGGCCGGCCCTGCCAGGCACGCAATGTCTGGCAGGCCTGGAGCAGCGCCAGGCGGCCGATCTCGAGGATCTGCCCGGTGTGCTCCGCCACCGGGATGAACTCGCCCGGGGAGATCCAGGTTCCGTCCGGCTGCGGCCAGCGCATCAATGCCTCGGCACCCAGGATCCGTCCCTCCGGGTCCACCTGGGGTTGCAGGTGGATCACCAGTTCCTCGCGCCCCAGCGCCTGGCGCAGGTTGCGCTCCAGCTCCGCCTCGCGCAGCAGGGTCCGCTGCATCGCCGGGTCGTAAAAGCGCACCGCGTTACGGCCCTGGTGCTTGGCCTGGTACATGGCGAAATCGGCCTGCTTGAGCAACTCCTCCGGCGTATCGTAGCCACGCGGGAACAGGGTGATCCCGATGCTGCCGGACATCACATGCTCGATGTCATCAATCCGGACCGGCTCGCGCATCGCCTTCAGCAGCTCGCCGGCGATGCGCTGGGCGTCGACCCCCGCCTGTGAACGATCGGGGCTCAGCTCCTCCAGCAGGGCCACGAACTCGTCGCCGCCCAGGCGTGCCACGATGTCCTGGTCGCGCAGTCGCGCGGTGAAGCGCTGGGCCAGGGCCTGCAGCAGGCGATCTCCGGCGGAATGGCCGCAGGTGTCGTTCAGGGTCTTGAAGTTGTCCAGGTCGATCAGCAGCAATGCGGCATGCCGACGGGTCCGGTTGACCGTATGGATGGCGTGTTCCAGGTGTTCCAGCAACAGTCGCCGGTTGGGCAGGTCGGTCAGCGCATCGCGAAACGCCAGGCGGGCGTTCTCCTCTTCGACCTCCAGGATGCGGCCGAGGCGCTGCGCCATGGTCTGCGTCACCTGCTGCAAGCGGGCGATCTCGGTCACCCGGGAGTCAACGCGCAGATCCGTGTGGAATTCTCCATGGCCGATCCGGTCGAGGGTCTTCATGGCCTGCTGCATCGGCCGCAGGGTGCGACCCAGCCACAGGTACAACCCGCCCGCGATCAGCACGAGCACCAGGAAGGCAGCCGCATAGGTCAGCGCATTGATGAGGTTCTGGGTGGCGACCGATTCGGTCAGGTCACGCGACAGGACCACGTTGGCGGTCGGACGCTCGGCCGCGTATGGCGTTAGGGGCAAATAGACCACCTGCGAATGCCGACCATCCAGTTCCACGCGCCCGGCGGCTGCCTGCTCCTGCAGTCGCCCACTCAGCGAAAGGGACATCGAGAATGGCGCGGTGAGGGCCAGTGGCCCGCGACCATCCAGCAGCGCGGCACGACCACCGATCGCCTCCGCCATGGACTCGAGCGCCGAGGTCGACAGATCGCGCAGTTGCACGACACTGCCGATGGGATTCCCGCCACGATAGACCGGGATGGCCAGACCGGCATAGATTCGCTCGCCGGGCACATGATGCAGCCCCTCGTGGAAGCGCCCGTCCGCCAGCGCCGCCTCCGCCAGCGGCACGCGCTCGCCACGGTTGCCGTCGGAGTCATAACGCACCGTGCCCTGCGCATCGAGGACCACGATCCGGTCCGCGATCCCGCCGGAGCGCAGGCGGTTGTACAGCGGGTCCGCGTAGGTGCTGATGCCCGCGTCGGCACGCATGGCGCCAATCAGCGCCTCGTTGCGTGTCACCGCGGTCGCCTCGGCGCGCATGCGCTGCCACTCGTTCGCCAGGGTCTGGCGCCAGGCGGCCGACTGGCCCTCCACGCCCAGCCGGTCGAGGCGCTGCTCCGCCTGATTGACCGCAAGGTGCGTGCCCATCGCAAGGGTCCCGGCAAGCACGAGGAGCCCGGCGAACATGACTGCGGTCAGGACCGTCTGGAGCCGTATACCCTTGCCGGAATGTGCGTCTGCGGCGCCCACGCGGCTATTCGAAGGGATAGCCGGAGCGGATCCACTCGGGAAAGCCGCCGGGAAAGTAGTAGAGATTGGTGAAGCCCCATCCGAGGGCGCGGCGCGTGGCCGCCTCGGTCCGCCAGCAGTCCCGTTCGTTGCAGTACATCACCACCGGGGCGTCCAGCTCGCCAATGAACTCCAGCAGGTTCTCCCGGGTAAAACGATTCCGCTCGTCATCGGGGTCGCGCATGATGGTCAGGTTGCGGGCCTCTGGCACTCGCCCCGCCTCGAAATCCGCGCGCAGCCGCGTGTCCACGAAGGGCACGCCCGCGCGGAACAGCGCCCAGGCCTCGGAGGCCTCGATGGTCTGGGTACCCGGGATCGCTGCAGGCGCGCGATAGGGGCCCTGGGCCGCAGCCACATTCCCCACGACCAGCGCCAGCAGCACCCCGAACACCGCGATCCAGCGAGGCCATGCGCGGCCGGCGCGGCGCATCCGGACGCGGGTTTGACGATATCCAGCGATCATGCGGGAACCGTAGCACGTTGCCCGGTCTGCGCCACACAAAAAAGGTATTCCCTGTACACGTTCTATCGTGGTTCTGCCTCGCCAAGTCCATGCGACGACGCCCGTCCCGACTTGCAGCCAGAATCGCGCACAAAAAAAGCCCCGCACTAGGCGGGGCTCTCTCAACCTGGCGCTTGCGCGCCGGGGTTGTCTTACTGAGCTTCGACGTTCGCGGCGGCCGGGCCCTTCTGGCCCTGCTCGACGTCAAACGAGACGCTCTGGCCTTCTGCCAGCGACTTGAAGCCGCTACCCTGGATGGCGCTGTGATGGACGAAAACGTCCTTGGAGCCATCAGACGGGGTAATAAAGCCAAAGCCTTTTTCGTCGCTAAACCACTTCACTGTACCTGTAGCCATTTCGGTTACCTCTGCTTGTTCATAATAGATTGGGTTTTCGAGGGGAGGAGAGACTGGAGGGCAACCGAACGACGATGGAACTTGATCGTGATTCTACGCGGCCCCAAACCAACCGGGACCGGAACTGCGAATCTTAACGCCCCTTTCGGGGTGTCGCCTGGTGCTGCATGGAGCCTGTTACCGTTACCTCGCAGCCATTGTCCTCCCAAACCGCTCTCGATTGAAAGTGTTTTTTCGGATTTTCTTGATGTGCGCCCGGAAAATCGTTTGTTATCCGCCGCTTGAGTCGGATTTTAATTTGGATTCAGGTGCTTATTTCCCACGTGGAAGCGGTTTCAAGGCATTTTCGGCCAGAACCAACGCGCCTCGAGGGACACCGGCCGCACCCTCATGCCCAGGCCGCCCGCTACGCCAAACCATCAAACACCCCCTCCGTTGCCAGCGGCAGCGGGACGTGCAGCGACGCCGCCATCACTCGCAGCAGCTCGAGCTCGGCCGGCACCACCTGACCGCCATGGCTGACGGTGGTCACCATCGCCCGTATCAGCGAGTCCTTGTCGCGCATGCGCAGGGTATCCAGCTGTTCCAGCACGCGGTCCAGCACATTCGCCCATGCGCGCGCACCGGCCGCCCCGGTCAGGGCCTCGGGGATCTCCACCGCCAGCGGCAGCGCCCCGTCCAGGCTGCCAATCCCGGCGGTCAGCGCGGCCCGCGCCGCCGCCGGGGCGTCCGGATGGCCATGGTGGGCCAGCACCGCCAGCAGGTAATGCGCGCTCTCCTTGTGGGCATCCAGCGTGGCAGTCCTGGGGCGGGCCGCCGCGGCAGGATCCTGCACATCCCGCAGCTGGCGGCTAAGCATGCGCCCAAGGGCATACTCGAATACCGCCACCCGGCCATCGGCATGAATCAGCCGCTCGACCAGCCCCTGCAGGCGCGCGCGCTCCTCGGCTGAAAGCCGCCGCAGCATCGGGAAGCCCAGCTCCAGAAGCGGCAGGCGCAGGTCCTCGCGCAGCGCAGGTTCCGCTGTCTGCAAACGACGAACGGCCTCTCCGCGCGCCTCCCCCAACGCCTCGGCAATCATCATCAGCTGCCGCTCGCGCACATCCAGGTCCGCATGCAACAGGAGATACAAGACCACCTCGATCGCCCGCGCATCCGAGCGCGCGGCCCAGGCCAGCGGCCCCGGAATCGCAGCAAGCAACATGCCGGCACCGAGAATATGGGTCAGTGCCGGGTGGCCGCCGAGGGCATCCCCCACGGCCTCGGCACCCGGCAGGCGCCCCTCGCGTTCGCGCTGCATGCCGTCCACGGCGCGCTCGTGCGCCCGCTGCCGCACCCGGGCATTGAGCTGGTCGCGCAGGCGCTGCAGATCCCGGGGCTCGAAATGCGGCTGCAAGGTGCGGATGCGATCCAGCAGGGGTGGATGGGTCTCGAAGATCTGGCCGATCGCGTCGCTGGCAAACAGCATGTGAGTGATCTCCTCGGTATTGCCATTCAGCCCGGCATAGCGGGCCGCGACCTTCTTCAGCGCACCGGCCAGGCCGTCCGGCTCGCGGGTGAACTGCACGGCATGGGCATCCGCGAGGTATTCGCGCTGGCGCGAGATGCCGGCCCGGATCCAGCGCGCCAGGGCCAGCCCGGCATAGCCCACCACGATCAGGGTCACGCTGAGCACCCCCACCCCGGTATCGGCCATATCGCCCTTGTGTCGACGCCGGCGCCGCGCCAGCCCTCCCTGCCCCAGCAGCGCCAGAATCTCGATCCCGTAGAGGATTCCGATCAGGCGCATGTTGAGGCGCATGTCCCCATTGAGGATATGCCCGAACTCGTGCGCGACCACACCCTTCAGCTCGGCGCGCTCCAGACTGTCCAGCGCACCGCGGGTCACGGCGATCACCGCATCGTTCGACGCAAAGCCGGCGGCGAAGGCGTTGATGCCCAGATCCTGCTCCAGCACGTAGATCTCGGGCACCGGCACCCCGGACGCAATGGCCATCTCCTCGACCACGTTGCGCAGCTGCCGCTGCTGCGGGTCCGCGGGATGGCCTTCAACCCGGACGCCCCCATTTCCAGCGCGATCAGGCGGCCACCGCCATCACGCAGTCGCCAGGCGCGGTAGAGGCTCGCAAGAACGATCAGCCCCGCGGTGATCCCCATGGCCCAGGCCATGGCCGCGGTGCCGCCCCCCATGGCCCAGACGATCAAGCCCAGAGCTCCGACGATCACCAGCACGGCCAGGGCAAACAGCGCCAGCAACCAGCGGGTCCTGCGCTGCGTCTGCTCCTGCTGCGCGAAGAAGTTCACCGCTGTACTCCCACAGGGCTACGCTCCACGCAGCCCGACGCTTGCGGCTCACCATTCCGGCAAGCGCCGCGCGACCCTCGCTCCGCCCCCCTGGATGCGCCTGAATGATCCATCCCCCTCCTGCCTGCCACGCTCTTGCTCCCTCACTGTAAGCCCGCCATTGGCCGCCGGGCGAGCCGCTCCGTGGTCGACCCTTTCTGGCGGCCAGCCCGCCGCCAGCACCCAGCACCGGGGGCTACAATGTACGCGCCGAACCCAGGTGCCCCGAGAGCGTATCCAGCAAACCATCACGCTGCGCATGCAGCTCGTCCAACCGAACAAGCGCGCGTTCCCCTTGACCCCGTTCGCGGAGTCGCACCAGCTCCCCGACCAGTTCGTGGATCTCCTGATGCCGCTGGAGCAGGGTCGCGAGCTCGGCCGGGGAAAGCAGCCCTGAATGCTCCAGGCTGTGTACCAATCCCTCCCGGTCCTCGGCGAGCGGCGGTGGTTGCGGGCTCTGGCCGCGAAGGTAGGCCTCCACCTGCATCACCCAGGCGCGATGGGCAACAGAGGCATACATCAGCGGCATGTCCTCGCGACCAATGCGGGAGAGCCCTGCCCAGTGCGTCGCTGGCCGCCAGTCGCTCACCCAGCCCGGGATCCGATCCGCCGGCATGGGACGAGCAATACCGTAGCCCTGGGCCAGGTCACAGCCGAGGTACAGCAGCATGTCGCCATGCTCAAGGGTCTCGACACCCTCGGCGATGACCCGACGTCCGAAGGCCTCGGCCAGACTCATCACCCCGTTCAGGATGGCCAGATCCTCCGGGTCCTCCAGGATATCGCGCACGAAGCTCTGATCGACCTTCACGGTCCCCGCAGGCAGACGCTTGAGGTAGGTCAGCGAGGCGTAGCCGGTCCCAAAATCGTCCAGCGACACGGCGACACCCAATGCACGGCAGCCCTCGAGACGCCGGGTCACCTCGACCATGTCGCCCAGTGCACTGGTCTCCAGGACCTCCAGCTCCAGGCGCCGGGGCGCGATTTCCGGATGCGCCTCCAGGAGCAGCTGCAGGCGTTCGACAAAGTCACTCTGGCGCAGCTGGAAGGCCGCCACGTTGACACTGACCTCCAGGGCCGGGCCGTCCTCGGCCCCCCACTCTTCCATCTGTTTCAGGGCCCGCTCGATGACCCACTCCCCCAGCTCGACGGACAGGGGGTGATTCTCGATTTCGGGCAGGAAGCGGGCAGGCGGCAACAGGCCATGCTCGGGGTGCTGCCAGCGGATCAGGGCCTCGACCCCGATCACCTCGCCCGTGCGCATGTTCACCTTGGGCTGATAGTGCAGCACGAACTCCTCGTCCCCCAGGGCGCGACGGATGTCCTCGATGGTCTCGTGATGGCTGCGGGCCGTCCGGTCGCGCTCGGCATCGAACACGTGAAAACGCCCCTTGCCGGCCAGCTTGGCCTGATACATTGCCTGATCGGCCTGGCGCAACAACTGGTCGGCCTCCAGGTCCTGGCCGGCCTCGGGGTAGAAGGTCACCCCCAGACTGGCGGACACCTGAAGCCGGTCGTCGTCGATGCGTACCGGCTCCGAGGCAGCCCCGAGCAGACGTTTCAGCAAGGGCCCGCAGACGTAGACACTGTCCACATCCACCAGGACCGCGACGAACTCGTCACCCCCCAGGCGTGAAAGCGTGTCCTCGGCGCGCATCACGCCCTTCATGCGCGCCGCAAGCTCCACCAGCATGCGGTCCCCGGCGGCGTGACCATGGGTGTCGTTGATGGCCTTGAATCCGTCCAGGTCCAGGTAGACCACCGCCAGGCGCTCGCCATGGCGTTGCGAATGTGCCATGGCCTGATGCAGACGATCCGCCAGGAGTACGCGATTGGGCAGGCCGGTCAACGGATCGTAATGCGCGATCCGTTCCAGCTGTCGCTCGTGATCCTTGAGGGTGGTGATATCGGTCGAGATGCCCAGCAGCCCGACGATCCGTTCCGGATCGATCTCGTCCCGAATCGGGGCCTTGATCTCCAGGTAAACCCGGCGTTGACCGGCAGGATCGACGACTTCGACCTCCTCGGTCGTCTGCTCACCGGAGAGCACCCGGCGGTCGATCTTGTGCAACCGGCGCACGGTTTCCGGGGGAAAGAACCGGTTGTCGTCACTGCCGGGAAGATCCTCCGGGGTCACACCGAACAGCTCCAGGCCGGCGTGGTTGGCAAAGGTGTAGCGGCCCTCTGTATCCTTCATGTAGATGTAGGAGGACACGTAATCCAGTGCGGCGCGGAAACGCTGGGATTCGGCGTGCGCGGCTCGCAGCGCCAGTTCGTCATTCTTGCGCTCGGTGATGTCGGTATCGGTACCGATCATGCGCAACGGACGCCCATCCTCGGCACGGCTGACGACGATTCCACGGTCCTGAATCCAGATCCAGTAGCCATCCTCGTGCTGCATCCGGTACTCGTTCACGTAACGCGCCCGGCGACCCTCGAGATAGTCCCGCAATGCAGACGTCGCAGCCACACGATCATCCGGATGGACGCGTCTTTCCCACTCGTCCAGGGAAGTCCCGAGGGCGGACTCTTCCACCCCCATGATCTCCGCCCAGCGGGGGGAGAAGTACATCGTGTCCTGTGCGATGTCCCAGTCCCAGAGGCCACCGCCGGAGCCCGCGATGGCAAAGCGCCAGCGGTATTCGCTCTGGCGCAGCTGCTCTCCCTGCTCCCTGAGTTCTTCGGTCAGGCGGGCAGCAATCTGCTCCGCCCGCACCCGGGTGCCGGAGATGGACAGGATCAATCCGAACAGCAGGCCGCTTAGCAACAGCCCCGCGCCCAGCGTCGCCCAGGCGGTGGTATAGGCCACCGCTTCCTGCGGACTCTGATGATCGAACTGCAGGGACCAGATGCGCCCGTTGAAATTGACCTCCCGGGACTGGGCAAACCGGCTGGGCGCCCCGGAGTCGATTTCGCTGTTGCTGAATAGCAAGCCCTCCGAATCCACCTCGGGGCCGTCATAGATGCGCAACCCCACGGCCTCGCCTTCCATCAACTCCCAGTCGCCGAGGATGCCGGTCATCAGATCCGTCATGCGGTAGGGACTGTAGGTCCAGCCTTTCAGGGCCTCCGCACGCTGCGCCCGCGTGCTGGTCGGCATCTCCACGCGATAGACCGGTACATACATCAGGGTTCCGGCCTGCACATCGTCCCCGGTCTCCTGCAACAACTGCACCCGACCGGACAACGCGGCGCGACCGGTGTCGCGGGCCTGAATCATCGCCTCGCGGCGCACCGACTCGGAGAACATGTCATAGCCGAAGGCCCGCTGATTACGGGCATCAAACGGTTCGAGAAACACGATGGAGGTGTAGATATCGCGCGGGCCCGGGGGATGCACGGTGTAATCCGGATACCCTTCGGCGCGAATCTCTGCGATATGGGACTCGAGCTCGTCGGGCCGCAGGAGGCGTGTAAAGCCGATCCCCAGCACCCTTTCAAGGGTGTCGGAGACGCGCAACTTGCGCACGTAATCGCGCCATTCCGTCCGCGTGACGGCGTCGGAGGCATCGAACAGCCCGGCCGCCCCGCGCAGAACCAGGGCATAGGCATCCAGGCGTTCCTCGATGCGGATCGTGACCTGATCGGCGGCGAAGGCAAACCGATCGACCGCCTCGCCATCCAGCAACTGCTTGACCTGCACCGCCGCCAGCAGCGACAGCAGCACGCCCAGCATGAGCACCAGGGCGGCGAACGAATACCGGCCGCTTGCATGGGCACGTGGATGAAATAGCGAAAGAAGCTTCAACAAGGCGCCCAGACGCGTAAGGATGCCTAGTTAATCACAAAAAAAGCGCCGATATACAGGGCCCGGTGCCAGGCCAGGGGATCCCCGCCGCACCCCCGGCGGTTGCCTGGGTCCGCAGGGCAAGCCCCGTTTGCGAAACCCACCCAGGACCCCCACCCTGCCCGGCACGGCCAGCCGGAAATGGTCCCGAGGCTGGCCTCACCACCCAGGATCAGTCGCCGGCCACCGTCATGGATTCGATCAGGATGGAGCCGGTGTGGATGTTGCCGCGGCGGTCGACATCGGTGCCCACAGCCGCCATCCGCTGGAACATGTCCTTCAGGTTGCCGGCGATGGTGATCTCCTCCACCGGATACTGCAGCTCGCCGTTTTCCACCCAGAAGCCGGCGGCCCCGCGGGAATAGTCGCCGGTCACCGGATTCACACCCTGGCCGATCAGCTCGGTGACCAGGAAACCGGTCCCCATCTCGGCCAGCAGGGCGGCGAAGTCCTTGTCGCCAGGGGCCACGGTCACGTTGCGCGCACCCCCGGCGTTGCCAGTGGCCTCGAGGCCCAGACGCCGCGCGGCGTAGCTGTCGAGGGTATAGCTCTGCAGCACGCCGTCGGCGATCAGCGGGCGGTTGCGGGTGCGCACGCCCTCCCCGTCGAACGGGGCGCTACCCAGCGCGCGCGGCGTCTGCGGGCGTTCCTCGATCTGCATCCACGCGGGGAACACGTTCTCGCCGATGGCGTTCAGCAGGAACGAGCTCTCGCGGTACTGGGACGGACCGGCGATCGCACGGGTGAAACTGCCAATCAGGGTGCGCGCCATCTCCGGGGCAAACAGCACCGGGCAGTTGCGGGTCGACAGCTTGCGCCCGCCCAGCCGGCGCACGGTGCGCTCGGCGGCCTCGCGCCCGACCTGCTCGGCGGCGGTCAGGTCCTCCGCGTGACGTGCGACGGTATAGGCGTAGTCGCGCTGCATGCCTGCTGCGTCGCGCGCCACCAGCGCGCAGGACAGGGAGTGCCGAGTGCTGCGATAGCCGCCCATGAACCCCTGGCTGTCGCCGAGAAACGCAATGGCCCGCCGCGTGCTGACGCTGGCACCCTCGGAGTTCTCGATCCGTTCATCCGCCGCGAAGCCGGCGGCCTCAATGGTACGGGCCAGCTCGGTCGCCTCGGCGGCGCTGCAGCCCCAGGGGTGATCCAGGTCAAGGTCGTCCCACTCGCTCGCCTTGAACGCGGGATCGGGCATCCCGGCGTACGGGTCCGGCTCGGTGTAGCGGGCGATGCGGCAGGCCGCCTCGACGGTGTCGATCAGGGCCTGGTCACTGAAATCGGTGGTAGAGGCGGCCCCCTTGGACTGGCCGAAATAGACGATCAGCGAAAGACTCTGGTCACGCTCGTGTTCCAGGGTTTCGATCTCGCCCTTGCGCACCCCCAACTCCAGCCCGACGCTGTGACTGACCACGGCCTGGACGTCCGAGGCACCGCGCTCGCGCGCGGCCTCCAGCGTGCGCTGAACCCTCGTCTGCAGGGAGTCCGGCGAATGGGACAGGGCCTGGCCCCCGTCTTCCTGGGACACGGGTTCCGGGATGGCGCGTTCGGGAGATGTACTCATGCAGGGTTCCGCTACTCGATGACTGATCTGGGGGCGATACAAGGACACCCCGGGCCGGATGGCCCGGGGAAGGGATGACTAGTCGACCCGGGCGCCGTGCTTGTGGACCGCGCCGGCGTTACCCCAGCGCTCCAGGTCGTCGACGTGCACACCGACCCAGTAGAGCATGCCGACGCTGTCACGCGTCCAGCCGCCCACCAGGTCCTGGCCTTCGCTCAGCTCCACGTGGTGGGCGAACTGCTCGGCCTTGTCGCGCGCGCGAAAGACATGCCACTGGACGATCTTGTCGTGGCCATGCCCTTCCGGCAGGGAACGTTCCTGTTCGAGAAAATCGAGATTCATCTGTGCCTCCTTGGTTGCATCGGCCCCGCAGCCCTCAGGCTGCCTGGGTACCGCCCACGGTCATGCCGTCAATACGCAGCGTGGGCTGTCCCACGCCGACCGGCACGCCCTGGCCCTCCTTGCCGCAGGTGCCGACGCCGGAATCGAGCTTCATGTCGTTCCCGATCATCGACACCCGGGTCAGGACATCCGGGCCATTGCCAATCAGGGTCGCACCCTTGACCGGGTACGTCACCTTGCCCTTCTCCACCCGGTAGGCCTCCGAGGCGGAGAACACGAACTTGCCGGAGGTAATGTCCACCTGCCCGCCACCGAAATTGACCGCGTACAGGCCATCGTCCACCGAGGCCAGGATCTCTTCCGGATCGGCGTCGCCGCCCAGCATGTAGGTATTGGTCATGCGCGGCATCGGCAGCCGGGCATAGGACTCGCGACGGCCGTTGCCGGTGGACTGCGTACCCATCAGGCGGGCATTCATCTCGTCCTGCATGTAGCCGCGCAGCACGCCATCCTCGATCAGCACGGTCTGCTGAGTCGGATTGCCTTCGTCGTCCACGTTCAACGAGCCGCGGCGGCCCTCCAGGGTGCCGTCGTCGACGATGGTGATGCCCTTGGCCGCCACCTGCTCGCCGATGCGTCCGGAGAAGGCCGAGGTCCCCTTGCGGTTGAAGTCGCCCTCCAACCCATGGCCGATCGCCTCGTGCAACAGGATGCCCGGCCAACCGGGCCCGAGCACCACCTTCATGCTGCCGGCCGGCGCGTCGCGCGCATCGAGATTCACCAGGGCCTGGCGCACCGCCTCGCGGGCATAGCCGGCGGCGCGGCCATCCTCGCGGAAGTACTGGTAGCCGTGACGACCGCCGCCTCCGGAGGTGCCGGATTCGCGGCGCCCGCCCTGCTCGACGATCACCTGGACATTCAGGCGCACCAGCGGGCGCACGTCGGTGGTCATCTCGCCGCGGGCATTCAGTACCAGCACCACCTCGTGCACCCCGGCCAGCGAACACATCACCTGGGTCACGCGGGAATCCTCGGCGCGGGCGACGGCATCCACCTCCTTCAGGAGGTCGATCTTGGCCTGCTCGCCCAGCGAATCGAGCGGATTGTCGGGGGCGTACAGCGCCGGCCGCGAGGACGCGCGCGAGGCAACCGCAATGCGCCCGCTCTGCCCGGCACTGGCAATGCTGCGCGCGGTCTTCGCGGCCTCCAGCATGGCCGGCATCGCGATGTCGTCGGAATAGGCGAACCCGGTCTGCTCGCCGCGCACCACACGGATGCCAACGCCGCGTTCGATGTTGAAGCTGGCGGATTTCACGAGGCCATCCTCCAGCGACCAGCCCTCCTGGCTGGAGAACTGGAAGTAGCAGTCGCCGCCATCGATACCGTGACCGAAGGTGGTCCCCAGAAGGGTGCTCAGCTCGCTTTCGCCGAGACCGGCGGGGTCGAGCAGGGTCTGTTGCGCAAGGCGGTCGGTCATGAAGTCCTCTCGGGTTCCGTAAATCCGCTGTTCCGTGTCCATCATGGGGGAGCAGCTGTCGGCCTTCAGTATGGAGCTTGGGGCACGCCGTTCGCTTTCAAGCGCGCGGCCGTTGCGGGTATATCGCCACCCCGGCCCGGAAAACGCGGTATCCAGGGGGTACGCTTCCTGCGTCAGATGGCCCCGGGGCACGGCAGGCGGCGGTGGTCCACTGCCGGGAAGCTGCTCCGGATGCGCGCGGCCTGGGTCGGGTCCAGGTTCGCCAGCAGTACCCCGGGGTTGCGCTGCAACTGACCGACCACCCGACCCCAGGGGTCCACCAGCGCACTGTGGCCGTAGGTTTCACGGCCGTTCACGTGGAAGCCGCCCTGGGCCGCCGACAGCATGTAGTACTGGTTCTCGATTGCGCGCGCCCGCAGCAACACGTCCCAGTGCGCCTGTCCGGTCTGGGCGGTGAAGGCCGCCGGCAGGGCGACCCATTCCGCATTCTGGTCCAGCAGGGCCCGGAACAGCTCGGGGAAGCGCAGGTCATAGCAGATCGCCAGGCCCATGCGGCCGACCGGCGTATCGACGACCACCACCTGCTCACCCCGCTCGAAGACCTTCGACTCGGTGTAGGCCTCGGTACTGTCCGGCAGGCACACATCGAACAGGTGGATCTTGTCGTAGCGCGCCACCTGCTGCCCGCGGTCGTCAAACACCAGACAGGCCGAACGCACCCGCTCGGAGCCCGGGGTCTGCAGCGGGATGGTCCCGCCAACAATCCACAACCCCAGGCGCCGGGCCTGCTCCGCAAGGAACGCCTGCAGCGGGCCGGCACCATCGGCCACCTCCGCGATCCCGAGGATGTCGGTGTCCTGCATGCCCATGAAGGCAAAGTTCTCCGGCAAAACCGCCAGGCGGGCGCCCTTGTCGGCGGCCTCCTGCAGCAGCCGCTTTGCCTCCAGAAGGTTCGCCTGGGGCTGGGGTCCGGAGGCCATCTGGATGGCCGCTACCTGAGTCATGTCACTCCGATCATCTGGTTACCGGGGCCGGTTATGGCACCCGCAACGCCGATCTTGCCGGCGTTAGTCATTGTCAGCCCCATCGGCTCCCGCGGCCGGTTGTACCAGCACGCGTACCTGTGGGTCGTCCCAGGGGCCCGTCACCGAGTATTCGACACGAGCCGCCTCTTCTATCTGATCCCCAATCCCCAGCACGCGTTCCGCAAGCAGCACCACGACCCCGGTAACCGGCCCGCCCACCAGCGCCCCGACAATCGGCAGCGCGGTACGCAGGCTGGGCACGACCACGATCTCGTGATCGTAGTCGCGCGCCACCAGCCCGGTGCGACCACTCAGGCGTACACGCGCCGAGGGCCCTTCCATGCGCAGCGCCGGCACGTAGAGATCACCATCGCGCAGTGTCGCCTCCGCGATCAGTTCGCTGAAGGTCAGGCCTTCGGTGAACACGTCGCGGAAATCCAGCCGCAACCGCCGCGGCAACACGTCCAGGCTCACCAGGCCGAGCAGGCGGCCGGCGCCCGGCTCGACATCCGCCAGACGCCCGTCCTCCAGGGAGAGTTCCATGGAGCCCGCCAGCTGCGCGAGGCGCGGGGCATACAAAGGGCCCGGCCAGGTCAGCGACAGCGAACCGTCACCGCTCCCGCCGACCATCGCACGCGACAACCCCGCCGACTCGAGCGCCCGGCCCCAGTCACCGCCGGAGAGGCTCACGTCCAGGCGCGTCTCCGGTAGACCGCCGGTGGTCACCCGCCAGACCCCGACGGCGTCTGCGTGCAGGTCACCTTCCGGGGTCCGCAGCTCCAGGTCCCGGACGACCAGACCGTTCGGCTGCGGCTCCAGCCCCAGCTCGATGTCCGCGAAACGGTAATCCCCCAGCGCCAGGCTGTCGAGGGTCAAGTCCACGGCCGGCCACACGCGCGGGTCCTCGAAGCCCCCGACTGCGACGGACTTCACCCCGGGATCGGGGTCCGGCTCGCCGTCCCACTCAAGATCCTCCAGGACCAGGTGGCGCACATGCGCCTCCCAGCGGTCGTGCCCGCCCGCACCCATCGGGCGCCAGCGTGCCTCGCCCGCCAGCCAGTCGGAAGTGGCCTCCAGATCCCAGCCCGCATCCCCGCGTCGACCGAGAAAGCGCACACCGGGAAGGTCCTGCTCGCCCCAGCGGATCCGGTCGCGGATATCCAGTTCCAGGCGGGTCAACGCGACCGCTCCCGCGGTTTCCCCGGCATTCTGGCTGGCCGCGCCCAGATCCACATCGCCGCCCCAGGGGGCCTCGCTCAGGGCCTTGAGCCAAGGGTCGACCGCCAACTCCGGCAGGCGCGCCCGCACCGAGACCCCCTCCCCCGGCAAGGCCAGGGCACCCGCCCACGGCGCGCCGATCTCCAGCGCCATCGCCTGCAACCCGATCCCGCGCGCCGCCGTACGCGGCTCGGCACCCCGTACGGCCGGGTCCTCGGGCGCGGCCGCCGGTGACAGGCGCAGGTGTGCGCGCAGGACCTGCCCCAGCGTCAGGTGGCCGATACCGGCGCCGTCATGCCCGAGCGGCAGTGCCAGCTCCAGCTCGCGGGCCGCCGCCGCGGACTTGCCGATCGGCTCCGGCCAGTCGATCGCGACCCCGACCAGGTCCGAGCGCAACTCCAGACGAACCCCGTCCACCGCCGGCCCCAAACGCAGCTGGGCATCCCAGTGCGCCGCCCCGTCGAGATAGGGCGCAAGTTCCGGGAAGTCCTCCAGCCACGGGGCCAGGGGTTGCGGACCGCGCGCCGTCAACCGCGCCGTCTCGCCATCCAGCGGCCAGTCCGCCCCCAGCGTCACCGTCTCGCCGTGAACCCGCGCGGTGACCCCGTCGGCCGTCACGCGATCCCCGGTATCGAACTGGACCCGTCCCTCCACGGCCTCGAGCATGGTCGGCCAGCCCGAGACCTCGGCGCGGATCCCCCGCAGGTCCAGCTCACCGGCGACACGGGTCTCGGCCATTCGGCCCGCCTGCAGCGGGAGGTTCAGCGACAGACCCAGCCGGGTCGGCCCGTCCAGCCGCGCCTGGTCACGGAGTTCGGCCGCCTCCTCCAGCAGCTCGGCCTGGCGCAGGTAGGCCAGAAGATCCGCCGCATCCCCCTCTGCCGTGCCTTCCAGTTCGAGGACCGCATTCTCCATGTCCTCGATCCCGATCCGGGTGTCGCGCACCTCGGTGTCCAGAATGCGCCCGCGCGCACCCTCGGCGCGGAAGCTCGCGTTGTGGAACAGGAGCCGGCCACTGAGGTCCTCCGCTCGTGGCCAGCCCTCCTGATAGTCGAGGATGCCCGCCTCGACATCCGCCCAGAGATCAAACACACCCTCGTCGCCGGCGAACGGGAAGTCTCTCCCGCGCCCGCGATAGGCCATGCCGCCGCCGGAGGACGTGCCCGTAACGATGCTGTCCACCAGCCACTGGTAGGTGTTGTCCGGCAGGTGGTAAAGCGGCAGGTAGCGCGCGGTGTGATCACCGTCGGCTCGCAGAATGTCCATCGCAATATCGACCCGGGGTCCGGCCGCGTGACCATCCAGCAGCACCCGCAGGCGGCCGCGAACCGCGGCATGGGCATTGGCGGCATTCAGGCCCTCGCCCGCCAGGCGCCAGTGTCCGGCGTCATCGCGCTCGGCACGCAGCCGTCCGCGCACCGTATCCAGCGGCACCGGATCGGCCAGCACACGCGGCAGGTCGATCTGCAGGTCGCGGCTGTCCAGCAGCAATTCCACACCGCCACGGCGCCATTGCATATAGCCCGAGGCGCCCTGCACACCCAGCCCGTGATCCCCCGCGCGCCAGCCAAGGTTGTGCACATCGGCCTCCGCCCAGACAGGCTGCAGACGGCCATCCTCGCGGCGGGCCTCCAGCCGGGCGAAGTCCAGGGTGCCGCGCGGATGCAGGTCCGCGATCCGCTCCGCCAACTCGGGCGCCGCATCCTGAAGCAGCGTGAGCAGCGGCGCGTAGGGTTCCACTTCGAGATCGCGCGCGGCCATTTCCACCGCGTCCACCACCAGCCCCTCCGGCTTGCCCTCCAGGCGATAGGCGAGTCGCAGATCGCCGGAACCGGGCTGGGTCCCGCTCCAGGACGAGCGGTGGCGATCCTCCTGCACCCGCCAGTCGAAACGATGTCCGATGGCCGGGCCGACCGGTTCCCCGGCCAGGTTGAGGGTGGTTTCGTGCTCCCCGCGCAGCCAGGCCATGCGCCCGTCGTCGAGTCCGCCCCACAGACGCAGCGCGGCCGTGCCCTCGGGCGCGGGCCAGCCGAGGTAGGCCAGCCACGGCTGCCAGGCGGTCAGGTCGACCGCATCGGCCCGCAGGAAGAAGCGCGCATCCCGCAAATCCGCAGCGGGGGCCTTCAGCCCCAATTCGAAGTGCCCGCCCGCGGCCTCGCCATCCAGCACCCCTTCGAGGTGCATCCGCAGCGACCCGTCATGCGCCGTGCGCAGGGCGGCCCGGTCCAGCCACGCAGCGGACTCCAGGCCGGCGCTGCGATCGTCCCAGACCAACCGAATGGCCTCGGCCTCGACATCCGGCCACTGCTCCACGGGGAGCGTGAACAAGCGGCCCTCGCCCATGCCAAGCTCGCGACCGTGCAGGGAAAAGCGTCCGTCGGCGTGGCGTACCAGGCGCAGCTCGACGCCCCGAACGTGCACTGTGAAGGATGGATGGCGACTGCGCAGACTGGCCCCGACGCTCAGCGCGACCCCGAGGTGGTCGATGGCGACCGGTTCACCATCCGGCATCGCCACGCGGACATCGCGCGCCACCAGCGCCGGCGACCAGCCGGTCCAACCGAGCTCGATACCTGCGGCCGTGACCTCGCGCTCGAGCTGCTCGCTGGCGGTATCCTCCACCCAGGCGTGCAGGCCATCCCAGTGCGGAAGCGCCAGGCGCAGCAGCACGATCACGATGATCAGCGCCAGGAGGGCGCCCAGCGCCACCCTCAGGAGTTGTGACAGGCGTCTCATTTCTCCACCGGGAAGGCGCAATCCGACCCGCCCGGCCGACCGGGACCCGTATCCGTGCTGGGTCCGCACTGGCGATTCATCTTCGCGCCTCTTCCTCCCTGACGGAGACGGGGACCGGGTGCCTGTCTACTTAATCTACTTGTAGATCAGACGAAGACCACGTCGAACTGTTCCTGGGTGTACAGCGTCTCCACCTGGAAGCGGATCGGAATGCCGACAAAGCTCTGCAACTCGGCCAGGCTGGCGGATTCCTCGTCCAGCAACAGGTCGATCACGTTCTGCGAGGCCAGCACGCGCAGCTCGCGCGCATCGTACTGACGCACCTCGCGCAGGATCTCGCGGAACAGCTCGTAGCACACCGTCTCGGCCGACTTCAGATAGCCACGCCCGCTGCACACCTGGCAGGGCTCGCACATCTGGTGCTCCAGGCTCTCGCGGGTGCGCTTGCGGGTCATCTCCACCAGGCCCAGCGGCGACACGTCGCAGGTCTGGGTCTTCACATGATCGCGTTCCAGGGCCTTTTCCAGCGCGCGGATCACCTGGCGCTTGTGCTCGTCGTCCTGCATGTCGATGAAATCGATAATGATGATCCCGCCGAGATTGCGCAGGCGCAGCTGGCGACCGATCGCCTGCGCGGCCTCCAGATTGGTCTTGAAGATGGTCTCTTCGAGCTTGCGATGGCCGACGAAACCGCCGGTGTTGATGTCCACCGTGGTCATCGCCTCGGTCTGGTCGAAGATCAGGTAGCCACCGGATTTCAGTTCCACCTTGCGCTCCAGGGCACGGTGGATCTCCTCCTCGACGTTGAACAGGTCGAAGATCGGGCGCTCGCCCGGATAGTGTTCGATCCGGCCGATCAGCTCCGGCAGGTAGCGCTCGACGAAGCCGCAGACCTTCTGATAGGTCTCGCGCGAATCGATGCGGATACGCTCGATATCGCCCCCCACCATGTCGCGCAGGATGCGCTCCACCAGCGGCAGATCGGCGTAGACCTCGGCCCCCGGCGGGGCTCCGACAGCCTGCTCCTGCAGGGTATCCCAGACCTTCTTCAGGAACGCCGTGTCGTTATACATGGCCTCGTGGTCGGCCAGCTCTGCGGCCGTGCGCACGATAAAGCCGTGCTGCGGCGCCAGCTCGTCACGCAACTGCTCGATGGATGCACGCAGCCGTGCGCGCACGCCCTCGTCCTCGATGCGCGTACTCACACCGACATTGGACTGGTTCGGCATCAGCACCAGATTGCGCGACGGCAGGGTGATATAGGTGGTAAGCCGCGCGCCCTTGGAGCCCAGCGGGTCCTTGACTGCCTGCACCAGGACCTCCTGCCCCTCGCGCAGCAGCTCGCGGATACCCTCGCGCACCACCGGGGCCGGCGTGCCGGTGCCATTGCCGCCGGCCACGGGCGCCGCAGGGGCGTCGCTGGCAGACGGGCCGTTGCCATTGAGCTCCTCGCGCTCCACCGGGGCCACGTCGGAGGCATGCAGAAAGGCCGTGCGTTCCAGCCCGATATCGACGAAGGCCGCATCCATGCCCGGCAGTACCCGCACCACCCGGCCCTTGTAGATGTTCCCCACGATCCCGCGGCGGCGGGCGCGCTCCAGGTGCAGTTCGGTCAGGACGCCATTCTCCACCAGGGCCACTCGGCTCTCCTGGGGCGTCACGTTCATCAGGATCTCGGTTCCGGTCATGCGTTCTTCTTGTTCTTGATGTCACGGGCAGACCGCCGAACCCGCACACGGGCGGGCCGGCGATCAGGGATGTCGGGCTACTTGGTGGCGGCTTCGGCCGCGGCGGCCGCCGGCTCTCCAGAGGACTCCGGCGGCGGCCGCTGGGCGCGCGGCCAGGACTTGATCACCGCATGTACCAGCGTCGCCAGCGGGATGGCAAAGAATACCCCCCAAAGCCCCCAGATGCCGCCGAACACGAACACCGCGGCGATGATCGCCACCGGGTGCAGGTTGACGACCTCCGAAAACAGCAGCGGCACCAGCACGTTGCCGTCGATGAACTGGATCACCCCGTAGGCAATCAGTACCCAGGCGAACTCGGAGCTCAGACCGAACTGGAAGTATGCGACCGCCGCCACCGGGATGGTCACCACGGCCGCGCCGATGTACGGAATGATCACCGAGATGCCCACCATGAACGACAACAGCACGGCGTATTCCAGCCCGAACCAGTTGAAGGTAAGGAAGGTGACCGCCCAGACGATCACGATCTCGATGAATTTGCCGCGCACGTAGCTGGCGATCTTCAGATTCACCTCGGTCCAGACCTCGCTGGCCAGGTGGGTGTCCTGGGGCATGAAGCCGCGGATCCAGTTCAGGATCAGATCGCGGTCCTTCAACATGAAGAACACCATCAGCGGGACCACGATCAGGTAGATCACCACGTCCACCAGGTGCCGTGCCGAGGACAGCGAGAACGACACCACGCGTTGCCCCAGCAGGGTCGCCTCGGCGCGAATGGCCCCCATCAGCTCGAACACCTGATCGTCACTGATCAGTTGCGGGTAACGCTCGGGCAACTGCAACAGCAGGTTCTGGCCCTCGGAGATCATCCCCGGCAGCTCGCGCACCAGCTGGGTCACCTGGGCCGACATCAGCGGCACCACGCTGAACAGCGCCGCCACCGTCAGCGCCAGGAAGGCCAACAGCACAAGGGTGACCGCGAGGATGCGCGGGATGTGCAAAAAGACCAGCTTGCGCACCGCCCCCTCCAGCAGGTAGGCAATGATCAGCGAGGCCAGCAGCGGCGCCAGGATACGCCCGGCAAAGACGATGATCAGGAATCCCGCGAGCAGCAGAAACGCCAGGATCACCACCTGCGGGTCGGTGAAATGACGCTGGTACCACTGGCGCAGGATGTCGATCATTGCGAGGCCCCTCCCGGCGCCTCGTCATGGTCGGCATCCGTCTGTCGGGTCGGATCCTGGACGACGGCCTTCTCGTAGTGAGTCCGAAAGACCACCTCCAGCTCGTCGATCACCTCCACCGCCGGGCGCCCCTGCATCACGTGCTGCCCCATCAGGGCCGAGGTCTCGTTCAGCAGCTTGGAGCGATCCAGCATGGGATAGGTCGCGGAAAGCCGGCGCATCGCCTTGATGACGGACTCGCTCTCCGGACGCGGGATCGGCTCCGGCTCGGGGACCGGTTCCGGCGCGGGGGCCGGCGACTCCTGCTCCAGAAAACGGGCGAATTTCAGCAGGCTGGCCTGATCCTCGGTCGACAGCCGCGCGGCGATCTCGGCGATCGCCTTGGCCGGGTCCTCCCGGCCCTTCTTGCGCGCACCGCCGAGCACCGACCCGAGATCGCCCCCGGACAGGCCCCCCTCGTTGCCCATGCCCAGGGGTGGGATCATCCCTCGTCCTCGATCTTCAGGCTGAACACCGGCATCTTGCGGCGTTCCTGCATCAGGCCCAGCGTCTTCACCAGGGCCACCAGCACGTCTTCGGTCACCTTCTGCATCTCGCCCCATTCCATGCGCGCCTCGCCCAGGAGCTCGCCCATGTTCGGCGGCGGATTGTGCCGCGCCTCCATGATGATGTCCTCGAGCATCCCGGGCTTCACCTCGGGTCGGAACAGCATGCCATAGGTCAGCTCGTCCGGCCGGATCGCCAGCCAGTCGCCGTCGTCGTCCACCAGGATCGGCTGCACGTCCTCCGGCAGGTCGACGCGGCCGTTGACCAGCTGCAGCACCCGCCGGCCATCCAGGGCCTCGGCCAGTGCGTCGCCTTCCCCGGCCGCGGTCTTGTGCGCGGTCACGAAGCGGGCGCGGTACATCGGGTCCTCGTGCGCCGTGCCCCCGGCCTGCTCGGCCACCAGCAGCCCGCCCATACCGACGCCCACCACCGGACGCTTCGAGCGGCGGAAGATATCGATCAGCGACAGCTCGTCCGGGACCTGTGGATTCTCCTCGTGATCCGCCGTCGGCCAGGCGCCGCCCAGCAGCCACAGCCCGTCGAACTGGGCCGCGGAGCCCGGCAGGTCCTGACCCACGAACGGTCGGTAGTAGGAGAAGCCGATGTCGCGCTTCTCCAGCTGCGACTCGATCAGGCCGAGAAACTCGGAATAGGTATGCTGCACCACGCAGTAGTTCTTCATGTCACGTCAATCCTGTTTGAGTTCTGATGCGGGGGCGAGCGGACGCTGACCGGTGCAGTACCCGCGCAGGAACTGCATCAGCACCTCCAGCGTGGGTACGCGGAACTTCTGCCGCGCATGCACCAGCGAGATCGGCCGTTCCAGCGGCGGCGACAGCGGCAACGCCACCAGTTCGCCAAGGGCCAGTTCCTTGGCCACCACCGCCTCGGACAGCACCGAGACCCCCATGCCGGCCACCACCGCGCCCTTGATTGCCTCCGGGCTGCCCAGTTCCATGCAGCCGCGCAGACTGCTGCGGTCGTATCCGGCGCGCCCAAGGTACTCCATGATGACCTCGCGGGTCCCGGAACCCTCCTCGCGGCATATGAATGGGCGTTCGATGAAGTCGGCGACGGTCACCGTGTCGCGCCTGGCCAGCTCGTGTTCCGGCGGCACGATCAGCCGCAGCTGGTCCACCAGACAGGGCTGGACCTGCAGGCTGCGGTGGGTCACCGGGGCCTCGACGATGCCGAGATCGACACTGCCCTCCTCGACCATCACCACGACATTCTCGGTATTGCCCACCCGCAGGCGAATGCCGATATCCGGATGCTCGCGGCGGAATGCACCCAGCAGCGCCGGCAGCATGTATTCCGCCACCGTGGTACTGGCGCCGATCACCAACGCCCCGCCGTCCGCGCCCTTCAGTTCGCGCAGCGCGGCCTCCATCTCGCCATAGGTGTCAAAGATGCGTTCGGCATATCGTTGTACCAGCCGTCCGGCATCGGTCAGGGTGACTCGATTGTGGTTGCGGTCGAACAGTCGGGTATCCAGCTGTTCCTCCAACTGGCGCACCTGAAAGGTGACCGCGGGCTGCGTCATGTGCAGCACCTCGGCGGCGCGGGTGAAGGACAGCAACCGTGCCACCGTAAGAAAAACCTGCAAACGCCGATCGGCCATGCCGCTCCGCCAAGTAGAAGGTTCCAGACAATCAGGGAAACCCTGGTCAAGGAATGCTACCAAGCCCCCGCGACCGGCAACAGCGACCACTTCTCGCGACGCGGCGATTCTCGACCCTGCACGCAAACCGGCCCACTACGTCGATAACCGTGGCGGCACCCGAATGGCACAAACCGAAGGAACCGGAATGGCGCCGACCCCGTTTTCCACCTGGTCACATGCCCGCTCACAGGGGATCCCCGGAGGCTGGCGACTCGCCGGGGCCGCTGCCGTCCCGCTCCTGATGGCGCTGGTCGCGCTGATCGTATACGAGACCGGCGGCACCTCCACTGCCTACCTCAACTTCATCCTCATCCCGGTGCTGCTGGGGGCCGCCCTGTTCGGGCTGTGGGGCGGGCTGGCCTTCGGGCTGCTGGCGGGGTTGCTCCTGGGTCCGTTCATGCCCCTGGATACCGCCACCGGGGCGGCTCAACCCGCATTGAACTGGCTCACGCGCACCGGCATCTACATCGTCCTCGGGGGATTCTCCGGCTGGCTGTTCGACACCCTGCGCCGCCACTCGGAACGGCTTCTGGAACAGGCCTACAACAATCCAGTTACCGGCCTGCCGAATCGCGAGTCACTGGAACAATACGCCCGGCAACTAATGCACCAGGCCGACGCCCCGCAAGCCGCCGCCACCCGCGTGTTCGTCATCAGCCTGCAGATGGACAACTATCCGGACAGCATTGGCGCCCTGGGCTTCGCCGCCGAGCGTCCGCTGCTGCGATCCATTGCCGAGCGCCTGCAGGCAGTGGCCGAGCCCGCCGGGGCGACCGTGTTCCACATCCACGACGATCACTTTGCCCTGATCCTGCCGCACCGCAGCCGCAAAGAGACCCTCGCCGTCACACGCGCCGCGATCGAATGCCTGCAAACCCCTTTCGAGGTCTTCGAGATCCCGGTCTATCTCGGGGCCCACGCGGGCGTCTCCTCCTTCCCCTTTCACGAGCAGGATGAACCCACCCGGCTGCTGACCAAGGCCTGGATGGCGATGCACGAGGCCAGTCACTCGGGGCGCCGCTACCGCAGTTACAACCGCCGCAGCAACGAGCACAGCCTGTACACCGTGGAACTCCTGGGCGAGTTGCAAAGCGCACTGGACGACGGCCAGCTAAGCCTGCACTACCAGCCGAAGGTCAATCTCGCGAGCGATCAGGTGATGGGCCTGGAGGCCCTGCTACGCTGGGAACACCCGGTTCGCGGCCGCATCGCTCCCGACCAGTTCATCCCATCGGCCGAGCGCACCGGACTGATCCACAGCCTCACCGACCGGGTCCTTGATCTCGCACTGGCCGACATCGCCCGCCTGCGCGCCGAAGGCCTGGACATGCCGGTCAGCGTGAACATCTCGGCGCGCAATTTCCTCGACCCCGGATTTGCCGATCGCCTGCTGGAGAAGGTTCGCGTCTCGGGGCTTCCACCCTGCGCCCTGGAACTCGAGTTCACCGAGACCGCCCTGATGGCGGACCCGGACGAGGTGATCCGGGCCCTGCGTCGCCTGACCGAGGCCGGACTGGAACTCGCCATCGACGACTTCGGCACCGGTTATTCGTCGCTGGCCTACCTCAAACGTATGCCGGTGACGACTCTCAAGATCGATCAGGCCTTTGTACGGCAAATGCTGGAGCACCCGGTCGACGAGCAGATTACTCGCGCCAGCATCAGCCTGGCCCGGGACCTGGGCCTCAAGGTGGTCGCCGAGGGGGCCGAGGACGCGGCCACCCTGGCGCGGCTGCGCGACTACGGATGCAACGCAGCTCAGGGCTACGGCATCGCCCGCCCGATGCCACTGGACGCGATCATCGCCTGGGCCCATGACCGGGGCCTCGTACCCGGCCTGTGCCCGGAGACCGATGAGCGAGCGGCCCTCAAGCGAGCAAACAACCGCTAACCGGCTCGTTCACGTTCACACTCGAACCGATTGGCCTTTCGGGGCACGGCGTCCTGCCCCAAAACCGCCGCGAATGTTCCCGAATTGATCAGCGCCTCCCTTGCACCCGCCCCGGGGCTACGCTATAGTCCGCCGTCTTTCTGGTAGACCCAAATTCCGGAGTCCCCCGATGGCCCGAGTATGTCAGGTGACCGGCAAACGCCCGGCGACCGGTAACAACGTTTCTCACGCTCACCGCAAGACGCGGCGGCGCTTCCTGCCCAATCTGCATTTCCACCGTTTCTGGGTGGAGAGCGAGAACCGCTTCGTACGCCTGCGCCTTAGCTGCAAGGGCATGCGGATTATCGACAAGCGCGGCATCGACGCGGTCCTGGCGGACTGCCGTGCCCGCGGTGAAAAGGTCTAAGGAGGCTTCACGATGGCTGCCAAGTCCGCACGCGACAAGATCCGCCTGGTGTCCTCCGCCGGCACCGGGCACTTCTACACCACGTCCAAGAACAAGCGGAATATGCCCGAGAAGATGGAGATCAAGAAGTTTGATCCCGTCGTCCGCAAGCACGTGATGTACAAGGAAGCCAAGATCAAGTAATCGCGCCTATCGGCTCGATTGCCTGACAACAGGCGAAAAAAGGCCCGGCCCGCCTACGCGGTTCCGGGCCTTTTTGCGTTGGCGCGAGCGAGAAACGAACCGGCAAACGCATTCGCGTTAGCGCACCGTTTACCACTTGCCAATCGGCTCGCGGGGCTCGGGCACGCCTCGCTCAGCGCGCCCGGTCGGCGCTCGAGATCACCTCGAGCGCGTATGCATCCAGCCATATCCCCCGTTGATGCGGGCTCAGACCGGATCCGGCTGTCCGCCATCCCCTGGCGTCGCGGCACCCTCGGCGGCGGTTTCCGCCCAGCGCGTCATCACGCGGCCCCAGCGGTGAGCCGTCGCCGGGTCCAGTTCGATCTTGGTATAACGCCCGCCATCGCGGATAATGACCCGCAGCAGCGGGACCCCCGAGTCGTGCAGGATCTGGCGCAACTCCACGACTTCTCCAAATGGCGCATCAATCGAATCCATGGTGCTTATGTCCCTCCCGAGCCGGCCTGCCGCACGCAGTCGTGGCCGCCCATCCGTTTTTGACCAAGGGAAACACTGATTAATGTACACGCTCGCGTTGGTACCCCAGGTTTTCCGCGTCCCGGCGCGTCGAGCAGCGCGGAGTAATTCCACCCGCAAGCGGCGCACCGCAGGATCGGGGAACCTGGGGCACCAACCCCGCAAGCGATTGAACACCGAGGCTGGTCCGCCCGTTGTTGACGAAAACGGGCGGACGCACGGCCTTGCGGCCCTCTTGTGCAGAGTGACTGCACAGCCAGCACCGCGCCTTGTTCGCACGCCAAAGCGACTCGAGCGCGAGCGTGTACGTTAATCAGTGTTTCCCTAGCGCAAGCATGCAACCAATTTTTGTCGGCCGGCAACCCATCTTTGACGATCAGGAGAATCTGATCGGCTTCGAGCTCCTTTTTCGCGCCGGGCACCTGGATGCCGCCTCGGTCACCGACGGCGACCTCGCCACCTCCGATCTCCTGCGCAGCGCCTTCATCGACATCGGTCTCCAACACCTGGTCGGCGAACACCTGGCCTTCGTCAATCTCACCCGCGGCTTTCTCGAACACGAGGTCATCACCAGCCTGCCTCCGGAACAGGTCGTGCTGGAGATCCTCGAAGATATCGAGATCGACGCCGAGGTCATCGCCGCGGTACGCCGACTGAAGGCCCAGGGCTTTCGCATCGCACTGGATGACTACCAGTTTCAGGAGAGCCATTCCGAACTGGTCGAACTGGCCGACCTGGTCAAGCTCGATGTGCTCGCCCTGGGCGGCCAGCGCCTGGAGCAGGAAGTCACCAGCCTGGGCGCCTTCGACGTGGAACTGCTGGCCGAGAAGGTCGAAACGGCCGAGGACTATGCTCGCTGCCAGGCCCTTGGCTTCAGCCTGTTCCAGGGCTTTCACCTGTCCTTCCCCCACGTAATCGAGGGACAGCGCCTGGAGAGCCTGGAAGTGGCCCTGCTGCGCCTCCTGCGCGCGCTACAGGCGCCGGATCCGACGCCGGCCGAGCTGGAGGAACTGATCGCCGCCGAGCCCGGGCTCGCCATCCAGCTGCTGCGCATCGCCAACAGCCCGGCCTATCGCGGCTCTCGCCCGACCGATTCGCTCTACAACGCGATCCTGCGCCTGGGCCAGGGGCGCATCAAACGCCTGGCGATGCTGATGGTACTGCGTGGTACCGGCAATCCCACCCACGGGCTCGAGCAGGTCATGATCCGTGCCCGTATGGGCATGCTGATGGCGCGCGCCCTGGGCCTCCACCCCGAGGAGTGCGAGCGCTACTTCACCCTCGGCATGCTCTCCGGGATGGATCGCGTGCTGGGGGTACCGCTGCGACACATCCTGGGCGAACTCCGCCTGTCCACCGAAATGGAACAGGCCCTGACGGAAGGCACAGGACCGCTGGCACCGCTGCTGGCGACCATCGCCGCCTTCGAAGGCCCGACACCCCCGCTGGACAACACGAATGCCCCGGTCCCGGCGCCGGTCTCCAGCCGCCTTTACCTGGAGGCCGTACGCTGGACCGAAGATTTGCTCGCCTCGCTGGCGGAGAACTAGATGCCCCCCCTTACCCTGCGCAGCCAGCTCATGCCGGAAGCCGCCGCCGGCCCCGATACGGGAATGCACATCCGGCTGCGCGAACCCACCGGGATCGACAGCGGGCCCGGCCACCTGGAGATCCGCCCGGGCCTGCACCCCCTGGCGCCGGATCACTATGTCGAGTACTGGACCGCCAGCGGCACGCCAACGCCGATCCACGAGGGGCCCGTCCGCCTGCTGGAACACGAGGACGTCCTCTTCGCGACCTGGAGCGGACCGGATAACGGCCTCCGGGAACAGACCGAACACGCCTACCGCGCCCTGCTGGCCGCCTGCCGAGCGCGCGGCTTCGAGCATTTGGCACGCGTATGGAACTACTTTGGCGACATCCATGCCGAGGAGGACGGGCTGGAACGCTATCAGGCCTTCTGCATGGGCCGCGCCACCGCGCTTGAGACCCTGGAGATCCCGCTGGCCAGCATGCCGGCCGCCACGGCCATCGGGAGCGACCAGCGCCAGCTGGTCATCTACCTGATCGCCACTCGCACCCCGGCCGAGTCCCTGGAGAACCCGCGTCAGGTCAGCGCCTATCATTACCCGGCGCGCTACAGCCCGAAGAGCCCGACCTTCGCCCGCGCGACCCGGCTGGAAACCGCGGACGGCCCACTCATCCTGCTCTCTGGCACCGCCAGCATCGTCGGCCACGAGAGCCGTCACCCCGACGACGTCGTCGCCCAGACACGCGAGACCCTGGCCAACTTGCGGTCCCTGCATGACACCGCCGGCCACGAACTGCCACGCCCGGCCTGGCTGCGCGTCTACCTGCGACATCCGGAAGACCGGCCCAAGGTCGCCGCGGTCCTCGCCGAGCACTACCACGACGTCCATCCGGGGCCGATCGTCCAGTGGGTCCGCGGCGACGTCTGCCGGCGCGAGTTGCTGCTGGAAATCGAGGGCGTGCATGCCTGAACTGCCCGAGGTCGAGACCACCCGGCGCGGGCTCGCCCCCCTGCTGGCCGGGCGCCGCATCACGGCCTTCGAGGTCCGCGAGCCGCGCCTGCGCTGGCCGGTGCCGCCGGAGCTGGTGCAGCAACTGGCCGGCGCCCGGGTCCGCAGCCTGACCCGGCGCGCCAAGTACCTGTTGCTGGAGACCGATCGTACCGGCCTCCTGCTGCATCTCGGGATGTCCGGGAGCCTGCGCCACTGCACGCCCGAGACGCCTTTGCGCCGGCACGATCACCTGACCCTGCACCTGGACAACGGCTACCAGGTTCGCCTGCACGACCCGCGCCGCTTCGGCTGTTGCCTGCCGCTCCCCGAGGGCGCCGGACCCCACGCCTTGCTGGCCGGCCTCGGCCCGGAACCCCTGGACCCGGAATTCGATGGCGACTCCCTGTTCCGCCGCAGCCGCGGCCGCCGGGGCCCGGTCAAGGCCTTCATCATGGACCAGGCGATCGTGGTGGGAGTGGGCAACATCTACGCCACCGAGGCCCTGTTCCTCGCCGGCGTTCGGCCCGGGCGCGCGGCCGGACGCGTCACGCGCGCCGAATACGAGCGCCTGGCAAGCCACATCAAGGCGGTGTTGGCGGCGGCCATTGAACAGGGCGGGACCACCCTGCGCGACTTCCTGCACGAGGACGGCACCCACGGCTACTTCCGCCAGTCGCTGCGCGTCTACGGCCGCGCCGGCGAGCCTTGCCCGGTCTGCGCCGAGGTATTGCGCACGCGCCGCATCGGCCAGCGCGCCAGCAGCTACTGCCCCGCCTGCCAGAAGTAGATCGACCCCACACGGGTCAGCAGAACCGAAAGGCCGTTGTTCACCGCACCGGCCACGGAACACACGCAGAGAACACCAGGAAAGGATCCGCCACGGTAAGCGACCCGCAACCGCCAGACGGCGGCCGTGCACCGCGCAGCGCGGGCGGGCGGGCTTACAGATAACGCGAGACGCGCGGCACGGCATCCAGCAGGTGGCGGGTGTAGTCGGCCTGCGGATTGGCCAGCACCTCGGCGGTGGCGCCGATCTCCTCCATGCGCCCGTCGTGCATCACCAGCATGCGGTCGGAGAAGTACTCGACCACACCCATGTCGTGGGTGATGAAGATCATCGCCAGACGTCGCTCCGCGCGTAGCCGGCCCAGGATCTGCAGCACCTCTGCCTGGACGGATACGTCCAGCGCGCTGGTCACCTCGTCGCAGATAATCACGTCCGGGTCCAGCACCAGGGCGCGCGCGATGGCGATACGCTGGCGCTGACCACCGGAGAACTCGTGCGGATAGCGCCACAGGGTGTCCTCCGGCAACGCCACCTGATCCAGCACCCGGCCGGCCAGCGCAATCCGCTCATCCTGATTGGCGCCGATGCCGTGCACCGCCATCGGCTCGGTCAGCAGCGTCAGTACGTTCAGGCGCGGGTTCAGCGACGAGGCCGGGTCCTGGAACACCACCTGCAGATGCCGCCGCAGCCGGCGCAACGGCTTGCGTGCCATGTGGGTCAACGACTCGCCCCGGTAGCGGATCTCGCCACCGGTCGGCTCGATCAGGCGCAGGATCGCGCGGCCCAGGGTGGTCTTGCCACAGCCGGACTCCCCCACTACCGCCAGTACCTCGCCATTCTCCAGCTCGAAACTGACGTCATCCACCGCCCGCACCACATCCACCTGGCGACGCATCAGGCCCTTCAGCACCGGGAAGTGCACCTGCAGGCCGGACACCTGCAACAGTGCTTCGCGCCCCGCGCCCGGCACCGGCGGCAGCGGTGGCAGGTTCTCCGGCAGCGCCTGGATCAGCTTGCGGGTGTAGGCGTCCTGCGGAGCGCGCAACAGTGGCAGGCACTCCCCCTGCTCCACCAGACGCCCCTGGCGCATTACCGCCACGCGATCAGCCACCGAGGCCACCACGCCGAAGTCGTGGGTGATCAGCAGGACCGCCATGCCGTTCTTCTCGCGCAGGTGGTCGATCAGCTTCAGGATCTCGGCCTGAATGGTGACGTCCAGCGCGGTGGTCGGCTCGTCCGCGATCAGCAGATCCGGCTCGGCAACCAGGGCCATGGCAATCATCACCCGCTGGCGCTGGCCGCCGGAGAGCTTGTGCGGGTACTCGTCGCGGCGCTGTTCGGGGTTCGGCAACTGCACCTCGCTCAAGACCTCGAGGGTGCGCGCCGCACGCTGCTCCGGACTCATCTGCGGGCGATGCAGGCGCAGCACCTCCTCGATCTGATCGCCCACCTTCAGCACCGGGTTCAGGGAGGTCATCGGCTCCTGGAAGATCATGCCGACGCGGTCGCCGCGCACATGCTGCATCACCGCGCTGGGAAGCCCCAGCAACTCCTGGCGGCCTTCGCGTCCGGCCAGCCAGGCCTCGCCCGAGGGCCTTTCGAAGCCCGCATCCAGCAGACGCATGATGGCCAGCGCCGTGATCGACTTGCCGGAGCCCGACTCCCCGACCAAGGCAAACAGCTCGCCCTCGCGGATGGCGAAGCTCACATCCTCCACCAGCGCCGCCTCGCCGTCGCGGTGGCGGATCTGCAGATTGCGCACCTCCAGCATGGTCAGCGCACCCCGCCACTGGTGGCGCTGGTGGCACCGGCCGCCGGACGTGCACCATCATCGCGATTGGCGGTGCGCGCCGCGGAGCGGGCATGCGGGTCCACTGCGTCACGCAGGGCCTCGCCGATGAGGTTGTAGGCAAACACGGTCAGGAAGATCGCGCCCCCGGGGAAGGCCGCCATCCACCAGTTGAAGGTGGAGCTCTGTACCGCCTGGTTCAGCATCTGGCCCCAGGAGGGATCATCCACCAGGCCGAGGCCGAGGAACGACAGGGTCGCCTCGGCGAGGATCGCGGAGGCGACGCCAAAACTGGCCGCAACCAGGATCGGCGCGATGCCGTTCGGCAGCATGTGCCGGAACAGGATGGACGGCAGCGACAACCCCGAGGCGATGGCCCCCTGCACGAAGTCCTGCTGGCGCAGGCGCAGGAACTCGGCACGCACATAACGGGCGTAGCCGGACCATGAGGTCAGGCCGATGATCAGCATCATCAGGTACAGCGAACGGCCGAAGAAGGCGACGAAGGTCAACAGCAGGAACAGCGTCGGGATGGCCTCGAAGATCTCCACCAGGCGCATCCCGATCATGTCCACGATCCCCGAGAAATAGCCCATCAGCCCACCCAGGATCACCCCGATTCCCAGCGCAATCCCGGTCGCGATGAAGCCAATGGACAGCGCGATCCGCGTGGCGTGGATCATGCGCGAGAGCACGTCGGCGCCGGTATCGTCCGTACCGAACCAGTGCACCCGATCCGGGGACTCGCGCGGGGCCTCCAGCCCGGTATCGGCGTAATCGCGCAGGTAGTCGCGCGGCGAGTACGGGATCGGCGCGCGGATTACCCGCTGATACTCGCCCATCACCTCGGCCTCGCGGTACTGCTCGTGAATCACCAGCGACGGCGGCGACACCGTCTGCCAGGCCACCACGCCCAGCACCGCTCCCAGCACCGCCCAGAGACCGAAGCGCCGCCATGGCCGCCCGGGCAGACGCCAGAAGATCAGAGCCAGCACCAGCAAACCAAACAGGGTGACGTCCGCCGCCGTCAGGTAGCGCAGAAACGGCAGCGCCCACGCGCCGTCGGCGGTCTGCACCAGCAGCGGGTGGGAATTCGCCAGCACCGGCGCGAGGACCGCGACCAGGGTCAGCAGCGCGATCCAGCCAATCCCGAGGCGGGCGCCCCAGCGCAGCAGGATCTCGCCCACTACGCGCCGGGCCCAGGAACGGCTGCGGCGATCCGCCTGCTGCGTGTTGTGCACGGTCTCAGTCATAGCTCACCCGCGGATCGACGATGGCGTAGGCCAGATCCGCCAGCAGATAGCCCACCAGGGTCAGCACGCCCGAGATCAGGGTGATCGACAGCACCAGCTCGCGGTCGCGCGTCTGCACGGCCTCCACCGCCAGCTTGCCCATGCCATCAATGGAGAAGATCGCCTCCACGATCACCGAGCCGGCCAGCAGCGAGGGCAGCAGCGTGGCCGACACGGTGATCAGGGGCAGCAGGGAATTGCGGAACACGTGACGCCACAGCACGTCGTGCTCGGCCACCCCCTTGGCGCGCGCCGTACGCGCGTAATCCGAGGTCAGGTTCTCCAGCACCGCCGAACGCGAAAGCTTGGCCAGGAATGCCAGCCCGCCGTAGGACAGGCACAGCACTGGCAACACCAGGTGCCAGGCCCGGTCCAGCAGGAAGCCCGGCACCATATGGCCCGGCGCCAGGCCCAGCGCCAGCGCCAGCCCGGCACCCAGCCCCAGGGTGCCCAGATAAAACCCGCGCAGGACGCCCCAGTCACTGTGCGCCATCATCCAGCCCACTCCGCCCCCGAGAAGCACGGCCACTGCGGTACTGACCATCCCGGCCGGTGCCAGATCGCGGAACATCAGCCAGCCGCAGACGGCCCCGAGTGCCGCCCCGACCCCGCCGCGGATACGGGCGGGCAGGTAGCGCGCAAGGTAGATCCCCAGCGCCACCCCCAGAAACGGCAGGATCAGCAACAACGGCAACGCCCAGACCACCTCCACCGTGGGCAGGAACGTCATGTCCAGCGCCGCGCGCTGGCTGAGCCCCCCGGTGGGGAACCACTGCCAGAACTGGTCGGAGGCAAAGAAGCCGATCAGCAACACGCCGGCCAGCATGGTCGGCACCGACCACAGGGCCAGCAGCACGACGCCAGACTGCGAATCGAAGGCCTGGCCATGCTGGGTGGCCGCGCGCACCCCCACCGCGACCGCGACGATGTAGATCAGCGGGATGGAGAGCACGTTCAGCAGCAACGTGATCGGCAAGCGTTCGGCCACCAGATCGATCACCGGCCGGCCATAGCGGAAACTGGTGCCCAGATTGGGGACCTTGAAGTGTGGCCAGCCGGTCAGCGAGCCGTCCGCGTCCTGGGCAAATCCGATCGGCGAGATGTTGTTCAGCCAGCGCCCGAACTGCACCGGGGCCGGCTGATCCAGCCCGTAGAGCTGGTTGTAGTAGTCCTCCATCGCCTTCTGTGCCTGGGGCTCCAGGCCCTGCCCTTCGACCAGCGTCAGGGCGCTGATCCCACCGGGCGCGGCCGCCATCACCGCAAACACGACCACGGTGATCCCGAACAGGGTCGGCACCATCAGGAGCATGCGGCGCAGGATGTAGGTCAGCATCGCGTGCGGCGCTCCCCTGCCGCTTCAGCTTCCATGGGCATCGCCGGCTACTGCCCGTACCGCTGCGATTCGAACGGGACGTAGATCTCCAGCGGCACCGCCCCCAGGTTGAGCCCCAGCGCGGTCTGCTCCAGGTTCTGGATGCGCCGGTCGATGAAGGCCAGGGTCTGGCGCCGCATCAGGAAGGTATACGGCTGGTCCTCGTGCAGGATGCGCTCGGCCTCGCGCCAAAGCTCCATGCGCGCGGGCTCGTCCACCTCGCCACGCGCCGCCTCGATCACCGCATCCAGCTCGGGGTTCTGGTAGTGGATGAAGTTGTCGCCACCGGAAACCACCTGACTGGAGTGGAACATCTGGTAGATATCCACCTCCACACCGCTGGTCCAGCCCAGGGTGATGGCATCGAAATCCTGGCGGGTGATTTGTTCCAGCATCACCGACCACTCGGTCGGCGACGGGCGCATCTCGATCCCGGCCCGCGCAAAGAGGTCGCGCAGGAACAGCGCGATGCGGCGGGTGTCCTCGTTGTCCTGGAAATACGACAGCTCGAAGGAGAACGGCTCGCCGTCCTCGTTGACCAGCACGCCATCGCGATTGCGTTCGCGGAAGCCGGCCTCGGCCAGCAGTTCCAGGGCACGCTCGACATCATAGGGGATCGGATCGAGATCCGGATTGTGCTGATCGCTGCGCGGCGAAAACGGAGAGATCGCGCGCTCGGCATACCCCAGCATGACCTCCTCGATCAGCCGGTCAACGTCGGTCAGGTAGCTCATCGCCTTGCGCACCCGCGGGTCGGCGAAACGCGTCGGCTCGCCATCGCGCTGCTGGTTCCAGGCAATGTAGGAATAGCCGGCCGTGGGGCTCATGTACTCGTGGGTATCCGCGCGCTCGCGCAGGGCCTCGTCGTCGCGCAGCCGGGCATATTCGCGTGGACGCGCCCCGTAGACGTCAATATCGCGATTGCGGAAGGTGGTCAGGCGCGCACTGTCATTCTGGATGACCCGCCACACCAGCCGATCCAGCGACGGCTCCACCGGTCCCCAGTAACGCGGGTTGCGCTCCAGTTCGATACGGCCGGCATCCGGGGTCCAGCCGGTCGGATCCTCCATGCGGTAGGGTCCGGACCCCAGCAGGATGCCGCGCGACTCGTTGAAGGTCTCCGGATCCTCCAGGTAGCGCCCATAGAAGTGTTCCGGCAGGACATCCAGGCCGCCCGCCACCCGCATGGCGTCGAAGTATGGCTCCTCGAACACGAACCGCACCGTGCGCGCGTCGACGGCCTCGACCGCCTCGATCTTTTCCAGGAAGGCCCTCGCCCGCGGCACCGCGATGGCGTCGGTCATCAGGAAATCGAAGGTGAAGCGGATATCCTCGGCCGTCAGCGGTTCCCCATCGGAGAACTGCAGCCCCGGGCGCAGGCGGAAGGTCAGCTCGGTACCGGTATCGTCGAACTCCCAGGATTCGGCCAGCAACCCCTGCCACTCCAGCGTCTCCGGGTCACGCACCACCAGCGACTCCAGCACGTAGTTCTGCACCTCGGAGGCATAGGCATCAGAGGAGACATACGGCGTGATGGTCGCCAGGCCCGTGCCAAAGGCCTGCACCAGCCAGTCACCCTCGGCGTAGTCCTCCTGCTCGGCCGCGCGCGCCGCTCGCCGGAACGCCGAGGGGACGTCGTCCGCCCGCGCGGCACGCTCGCCATCCATCCCGGCGAAGCGCCCGGAGGCAAGGTCGGATTCCAGGCCCTGCAGGCTGCGCCGCAATGCACGGAGGTCCCGGGCCTGCTCGGTCATGGTGTTCTGCATGGAGGCCATGCGTTGCCACTGGCGGTCGATCTGGACCATCACCAGCAACAGCAGGATACCCAGCACGATCAGGGTCACGATCCAACCAAAATGACGACTCACAAGGCCTCCGGGTTGCTGCGGTGGCAGTCCGGCAGGCCCGATTCCGGGACGCCGGGTGGGCGGCCCTGAAGACCGCAAGTGTTCGCACTATAGCAAGCCATTCCCTCCGGCTCATCGGATGCTGGCCGCACTTGCGGCACATCGGTATGATCCCGAAGACAGTCGCGTCCGTCCCCGGTTCCGCTCGCGGTCGGGCGCCGTCGAGACGACCCGCCCGGGTGCGTCGGCACGGATCAGAATCAAGGAGTTTTACATGGGTTTTCTCAAGGGCAAACGCGCACTGATCGTCGGCGTGGCCAGCAACCGCTCCATCGCCTACGGCATTGCCGCGGCCATGCATCGCGAGGGCGCCGAACTCGCCTTCACCTACCAGAACGAACGCCTGCGCGATCGCGTCGAGAAGCTGGTTGCGGATTTCGACTCCGACATCCTCGTGCCCTGTAACGTCGAGGACGATCGCGAGATCGAACAGGTCTTCGAGCACCTGGACAATTACTGGGACGGGGTCGACATCCTGGTGCACTCGGTCGCTTTCGCGCCCAAGGAGCAGCTGGAGGGGGACTTCCTCGACAACATGACCCGCGACGGCTTCCGCATCGCGCACGATGTCAGCTCGTACAGCCTGGCCGCGCTGGCCAAGGCCGGGCGCGGCATGATGAAGGACCGCGACGCCTCCATCCTCACCCTCAGCTATCTGGGCGCCGAGCGCTCGATGCCCAACTACAACGTGATGGGCCTGGCCAAGGCGAGCCTGGAGGCCAATGTGCGTTACCTGGCCTACACCCTGGGGCCGGAAAGCACCCGGGTGAACGCGATCTCCGCGGGCCCGATCCGCACCCTGGCGGCCTCCGGCATCGGCGACTTCAAGCGCATCCTGGATCACGTCCAGGCCAACGCACCGCTGCGCCGCAACGTCACCACGGATCAGGTCGGCAACGCCGGCGCCTTCCTCTGCTCCGATCTTGCCTCCGGGATCACCGGCGAAGTGATGTACGTCGACTCCGGCTACAACACGGTCGGCCTGGGCGCCGCCGAGATCGGCCTCGAAAAATAAGGCGACCCGGCGGTACCCGGGCGATTCCGGGTACCAGAAAAAAGCCCGGCACCGCGCAAGCGGGCCGGGCTTTTTCGTGGTCGGGAGCGCACCAAGCGCCCCCTCGCGGTTCTGCGGCGACTAGTCGAGCGCGTCGGGGAAGCGCTTGATCTCCGCCTGCTCTTCCAGCCATGCGAGATAGGACCGGAATTCGGCACTCCCGTAGGCGTTGCCAATCTGGTCGCGCGCCTGCTGGCGCGCCGCGGCATCCACTGCATCCTCGCCCATGCGTACGGCTTCCAGCACGGTCACCGCGAAGTCACCCTCCCCGACCCGGGCGCCGGCAATCTCCACTGCGCCCTCGCCTGGCGCCGCCAGCCGGAACAGGTGGTCCTGCAACCCGGTTGGCAGATCGGCCGCCCGTTCACGGGTGATCTCGACCGCCCGACTCCATTCTCCGTTCTCCCCGGCCTCGGCGGTCCAGTCATCGGCTTCGCGCAGTCGCTCGATCAGGGCCTCTCCCGCCTCACGCGCGGCATCCGCGGCGGCCTGACGCTGCAGGCGCTCGCGGATCTCGTCCTCCACCTCCGCCAGCGGGCGCACCTCGGCCGGCTCGTGCTCATCGACACGCAGGATCACGGTGGAACGGTCCTGCAGGTCGATCGCGTCGCTGTTGTTGCCGTCTTCCAGTACCCGCGGGTCAAACGCCGCATCGCGGATGGACCGATGGCGGGCGATGCCATCGCCCGAGCCGCGGGAGAACCAGTCGCTGGTCTGGACCTCCAGGCCCGTGGCGTCGGCGGCCGGCTCCAGAGTGTCCGGAAACTCGATTGCCAGTGCCATCAGGTCGTCCAGGGCGTCGATCTGCATCTGCTCGGCCGTCCGGTCGCGCAGATCCTGCTCGACCTCCTCGCGCACGTCTTCGAACGGCTGCGCCCGGGATTCCTGGATCGAGGTCACCTCCAGGATGAACCAGCCACGATCCGTTCGTACCGGCTGGCTGATGAGGTCCTTCGGCAGGGTGAAAATGACGGTCTCCAGGGTGGAATCCAGATCGCCCCGGGCGACCTCGCCCAGGCTGCCACCACGGTCGGCCGTCAGGCTGTCTTCGGAGTATTCCTCCGCCAGGTCGCCGAAGTTCTCGCCATCATCCAGGCGACTACGCAGTTCACGGATACGCGCCTCGCCGTCCTCGTCGGTATCCTGGATGCGGATCTGGCGCACCTCGCGCAGTTCCGGCTCTTCGTAGCGGCTGCGATTGACCCGGTAGTGTTCGCGCACCTGATCCTCGGTGACATCGACCCCGGCCTCCAGGCCTTCCGGGTCCAGGCGCAGATAGCTCACCCGCACCCGTTCCGTGGTCGTGAAGTCTTCCGGATTGGCGTCGTAGTAGTCGCGGATCGCGTCGTCATCCACCACATCCGGACGATCAAACTCGTCCGCGGCGAAGACCTTCCAGCTCGCAACCCGCGTCTGGTTGCGCAGACGGCTGTAATCCGCCACCAGGGCTTCCGGCACCACGCCCGTGGCCTGGATGCCACGCTGAATTTGCGACATCACAATACTGCGGGCGATGTCCTGCTCGAAGTCGGCCGGGCTGATGCGCTGAGCATTCAACAACTGGCTGTAGCGTTCGCGGCTGAAGCGGCCCTCCTCCTGAAACACCGGCATGCCGCGGATTTCGCGCAATACGCTGTCGCCCGCCGCCTTGAAGCCGGCGGAATCGGCCGCCTGGCGCAGCAGTTCCTGACGGATCAGGGTCTCCATCGCCTGCAGGCGGATGCCCTGCTCGTCCAGCACGTCATCCGGGATCTCGCCGCCAAACATGCGCGCCATCTCGTCGCGCTGGGCGCGGGCCTCCTGGTGCACGTCGCGCACCGCGATATCCGTGCCGTTCACCTCGGCGGCGACCAGCGGGCCCGCCCCGCCGAAATACTCGCCCAGGCCCCACAGGGCAAAGGGGATGGTGATCAGGCCAATGATCACATAGGCGAGCCAGCCGCTCGCCCGGTCACGAATCGCTTGCAACATGATGGTCTCTGCTCACTCCGGCAATTGGGAGGAAAACGGGAATCAGCGGCCGATGGTAGCAGGCACGCCCGCGCGCGTCTGCGCCTGGGCGGCGGTGTCTGCCACGCAGCGCGCGCTGACAAGAAGAAGGGCCCGACCAAGAGCGTCTACAGGCAGACGAGACGACTGGAAGGGAGGCGCGGCGAAAACCTGAGCTCCTGGACCGGTCTCCTCGCATGAAGCCTGGCCCACTCTCGTGCCGGCGCCGAACACTGGGGACATACCTCGGAACCGTCGGCCTGGAGGATCGGGCCTCGCATTCGATGCGCTCGCGCGATGACAGTGCCCGGCCCCGGACTCCCGAAAATGCATCTCGGGCTTGGTTCTGCCCTTCCCACATTGCGGTCGACTGCTATGGACCCAGGTCTGGCCCAAAGGTGTGGCTCCGAGCGCTTCGTGGTGGTCAACAAAGAAAAAGGCGCCACAAGGGCGCCTTTCTCAAAGATGGCGGAGCGGACGGGACTCGAACCCGCGACCCCCGGCGTGACAGGCCGGTATTCTAACCAGCTGAACTACCGCTCCGTATTCGTGCAGCGCAACCAGGGTCAGGGTTGCACTTGGTGGGTGCTGACGGGTTCGAACCGCCGACATTCGCCGTGTAAAGGCGACGCTCTACCAACTGAGCTAAGCACCCGATAAAGCGCGCTAGTTTACTCGATCCTTGAGCGCTTTACCAGCCTTGAACGAAGGCGTTTTCGACGCGGCAATCTGAATGCTCTCACCGGTACGCGGGTTACGGCCGGTGCGGGCTTCGCGCTCGCGCACCAGGAAGGTACCAAAGCCCACGAGGGAGACCTGGTCACCCTTGGCGAGGGTATCGCCGACCACACTCACCAAGGCATCCACGATGTTGCCGGCCTGGGCCTTGGGAACATCGGCTTCCGCCGCGATCGCGTCGATCAATTCGGATTTATTCATGAAGCGCTTCCTTATCTCAGTGGTGACTCAGGCTTTCTGCCGGACGGGGCCTAGCTTACACCAGCCGGGGACCTTTTCTCCATGGCCCCGCGACTGCCCTCGGCACGAAATCAGATGATGCGCATGGGGTTATAGCAAGCCCCCCGAAAAAGTGTCAAACGCCCGCCCGGCGGGGCCCTCGGGCTGGCTTGAACCAGCACACAAAAAACCGCGGGCGCCGAAGAATCCAGCGCCCGCGGTTTCGCTCCAATTACAGATGCTTAGTGATGCCGGACCCGACGGCGACCGGTTTCCTTGGCCGGTTTGACGACTTCCTCGACCTTCTCTGGCGTTTCCCCGGCCTTGCCTTCCGGCATGTGGGTCAGCGCGAGCTCGAGGACCTCGTCGATCCAGCGGACCGGACGAATATCCAGCTTCTGCTTGATGTTCTTCGGGATGTCGACCAGATCCTTCTCGTTCTCTTCCGGGATCAGGACGGTGCGAATCCCTCCGCGGTGGGCGGCCAGCAACTTCTCCTTCAGGCCCCCGATCGGCAGAACCTGACCACGCAGCGTAATCTCGCCGGTCATCGCGACATCCGCCCGCACCGGGATACCGGTCAGTGCCGAGACGATCGCGGTGCACATGCCGATGCCCGCGGACGGGCCATCCTTCGGCGTCGCGCCCTCCGGCACGTGGATGTGCAGGTCCTTCTTCTCGTGGAAGTTCTCCTCCAGGCCCAGGGCCTCGGCGCGCGAGCGAACCACGGTCAGGGCGGCGTGGATGGACTCCTGCATCACGTCGCCGAGCTTGCCGGTCTGCTGGGTCTTGCCCTTGCCCGGGACCACGCTGGCCTCGATGGTCAGCAACTCGCCGCCGACCTCGGTCCAGGCGAGGCCCGTGACCTGACCGACCTGGTCGTTTTCCTCGGCCAGGCCGAAGCGGAAGCGACGCACGCCGAGATATTTCTCCAGCGTCTTGGGCGTGACCGAGGTGGTGCGTGCCCGCTCCTTCTCGCTGGCCAGCAGACGCTGCTTGGCCACCTTGCGGCAGACCTTGGCGATCTCGCGCTCCAGCGAGCGCACGCCGGCCTCGCGGGTGTAGTACCGCACCATGTCGCGCACCGCCGAATCGGAGATCTGGATCTCGGCCGGCTTCAGGCCGTTGGCCTTGATCTGCTTGGTCAGCAGATAGTTGTGCGCGATGTGGACCTTTTCGTCCTCGGTGTAGCCGGACAGGCGGATGACCTCCATGCGGTCCAGCAACGGCCCGGGGATGTGCATGCTGTTGGCCGTGGCCACGAACATCACGTCCGACAGGTCGAAATCGACCTCCAGGTAGTGGTCGCTAAACGTGTGGTTCTGTTCCGGATCCAGCACCTCGAGCATCGCCGAGGCCGGGTCACCCCGGAAGTCCATCGCCATCTTGTCGATTTCGTCCAGCAGGAACAGCGGGTTGCGCACACCGACCTTGGCCAGGTTCTGGATGATCTTGCCCGGCAGCGAGCCGATGTAGGTCCGGCGATGGCCGCGGATCTCGGCCTCGTCGCGCACCCCGCCCAGCGCCATGCGCATGAACTTGCGATTGGTCGCACGCGCGATGGACTGCCCCAGCGAGGTCTTGCCAACCCCGGGCGGGCCGACCAGGCACAGGATCGGGCCCTTCAGCTTGCGCACGCGGGACTGCACCGCGAGATACTCGAGGATACGTTCCTTGACCTCTTCCAGGCCGTAGTGGTCCTCGTTGAGGATCTTCTCGGCGCGCGTCAGGTCCTTGCTGACCCGGGTCTTTTTCTTCCACGGGACGTTGACCAGCCAGTCGATGTAGCTGCGCACGACGGTGGCCTCGGCCGACATCGGGGACATCATCTTCAGCTTGTTCAGCTCGGCGGTGGCCTTCTTCTTGGCCTCCTCCGGCATCCCCGCCTTCTCGATCTTGTCGGCCAGGTCTTCCTGCTCGTTCGGCGCGTCCTCGAGATCCCCCAGTTCCTTCTGAATGGCCTTCATCTGCTCATTCAGGTAGTACTCGCGCTGGGACTTCTCCATCTGCTGCTTCACGCGGCCACGGATCTTCTTCTCGATCTGCAGCACATCCATCTCGCCCTCGATCTTGGCGACCAGGTGCTCCAGGCGCGCGCGCACATTGGCGATCTCGAGGACTTCCTGCTTTTCCTCCAGCTTCAGCGACATGTGCGCGGCAATGGTGTCGGCCAGGCGCGAGGTGTCGTCGATCCCGGCCAGCGAGGTCAGGATCTCCGGCGGGACCTTCTTGTTCAGCTTGATGTACTGCTCGAACTGATTCAGCGCGGAGCGGCCGAGGATCTCCAGCTCCTTGTCCTCGGTGTCGTATTCCTCGTCGATCAACCGGATGTCGGAGACGAAGTAGTCCTCTTCCTTCTCGACATTGCCGGTAGTGGAGATATCCATCACATGGGCGCGCTGGGCACCCTCCACCAGCACCTTGATGGTGCCGTCGGGCAGGCGCAGCAGCTGCAGGATATTGCCGAGGGTGCCGATCTGGTGCAGGTCGCCGGCCTCCGGCTCGTCGACCTCTGCGCTCTTCTGCGCGACCAGCAGCACCTGCTTGTTCTCGGCCATGGCCGAATCCAGCGCCCGGATCGACTTCTCGCGACCCACGAACAGCGGGATGACCATGTGGGGATAGACCACGACATCGCGCAGCGGCAGGACCGCGACGCGCTTGACGGGGGAGTCCACCTCGTTCTGGGAGGAGTGGGTATCGGTCATGTTGCCCCCTAAGGGCTGGACGAATGTACAGGAGGAAGTGGGGGCGGCGGCGCCCTTTTCAAGGGCGCCGCAACACTTCCGCTCAGGAATCCGCGGCAGCCTGCTTCTTGGCGAACGAGTCGTTCTCGTAGACCAGGTACGGCTCGGCATCGCCACGGATCACCGCCTCGTCGATCACCACCTTGCTGACCCCCTCCATGGAGGGCAGCTCGTACATGGTGTCGAGCAGGATGTTCTCCATGATGGTGCGCAGACCGCGCGCACCGGTCTTGCGGGCCATCGCCTTGTGGGCGATCGCGGACAGGGCATCGTCGCGGAACTCGAGCTCCACGCCCTCCATCTCGAACAGGCGCGCGTACTGCTTGATCAGGGCGTTCTTCGGCTGGGTCAGGATCGTGATCAGTGCGTCCTCGTCGAGCTCGTCCAGCGTCGCCTGCACCGGCAGACGGCCAACGAACTCGGGAATCAGGCCATAGCGCACCAGGTCATCGGCCTCCAGCTGCTTCAACCACTGACCACCGGACTTGGCCGCCTCGGTGGTGCGCAACTCGGCGCCAAAGCCTATCCCGCCCTTCTCGGCGCGCTGCTGGATCACCTTCTCCAGCCCGGAGAAGGCACCGCCACAGATGAACAGGATATTGCTGGTATCGACCTGCAGGAATTCCTGCTGCGGGTGCTTGCGCCCGCCCTGCGGCGGCACCGAGGCGGTGGTGCCCTCAATCAGCTTCAGCAGGGCCTGCTGCACACCCTCGCCCGAGACGTCACGGGTGATGGACGGGTTGTCCGACTTGCGCGAGACCTTGTCGATCTCGTCGATGTAGACAATGCCGTTCTCGGCCTTCTCGACGTCGTAGTCGCACTTCTGCAACAGCTTCTGGATGATGTTCTCGACATCCTCGCCCACGTAGCCAGCCTCGGTCAGCGTCGTGGCATCGGCGATGGTGAACGGGACATTCAGTACCCGCGCCAGGGTCTCGGCCAGCAGCGTCTTGCCGGAGCCGGTGGGGCCGATCAGCATAATGTTCGACTTGGACAGCTCGACATCGTCCTTGCCGGCCCGGGCCTGCAAGCGCTTGTAGTGGTTGTACACCGCGACCGAAAGGATCTTCTTCGCGGAGTTCTGGCCGATCACGTAGTCGTCGAGGATCGCGCGGATCTCGTGCGGCGTCGGCAGGGAATCACGCTCGGCGTGCCCCGCTTCCTGCATCTCCTCGCGGATGATGTCGTTGCACAGTTCGACGCACTCGTCGCAGATGAATACGGATGGCCCGGCGATCAGCTTGCGCACCTCGTGCTGGCTCTTTCCGCAGAAAGAACAGTACAGGAGCTTGCCGTCGGCGGGGGGGGTGGTTTCGTCGCTCATCCGTTTGCCTCGGTTGCGATTTCAGTGTTCTTCAGAACATGCCCCGTTTGCCTGGCAGTTGCAAACGAGCCAAGCGGAAGTCCGGTATTGAAGCTGCGCCCCGCAGCGGTGCTCCGGGGCGCAGTTGCGAAGGACGCGGACTCAGCTCGCGGAGTCGCGGTGGGTCAGCACGTGGTCGACCAGGCCGTATTCCTTCGCCTCGGTCGCGGTCAGGAAACGGTCGCGATCGGTGTCCTCCGCGATCTTCTCCACCGGCTGGCCGGTGTGGTGGGCCAGCACATTGTTCAGTTCATCACGGATCTTCAGGATCTCGCGGGCGTGGATGTCGATATCCGAGGCCTGGCCCGAGAATCCGCCCAGCGGCTGATGGATCATCACCCGTGAATGCGGCAGGGTGTGCCGCTTGCCAGCGGCACCGCCCGCCAGCAGCACGGCGCCCATGCTCGCCGCCTGGCCGACGCACAGCGTGCTGACCTCGGGCTTGATGAACTGCATGGTGTCGTAGATCGCCATGCCAGCGGTGACCGCACCGCCCGGGGAATTGATGTACAGGCTGATTTCCTTGTCCGGATTTTCCGACTCGAGGAACAGCAGCTGGGCCACGATCACATTGGCCATGTAGTCCTCGACCGGACCCACGCAGAAGATCACTCGATCCTTCAGCAGGCGGGAGTAGATGTCGTAGGCGCGCTCGCCGCGGGCGGTCTGCTCGACCACCATCGGTACCAGGTTCAGCCCTTGGGCGTGTTGTGCGCCCTGGTCGGCCATATCGTGGCTCATTCAGTCGACTCCTTGTTCGGATTCATCACGTCCTGGAAGCTGGTTTCCTTCTCGGTGACCTTGCCCTGCTCGAGCACCCAGTCAACCACCTGATCTTCCAGCACCAGTGACTCCAGGTTGCTCTTCGCCTGGGGATTGGAGCGGTAGTACTGCTTCACCTCTTCCGGATCCTCGTAGGTTGCGGCCATCTCCTCGAGATCGCGCTCGACCCGCTCGGCGTCCACCTCGAACCCCTTCTGTTCGATGATGGCGCGCAGCGCCAGGCCCAGGCGCACGCGACGCTTGGCTTCTTCCTCGAACAGGCTGTCCGGCAGTGGCTGGGTCTGCTGCGCGCCGCCGAAACGCTTCTCGGCCTCTTCGCGCAGGCGGTTGACCTCCGACTTCACCAGGGCCTCCGGAAGATCGAAGTCGTGCTTGTCGACCACGGCCTCCAGCACCTGTTGCTTGACCCGACCCTTCAGGGCCTGACGCAGTTCCCGCTCCATATTGGACCGCACATCGGCGCGAAGTTTCTCGACCGAGCCGTCCTCGATGCCGAATTTCTTCGCAAATTCCTCATCGACCTCCGGCAGCTTGGGGCCTTCGACCTGCTTGATGGTCAGCGCGAACTGCGCGGTCTGGCCCTTCAGGTTCTCCGCCGGGTAGTCGTCGGGGAAGGTGACATCGATGGTCGGCTCCTCGCCGGTCTTCACGCCCTTGAGCTGTTTCTCGAAGTCCTCGATCAGGCGCCCGGCACCAAGCTCGATCTGGAAGTCGTCGGCCTTGCCGCCCTCGAACTCCTCGCCGTTCAGCGAGCCGACGAAGTCCAGCGTCACCCGGTCGCCTTTCTTCGCCTTGCGTTTGACCTCGGCCCACTCCTTGTTCTGCTCGCGCAGGGAGTCGATCACGCGATCGATGTCCTCGTCCCCGACCTCGGCCACCGGGCGCTCGATCTCGACGCCGGAGAAGTCGGCCACCTGCACTTCCGGGAACACCTGGAAGCTGGCGGTGAATTCGATCGCGTCGGTGCCTTCCAGATTGGTCGGCTCGATGCTCGGGTTACCGGCCGGCTCCAGGCCCTCCTGCTGAACCGCCTCGCGGTAGCTTTCCTGCAGGACCTCGCTCAGAACCTCCTGATACACACCGGTGCCGTAGCGCTGGCGCACGACCTTCAGCGGGACCTTGCCCGGGCGGAAGCCGTCCAGCTTGACCCGCTTGGCGAGGGACTTCAGGCGATTGTCGACCTCGGTATCGATCCGCTCGGAGGGGACCTGGATGGTCATCTTGCGTTCCAGGTTGCCGGTGGCTTCAACAGAAACTTGCATGGAGGGCCTCGTCATAGTTCGGTAATCGGTCATCCCTGCCGATCGCAGTGGTAACCTTCATGGCTGGTCGGAATGCAGACAGTGGTGCGAAAGGAGAGACTCGAACTCTCACGGGTTTTACCCCACTGGGACCTAAACCCAGCGCGTCTACCAGTTCCGCCACTTTCGCAATCTTGCAGAAAACTCTTGTTGCGTTCGCGCGTTGGCCGCGCATTCTAGCGTGTTCCCCACCCACAAACACAAAGAGCCCGTATAGACGGGCCCTTGTGCCGGTGCGGGGACCGGAGAAAATGGTGGGTCGTGTAGGATTCGAACCTACGACCAATTGGTTAAAAGCCAACTGCTCTACCAACTGAGCTAACGACCCTTTTCGGTTTGGCCCGGAGCGAACATCTGAATCGCCCTGGCCGTTGCAAAGTCGAAGGCCCGGGATCGCCGGGCCTCCAGTGCCGCGTAGTTTACGGCGCGACGGGGAAAACGCAAGACGTGCCCCCGTCGCTATGCCATCAGATGGCTTCCAGCTTGCGCATGCCGCCCGGCAGCAGCTTCATGTCCACCAGCGAGGTGATCAGCGCCTTGCCGAAGCTGGCCTCGTCTTCGTAGACCATCTTGTAGTACTGGATCTTCATGGTCAGCGCAGAGCCGAACACGATGAAGGCGAAGGTGAAGAAGCCACCCAGTGCCAGCGCGGAGACCCCCGTCACCGCCTGACCAATGGTGCAGCCAAGCGCCAGGATGCCGCCAACGCCCATCAGGATGCCACCAACGAAGTGATTGGCGAAGTCGCGGAAGGACGAGAACCACTCGAAACGGAAGCTGCGCGACACCAGGGCCCAGAAGAACGAACCCAAGATAACGCCCGCCAGAGCCAACACGCCGAAGTACAGCAGGGTGCGGTCGAAGCCGCTGGACACATAGCCCACGCTCTGCCCCATCGGGTTAATGAAGGTAAACGATTGATTGGCCCAGGGCGCGGACAGCGCCGGACGCTCGCCATCATCCGCATCGGACACGAAATCCCATTCCTGGATGTATTCCTGGGTGCTGTACACGCCACCCATGCCGTCGTCGACCTGGATGTTGCTAGTCAACCACCAGGCACCGATCACGACCAGGCCGATCACCAGACCGCCCAGGATATTGTCAAAGCTGCGACGGAAGTCCGCGGCCTTGAAGATCAGGGCCAGCAGCAGCACGCCGATCACCAGACCCAGCACCAGGCGCGCAGTCAGCGCGTTCTCGCCGGCGATGATGGAACCCAGATCCTGGCCGTTTTCCATCTGGACGGCGACGCTGTCCATCCAGCCGAACAGCAGCTGGAACAGGGTCTGGCCCGTGCCAAAAACCGTCTCGCGGCTGGTCAGCCAGAAGGCAATCACGCCGATGATGATCATGACCATCACGGACTTGAGGTTACCGCCACCGACACGCACCAGCGTCTTGTTACCGCAGCCCGACGCATAGGTCATGCCGATCCCGAACAGGAAACCGCCCAGCACATGGCCCAGCCAGTTGAAGTTGGACCCACGGTAGGGAGGGAACGAGCCCTCGGCACTCAACACACCGAAGAATTCGAGCACCGCCACACCCAGCATGGCCACGGCAATGGCCAGCAACCAGGAGCGCATGCGCCCAGTATCCCCCATGTTTACCCAGTCGGAGACCGCACCCATGGTGCAGAAGTTGGTCTTGTTCGCGACCGCACCCATGATGAAGGCGAGAATGAACGTCCCGCCGAGGAACGCCAATGCGGCGGTTGAAAAGCTGGAGAATTCCATCGCGTATCCTCTCAATGAAAGATTTCAGGGCACGCCTGCACCCATGGGGTGCGCAGCATACATCGGACGCTAGACGAGATCGAGCCCGCTTTCATTCCTCCCCGCGGCATTCCGGGGCCACGGATCAGTCGGGGACATAGCGGGTCGGGTCGGGCACACCGGCGGCCGCGAAGCCCTCGCGGCGGATGCGGCAGCTGTCGCAGCGCCCGCATGCGCGGCCGGCGGCATCGGCCTGGTAGCAGCTGACCGTCTGGCTGTAGTCGACCCCGAGGCGGACCCCGGCCTGGATGATCTCGGCCTTGGACCAGTGCATCAGCGGCGCCCGCACCTCCCAGGGCGTGCCCTCCACCCCGCTGCGGGTCGCCACCCGGGCGAGGTCGCGGAAGGCCTCGATGAAGGCCGGACGACAATCCGGGTAGCCGGAGTAGTCCACCGCATTGGCCCCCACATACAGCAGGCGCGCGTCCAGGGTCTCGGCAAACCCCAGGGCGAGCGCCAGAAACACCGTGTTGCGTGCCGGCACGTAGGTCACGGGGATACCCTCGGTCGGTGCCGTGGGAACGGCGATCGCGGCGTCCGTCAGTGCGGACCCACCAATCGCGCTCAGATCCACCGCCACTACGCGGTGATCGGTCACGCCCTGGGCGGCGGCTACGCGCCGCGCAGCGTCCAGCTCCGTGTGATGGCGTTGACCGTAGTCGATCGACAGGGCGTGACAGTCCAGCCCCTCGGCGCGGGCCATGGCCAGGCAAGTCGCCGAGTCAAGCCCGCCCGAGAGCAGCACCACGGCCTTCTCCGCGCGCTCACTCATCTCAGCGCCCTGGCTGGTCGCCCCAGAGGAGCTTGTGCAGCTGCAGCTGAAAGCGAACCGGGAGGCGTTCCGCGATGATCCAGTCGGCCAGGGCCCTCGGTTCCAGTTCGCCGTACACCGGCGAGAAGAGGACCTCGACCTCCGGGGCCAGCCCCAGACGCTCCAGCTCGGCTCGCGCCCAGTCAAAGTCCTCGCGCCCGGCCAGCACGAACTTCAGCTGGTCGCCGGCCTTCAGCCGGGGGATATTTTCAGGGCGATTGCGAGCGGACTCCTGCGAGGCCGACGCCTTCCAGTCCATCACGATCGCCACCCGCGGATCGACACCCGCGATCGCCATCGCCCCGCTGGTCTCCAGCGAAACGCTGAAACGGGCATCGCACAGGCCCTCCAGCAGCGGCAGGCAGCCCGGCTGCGCGAGCGGCTCGCCACCCGTCACGCAGACATGCCGAACCCCGGCGCGCCCGACCCAGTCAAGGATCGTCGCCAGCATCAGGGCCTCGCCCCCCTCGAAGGCGTATTCGCTGTCACACCAGCGACAGCGCAGCGGGCAACCGGTCAGGCGCACAAAGGCGGTGGGCCAGCCTACCTGCGCCGCCTCCCCCTGCAGGGAGACGAACATCTCGGTGATCCTCAGCCGCACCGCGGCCGGGTCGATCACCCCGGCGCCCCGGGCATCGCGCAGCGTATCCGTGGTCATTGGCTGTCTTCGATCCGCCGCAGGCGCTCACGGGCCAGGCGATCCAGGGTGGTCCCGCCGTAGTCGGCACGCACCGCCTCCAGGGCCTCGCGCGCCGCGTCGAAGTTCTGCAGTTCGTAGTGGGCGTAGCCGATCTTCAGCAGGGCATCCCCACCCTTGTCGCTTTCGGGGAAATCCTCTCGCAGACGCTCGAAATCCTCCAGCGCTGCTTCGAACTCGCCGCTGGCGTATTTCGCCTCGGCCAGCCAGTACCAGGCATTGGCGGTGAAGTTGCCCTCGGGGTAATCCTCGATGAACTGCTCGAGCTTGCGCATGGCCGTGGTGTAATCCCCGGCCATCAGGTCGTCAAACGCCGCCTGATAGGCGGCCTGCTCGTCCGCTTCCGGCAGGTCCAGTTCGACCACTTCCTCCCGCGGAGCGGCATCCGTGGCTAACGCCCCGCTCTCGAACGCGCCCACCCGCTCATCCAGATGACGGAACTGATCGCGCTGGCGGGTGCTGAGACGGTTCATCTCGTGGCGCAGGGTTTCCACCTCGCCACGCAGTTCGCGCAGGTCCCGACTCAGCGATTCCGAGACCTGCAGCAGTTCGTTCATCGCACTGGAATCCAGCACCCGCTCGACCCGCTCGAGGCGGCGTTCGAGCTGGCGGATCTGCGACTGGGTGGCGAACACCGTATCGTCCTGGGCCCCGGCCGTGCCCGGCACCAGGGCCAGCGGGGCCAGGGCAAAGGTTACGGCCAGAATGACGCCAGAAAGAAGGCCCGGACGTCCCGGGCACCGAAACAGAAATGCCCCCGAGGGGGCATTTCCGCAAGACTTGTCGAGCTTTGATTGCATCTGGCTTCCCGTCGCTTAGCGCCGGGATTCGTAGACCAGCTCGACCCGGCGATTCTTGGCCCAGGCCTCCTCGTTCTGCTGGAAGGCCACCGGCATCTCTTCACCATAACTGATGACCTCGAGCTGGTCATCCGAAGCGCCGTTCAGATTCAGCACCCGGCGCACCGACTGCGCCCGGCGTTCGCCCAGAGCCAGGTTGTACTCGCGCGTGCCGCGCTCGTCGGTATGCCCTTCCAGACGCAGGCGCGCACCCGAATTCTGCGAGAGATAGGCGGCATGCGCCTCCAGCATCGGCATGTATTCGGACTTGACCTCGTCGCGGTCGAACTCGAAATACACCAGGCGTTCGGCCAGCGGGCTTTCCGGGTCGTCCAGGGCCGCCGCGTCGAAATCGCGATCTCGACCCAGGCCGCGGGCCTCGGCGGCCTCGCGTTCGGCACGCGCCTGTTCGGCGGCCGCCTCGCGCTCGGCAGCACGTTCGGCATCCTCGGCATCGCGCGTGGGTGTGGCACAGGCCGACAGGGCCGCAATGACGACAGCCGCAAGGGCCAGGCGAAACAGGTTATTCATGGCTTTCGTTTCCTCGAAAAAGGGATAGTAAATAGGTCTGGGGACATCAGTTCAGGGGCGACCAGGCAGGTTCGCGCACCTCGCCTTCGCGGGCGGCCAACCGCTGGTGCACCTGGCCGTCGCGACTGACCGAGCCGAGCACGCCTCGCCCCCCATCCGTCATGGCATACAGGATCATGCTGCCATTGGGTGCAAAGCTTGGCGACTCTGCATCGCGCCCGTCCGTGAGGCGCGTCACACGGCGATCATCCAGATCGAGACGCGCCAGCTGAAATCCGCCATCGCCCCCATGGACGTACACCAATGAGCGACCATCCGGGGAAATCGTGGCCGCCGCCGCGTAGCCGCTCTCGAAGGTAAGACGGCGCGCATTGCCACCGCTGGCCGGCTGGGCATAGATTTGCGGCGCGCCCGCACGATCCGAGGTGAAGTAGATGGTGTCGCCGTCGGGTGACCAGACCGGCTCGGTCTCGATCGCGCTGGAGCGCGTCAGTTGACGCAGATCGCCTGAGGCCAGATCCATCACGTAGATATTCGGCGAGCCGTCGCGCGAAAGGCTCAGCGCCAGCTGGCGGCCGTCCGGGGACCAGGCCGGGGCGCTGTTAATGCCGGTAAAACTCGCGATCCGGTTGCGCTCGCCGGTCTCCACATTCTGACGGAACACCTCGGAGCGGCGATTCTCGAAGGAGACGTAGACCAGCTCACGACCGTCCGGCGACCAGTCCGGCGACATGATCGGATCCCGCGACCGGAACAGGGTGCGCGGATTGGCGCCGTCGGAGTCGGCGACCTCCAGGCGAAACTCGCGCGAGTCGTTGCGGCGCTCGACGCTGACAAACGCGATACGCGCACTGAAGGCACCCGGGTCTCCGGTGATCTGCTCGTAGACGATATCCGACACGCGATGCGCGCCGCGGCGCAGCATGTCCGCCGGCACCGGGATACGCCAGCCGCCCAGGCGTTCCTCGGCCAGCACGTCGAACACGTGGAACTCGACCAGCACGTTGTCGCCGTCGGGGCGCATGGAGCCGACCACCAGGTACTCCAGACCCGCCTCGGCCCAGGGCTGGGCAAGGAAGTCGGCTGGGCCCGAGGGTGCTTGGGGCAAACCGTCGCGTTCGACGTCAAACAGCCCGCTCCGGGTCAGATTCGCGGCCAGGATCTGGTCCACATCCTCGCCCGGACGCCCGTCGCCGTCCCAGGTGAACGGAGCCACGGCCACCGGGATCGCACCCGTCACCCCCTCGGTTACCGTCACTTCCAGTACCGCCTGGGCCTGCGCCGACCAAAGCAGCGCCAACCCCAGCAGCATCGTATGAATCATTCGTTGCATGTGTTTCCTCGTGGACCGGCTTGCGCCGGCCCGGTCAGTCGGGCTCGAAGCGGATGCGCACCCCACCGCGCACGGCATCCGCATCCGGTGGGCGCGGCAGCGACGACAGGCGATCCATGGTCTGACGGACCGAGTCGCAGAAGGCGGGCCCGCCGGAGCAGCTCTCGATGTCGAAATTGATGATACGCCCGGTCTCGTTGACGCGCACGAGAACGATGGCACGATCCGAGGCATCCAGCCCCGATGGCTGGCGCCAGCGTCGCTGCACCACTGACTGCACCTGCGCGCGCCATTCGTTCAGCTCGCGATCCGCCTGTGCCTGGCGTTCCGCGGCCTCGCGCCGGGCCTGCGCCTCGGCCATGCGCTCCTGCTCGCGCTCCATCGCCTCGCGGCGGCGCTGCTCTTCCAGTTCGCGCTCCTGCTCGGCGCGACGCTCGGCCTCTTCCCGTTCGCGGCGTTCGGCCGCCTCGCGCTCGCGGCGCTCCGCCTCTTCCTGCGCCTGACGCTCCGCTTCCTCGCGCTCCCGCCGTTCCGCCGCCTCACGCTCGCGCGCCTCCTCGGCCTCACGCCGGGCCTGTTCCGCAGCCTCGCGCTCCTGGCGGATACGCTCGCGTTCGGCCTCGGCCTCCTCGCGCGCCTGGCGACGCTCCTCCTCGGCCTCGCGGCGGGCCTGTTCGGCATCCTCCAGGGCCTGCTGGCGCGCGCGCTCCTGTTCCTCGCGGCGGCGTTGCTCCTCGGCCTGGCGGCGCTCTTCCTCGCGCCGGGCCTGTTCCTCGGCGCGGCGGCGTTCCTCTTCGGCGCGCAGCTGTTCGGCGACCTGCTCCTGCTCGGCGACTTCGCGCTGGTGTTCGATGCGATCGAAGGTCTCGGCATCCACCGCGACCGCGTCGATCACCTCGATATCCTCCTGCACCGCGATCTCGACAGCGGCACGGGTGGAGGTCGGCGAGACGAGGCTGACATTCAGCAACAACGCCGCAAACAACACGCCATGCAGAAGCAGGACGAGGACCAGGCTCAAGGGATGACGGCGCAGGAGCTCGAACACGGCGGGGCGGCTCAGTCCTGGTTGTCGCGCGGCGGCTCGGTGATCAGCCCGACCCGGCCGCCTCCGGCACGCTGCAGGGCAACCATGGCATCGATCACGCGGCCGTAATCGACATTGCGGTCACCGCGCACGAAGGTCTGGGTACCCGGATTCTCGGCGAGGAACTCGCGCACGATCTCGGTCATCTCCTGCGGCGCCAGCGGCTCGTTCACATAGGGCCCCTGGTTCAGGCTCATGGCGCCGCCGGCATCCACCGTGACCACCAGCGGCTCGGCCGCCTGCGGGTCCTCTTCCATGGCCTCGGCATCGGCCTCCGGGAGGTCGACCTCCACGCCCTGCTGCAGCATGGGCGCGGTGATCATGAAGATGATCAGCAGAACGAGCATCACGTCGATGAACGGCACGACGTTGATCTGCGACATGGGCCGCCGCAGGCGGCGACTGTTGCGACGCGACTCGGCCATGGCTTAGGCCGGCGCCCCGGCGGCACCCTCGGCAGGCTTGCCCGCCCCCTGGCGATTCAGCAGGGCCACGAACTCGTCGCCGAAGTTCTCCAGGCGCGAGGCCACGCGGTCAACATCCCCGGCGAAGCGATTGTAGGCGATCACCGCCGGGATGGCGGCGAACAGGCCAAGCGCGGTCGCGATCAGGGCCTCGGCAATCCCGGGGGCCACCATCGCCAGTGTGGCCTGCTGCACCCCGGACAGCCCCAGGAAGGCATGCATGATGCCCCACACCGTCCCGAACAGGCCGATGTACGGGCTGGTCGAACCGACCGTGGCGAGGAACTGCAGGTAGCGCTCCATCTCGTCGGTCTCGCGCGCGATGGCCACACGCATCGCGCGGTGCGCGGGCTCGCCGGGCGCCATGCCGTGCTGGCGGGCTCGCAGGAATTCCTTGAAGCCCGAGGAGAAGACATGCTCCATGCCGGACATCTCCGACTTGCGCCGCACCCCCTCGTACAGATGCGACAGATCGGCGCCGGACCAGAAGCGCTCCTCGAATTCATCGCTGGCGCGGTGGGCCGCGTTGAGGGAACGCGCCTTGATGATAATCACCAGCCAGGAGAGCACCGAGGCGACCACCAGGATCACCATGACCAGCTGTACGATCAGACTCGCGTCCATGATCAGCTGGTACATTGAAAAGTCGACTGTCACTTGTCCATCTCCCGTTATGCCTTTGTTCCATCCGCCGCACGCAGCGCGTGCGTCACTTCATCGGGGATTGCCACCGGCGCCTGCCGGGCCACGTCCACACAGGCAATGCCGACCTCGCCGGTCACCAGCACCGCCGCGTCACGCTGCACCGCCTGCGCGAATTCGATGCTGGCGCGGCGCAGACGCTGCACCCGGCAGGTCACCGTCAGGGCCTCGTTGAAATGGGCGGGGCGCTGCATCTCCACAGACAGACGCCGCACGGCGAACACAATTCCGTACTCGGCGCGCAGCCGGTCCTGCTCGAAGCCCAGCGCACGCAGCCATTCGGTCCGCGCGCGCTCCATGAATTTCAGATAATTCGCGTGGTAGACCACGCCACCGGCATCGGTGTCCTCGTAATACACCCGCACCGGCCATTCGAAATCCGTCGTCATGGCTGGCGCGCGCCCTCGGCCATCGGCGTCAGCAGGTCACCCTCCTCCGTGCGCGCCAGACCAAACATGGCCAGCGTGCGGCGGGTCGCCTGGCGCCCGCGCGGGGTGCGCTGCAGATAGCCCTGCTGGATCAGGAACGGCTCGACCACATCCTCCAGCGTGCCGCGGTCCTCGTTCATCGCGGTGGCCAGACTCTCGACCCCGACCGGGCCACCATCAAACTTCTCCACCAGCACCTCCAGCAGACGGCGGTCCTGGGCATCCAGCCCCGAGGCATCGATCGCCAGCAGGTCCAGCGCCTGCGCAGCCACATCGAGCGTCACCACGCCGTCGGCCCGCACCTGGGCGAAATCGCGCACCCGCCGCAACAGACGATTGGCCAGACGCGGCGTGCCGCGCCCGCGACGCGCGATCTCGGTCGCGCCCTCGGCCTCGACCCCCACGCCCAGCAAGCCGGCGGCGCGATTCACGATATGCGCGAGATCGGGGACAGTGTAATGATCGAGGCGCTGGACGATACCGAACCGGTCACGTAACGGGGCCGAGAGCAGCCCGGCGCGGGTGGTGGCCCCCACCAGCGTGAACGGCGGCAGGTCCACCTTGATCGAACGCGCGGCCGGACCCTCGCCGATCACGATATCCAGCTGGCCATCCTCCAGGGCGGGATACAGGATCTCTTCCACCACCGTCGGCAGGCGGTGGATTTCGTCAACGAACAGGACATCGCGCGGCTCCAGCGCGGTGAGGATCGCCGCCAGGTCGCCGGCGCGCTCCAGCACCGGGCCGGAGGTCTGACGCAGGCCCACCCCCAGTTCGTTGGCAATGATATGCGCGAGGGTCGTCTTGCCCAGCCCGGGCGGGCCGGCGACCAGCGTATGGTCCAGGGCCTCGTCACGCCCGCGGGCGGCCTCGATGAACAGCCCCAGCTGCTCGACCACGCGCGGCTGACCGGTGTAGTCCGCGAGCCGTTTCGGGCGCAGGCTGACCTCCGCCCGCTCTTCCTCGGACCGACTCTGCATATCCACCAGACGTGATTCCATAGCCTCGCAGTATGCATCGCCACCGGCGCCGTTTACAGGGCCTTCTGCCGGGTTTTCGGACCGGGGTCCGGGCGCGGGTCCGCGTGGGTCAGGCGCCGGCGGGCAAGTCGCGGGCGTAGACCAGGAACACGCCATGCCCGCCGGCCTCGAACTCCAGCCAGATCATTGGCAGGTCCGGGAAGGCCGCCTCCACCGCGGCCTGGCTGTTGCCGACCTCCACGATCAGCGCGCCGTCCCCGGTCAGGTGCTCGCGGGCCCCGTCCAGGATGCGGCGCACGATATCCAGCCCGTCGCCCCCGGCAGCCAGTCCCAATGCCGGCTCGTGGCGGTACTCCTCCGGCAAGGCCGCCATATCCTCGGCATCCACGTACGGCGGATTGGACACGATCAGGTCATAGCGGTCACCGGCTTGCAGCCCATCGAACACGTCGGACTGCAATGCGCGGACTTGTTCGCCCATCTGGTGGCGCTCGATGTTGATCCGAGCCACCGCCAGCGCATCCGGCGAGACATCCGCCAGGTCCACCTGCGCCTGCGGCAGGGCCAGCGCCATCGCGATACCGATGCAGCCACCCCCGGTGCAAAGATCCAGGGCCCGAGTCACCCCATCGGGATCCAGCCACGGCTCGAAGCCCGCGGCGATCAACTCCGCCAGGGGCGAGCGCGGCACCAGCACGCGCTCGTCGACATAGAACGGCAACCCGGCAAACCAGGCCTCGCGGGTCAGGTACGCCGCCGGCTTGCGGGTGGCGATGCGCTCGCGCAACACCGCCACGACTCGCGTGCGCTCGGCCTCGCTCAGGCGCGAATCCCACCACGACTCGGGTAGATCCAGCGGCAGGTGCAGGGTGTGCAGCACCAGCCAGGCCGCCTCGTCAAAGGCGTTGTCGGTGCCATGGCCGAAGGTCAGCCCGGCGCCGCGAAACTGGCTGGCGCCGAAGCGAATGAAGTCGCGCAAGGTGCGCAATCCGGTGGTTGAATCCATGCCCGGTCTTTCCGTTGCGTGCGGGGGCGGTCATCATACCGCCTCGATGTCACTGTGTACGCCCGAACGAGATCCCGCATGAGCAAGATCGACCCCTGGCTGGCGCGCCTATCGCACCTGCTGCCACAGCACGCCCTGTCGCGCGTGGTGCATCGTCTGGCGCGCATCGAGTCGCCGCAGCTGCAACCGCTGCTGCGCGCCTTCGTGCGCCGCTTCGGCCTGAACATGGACGAGGCCGCGGAACCGGACCTGACCACCTACCCCAGCTTCAACGCGCTGTTCACCCGCGCCCTGCGCGAGGACGCACGGCCATTGGAGGGGGACGCGAATACCCTGGTCAGCCCGGCCGATTCCCGGGTCAGCGCCGCCGGGCGCATCGAGGGCGGACAGATCTTCCAGGCCAAGGGGCATCACTACACGGTCCGGGAACTGCTGGGCGGGGAGGACGAGCTCGCGGAGGCCTTCCGCCACGGGCACTTCGTGACCCTGTACCTGTCGCCGCGTCACTACCACCGACTGCACATGCCGCTGACCGGCACCCTGACCCACATGATCCATGTGCCCGGACGGCTGTTCTCGGTCGCCCCGCGCATCGTGCGTCACGTGCCGCGGCTGTACGCCCGCAACGAACGCGTGGTGACCTGCTTCGACACCCCGGTGGGGCCGATGGCCATGGCCCTGATCGGCGCCCAGAACGTCGGTTCCATCGAGACCGTCTGGGCCGGCGAGGTCACCCCGCCCCATGGTCACGAGATCAGTGTGAGCGAGTATCCCGACCGCGAGATCACACTGGAGCGCGGGATGGAGATGGGACGCTTCAACCTGGGATCGTCAGTCGTGCTGCTACTGCCCTATCACCCGCTAAAACTCGCGGAACACCTCACGCCCGAGACCGAAGTCCAGGTCCGCTCGGCGCTCGGCCAGTTCTACTGAGTTTTCAGTACGAAGCACACACAGACAGGAAGAAGTTCAAGGGCGATTCACAGGAAGACGGGAAAGTCAGAAGAGTTCTCGAGCGCTCACGCCCAGCCCCAGTGCCTGGCACGACGCTGTCGTCCGCAGTTCTCCCCAATGCCCTCGTAGCAAAAACGCCCCGTCTTCCCGCCGACCTGTAAAGGCTTTTCGCTTTGGACCTGGCCCTTCTTCCTGTCTTCGTGCGCGTGGTGGTGAACAAGGCACTTCAGGCCTGGGCGTGGGCCCCGGCCTGCTGATTGAAGTAGGCGGCCTTCCAGCTTTCGTAGTCGGCGACGAGCCGCTCGACATCGGCGGCATCGAACGCGCGCAGCCCGCTCAGCACCAGGTGCTTGCTGCCGTCGGCAACCACCGACTGGTCGATGACCAGTTCGTAGTCCAGACGAATCTCTCCGCGCTTGCCATTGACCGTCATCACTGCATCCTTCAGACGGGGCTCCGGCACCCCTGCGCTGGCTGCCAGCGGCTCGGGCAGATGAAAACCCATGCGCTCGTACATCACCAGCGGCCGCTTGGGGTTCACCATCACGCCGTGCTCCTCCATCAGCGGCACCAGCACGTGCGGGAAGTTCTGCCCGGAAAAGCCGACATAGCTGCGGATCAGGGATCCGATCGCACTAGGCTCGTCGATCACCGCCCCCGAACGCTCGACCTCGATTACGCTCTTGCCACTCTCGTCGGTAATGGCAAAGGCCGCGCCCGGGTTTTCCGGAAAGACCAGGGGCACATTGCCTCCCACCATGCCGGTGAAACGGAAAAGCATGTCCGCGCTCGCGCCGTAGGTGTCCAGCACCAGGGCAAACAGTAGATCCCCCGGGACGCAGAAGCGCCGGTTGTCGGCATCGTGGATCGGATTGAAGTCGCCCGCGAGGGTCTTGGCGAAGTCGCTGCCCTGCTCCGGGGTTACGACCAGCTGACCGTCGCGAAGGCGGTAGAAATCCTCAAGGAAGCGGGTATCGGTCACGCGGTCTCCCCGAACGCATCATTTGGTGTGGTTTTTCGCACCACTATAGCCCGAAATGCCCCTCGATGGCCTTGATAAAGGCATCGCCGTAGCGTTCCAGCTTGTGCTGCCCGACCCCGGAGATCCCGGCCATCTCGTCATGGGTGCGCGGCGCGGCCGCCACCATCTCCAGCAATGTGGCATCGCTGAAGATCACGTAGGGCGGCACCCCCTGATCCCGCGCCAGCTCGGTACGCAGGCCCCTCAGCGCCTCCCAGAGGGAGCGATCCTCGGTGTCCATCGCCGCGACTGTACGGGCCGTATCACGCCGTGCCGGGCTGGCGGTACGTGCCCCCTTCTCCGGACGGGCCGCCTCCTCGCGCAGGTGAATCCCCTCCTCTCCGCGCAGAACCGGGCGACAGGCCGGATCCAGCTTCAGTCCGCCGTAGCCCTCGTCATCCAGGCGCAGCAGCCCACGCGCCAGCAACTGCCGGACCACGCCGCGCCACTGCGCCTTGTCGAGTTCCTTGCCAATGCCGAAGGTGCTCAGACGATCGTGCCCCAGACGGGTCAGGCGCTCACTGGCCGAGCCGCGCAGCACGTCGATCACATGCCCGGCGCCGAAGCGCTCGCCGGTTCGATAGATGCAGGACAGGAGCTTTTGCACCGGCACGCTGGCATCCCAGGTCGCCGGCGGCTCCAGACAGTTGTCGCAGGCCCCGCAGGGTTCCGGCATGTGCTCGTCGAAATATCCCAGCAGGGCCTGGCGGCGGCAGCTGGTGATCTCGCAGAAGCCCAGCATGGCCTCCAGCTTTTGCTGTTCGACGCGCTGACGCTCGGCCCCGGCCTGCGACCCCTCCAGCATCTGGCGCAGGGTCACGACATCCTGCAACCCAAAGACCATCCAGGCATTGGCCGGCAGGCCATCGCGGCCGGCGCGGCCGGTCTCCTGATAGTAGCCCTCCAGACTCTTCGGCAGGTTCAGGTGGGCGACAAAGCGCACATTCGGCTTGTCGATGCCCATGCCGAAGGCGATGGTGGCGACCATCACCACCCCCTCCTCGCGCAGGAAGCGGGTCTGGTTCGCCGCGCGGGTCGCGGCCGGCAGGCCGGCGTGATACGGCAGGGCGGTGACACCCTGCTCCGCCAGCCATTCGGCCACGGCATCCACCTTCTTGCGTGACAGGCAATACACGATCCCCGCCTCCCCGGCGTGTTCCGCGCGGATGAAGCGCAGCAGCCGATCACGTGCCGAGCCGCCCCGGCCGCCGTCTGCCTGGGCGATGCGGTAGCGGATATTGGGGCGGTCGAAGGAACTGACGAAGGCGCGCGCCTGATCGAGGCACAGCCGTTCGCGGATCTCCTGGCGGGTCGGGCCGTCGGCGGTCGCGGTCAGGGCCAGGCGCGGCACCTGTGGAAAACGCTCGGCCAGCACCGCCAGTTGACTGTATTCGGGGCGGAAGTCATGCCCCCACTGCGAGACGCAGTGCGCCTCGTCAATCGCGAACAAGGCGAGGTCGATGCCTTCCAGGCGTTCCAGCATGCCCGAGGCAAACAGCCGCTCTGGCGACATGTACAGGAGATCCAGTTCGCCGGCGTGCAGGGCCGCCAGCACGGAACGCGCCTCGTCCGCCTTCTGGCCGGAGTCGAGACTGGCCGCGGCCACGCCGTTCTGGCGCAGGGCGGCGACCTGATCCTGCATCAGCGCGATCAGGGGTGAGATCACGATGCCGCAGCCGGATCGAGCCAGCGCCGGGATCTGGTAGCAGAGCGACTTGCCGCCGCCGGTGGGCATCAGCACCACCGCATCGCCACCACCGGTCACGTGCTCGACGATCGCCTGCTGCTGGCCGCGAAATTCCGTATAGCCGAAGGTCTCGCGCAGGATCTCCAGTAGCGCCGCCGCCGGAGCGCTTCCCTGCGCTTCTCCAGCTGCAAGACCCGAGGGTTCCAATGGATACACTCCAAACAAGATGACAGGCGGGCAAGACTGCCGAATGCCCGGCACCGCTGCAAGCGACAGGCGTCGGAATCACCCTGCGCCGCCCGCAACCGACACTTTCAAGAAGGCGCTGATTCGGTTTTTTGCGCCTTTCCGCGATAACACCCGCCACGCTAGACTGCCAACCCAGCCCCTCTTCTCCGGAGTTCCAATGCCGACCCCCGTCCGCCTCCTGCCCGTTGTCTGTCTCGCGCTATTGACGCTCGCCGCCTGCTCCGAGGCTCCGGATTCGGACACCGGCGACGCGGCCGCGCAGGCACCCGCCAGCGAGTCGAACGCGGCCTCGGGCTCCACGGCGCAGCTCGACTACAGCCTGCCGCCGGAGGGTTTCGCCGCCGACCCCGAGGCCGGCCGCTCGCTGTTCCGGGCCAACTGCATGCAGTGCCACGGGGAGGATGCCCGCGGTACCGACCAGGGTCCACCGCTGATCCACCGGATCTACGAACCCTCGCACCACCCGGATATCACCTTCCATCGTGCCGTGGCCCTGGGCGTGCACCAGCACCACTGGGAATTTGGCGAGATGCCTCCGGTAGCCGGCGTGTCCGGCGAGGACACCGCCCACATCATCGCGTGGATCCGCCAGGAGCAGCGCGCCGTCGGCATCGACTGATCTCGATGCCCCCCAACGGCAAGGCCGCAATCCGCCAGGTCGTTCACGGTTACCTCGACGCCTGGCTGCGTGAGCGCGACCTCGCACGCGTACTCGGGTGGCACGCACCACAGGTCAGTGGCTTCGGAACCGGAGGCGACGAAGCGGCCTTCACACCCGAGGACGTGGAGCGCGTCGTCGGACGCGACATCGAACAGGTCCCGGAACCCTTCGACTACGAGATACACCGCGAAGACGTCCGCCTCGTCACGGATGAGGTCGCCCTGGTGATGCTGGTATTCGACATGCTGCTCGACACCCGCGGACAACGGGTGCGACTGAACGGGCTGCGGGCCAGCCTCTTGCTGCACCGGACCGGCGACGGCTGGCGCCTGGAACACCTGCACGGTTCCTTCCCTGCCAGCGTCCACGATGCCGACGAGCCGTACCCGGTCAAGGAGCTGGAGGAACGCGCGCATGTGCTCGAACGCCTGGTCCAGGAGCGAACACACTCCCTGGAGGCGGCCCAGAGACGCCTGGAACGTCTCGCCACCACCGACCCGCTGACGGGCCTGCACAACCGCATGAAGGCGAGCGAGATGCTGGCCGACGAAATCCGGCGGGCCGAACGTCACGGGGGCCTGCTTGGCGCGATCATGATGGATCTGGACCACTTCAAGCCGATCAACGACACCCTGGGGCACGGTCGCGGCGATGCCGTACTCACCGAGGTCGGTCGCCTGATCGCCGCCCGCATCCGCGAAACCGACCGGGCCGCCCGCTGGGGTGGCGAGGAATTCCTCATCCTGTGCCCGCAGGGCGATGTCGTGGCCACGAGCCAACTGGCCGAGGATCTGCGCCGCACCCTTGAGGCCACCGACTTCGAGACCGGGCACGCGCTGACCGCCAGCTTCGGCGTGGCCCAGCTGAACCCGGGCGAGAGCGCGGAGGCCCTGGTCGATCGCGCCGACCGCGCCCTGTACGCTGCCAAGAATGCCGGGCGCAACCAGGTACAGGGCACGTGAACTCGATCCGGCGTCTGCGGGTCGACCTGGAACAGGACCGGGGCGAGGGCTACCGCATCCACCGCTGACCTTCCGCGGACGCAGGGATGAGCCGCTACTGAACGCGCGCCCATGTGCGAATTCCGCCGCGCCTCTCTAAAGTAAGCGACCTACCCAGCCCCGGACTCCCCCATGCGCGGTCATTCCAGCGTGCACGACGCGCCCGACGAGGCGATCAACTGGCGCATCGTTCGCTCCCTGTTCCCCTATCTCGCGGAGTTCCGCGGGCGGCTGTTCCTCGCCCTCGGGCTGATGGGCCTGGCCAAGCTCGCGACCGTGCTGGTCCCGCTGGCACTGAAATACATCGTCGATCACTTCGAGGATTCCGGCACCGACGCGCTGGTGACAGTACCGGTGGCACTGGTGGTGGCCTACGGCCTGTTGCGCTTTGGCGGCACCCTGTTCGGGGAGTTGCGCGACGCGGTCTTCGTGCGGGTGGCCGAGCGCGCCATGCGGCGGGCGGCCCTGCGCGTGTTCGAACATCTGCATCGGCTGGAGCTGAGCTTTCATCTGGCGCGCGAGACCGGCGGCCTGGCCCGGGACATCGAGCGCGGCACCAGCGGTATCAGCTTCCTGCTGCGCTTCATGGTATTCAACATCCTGCCGACCATCATCGAGATCGCGATGGTCGCGGTCATCCTGCTGATCGCGGTGGGCCCGGTATTCACCCTGACGGTGATCATCGCGGTGGCGGCCTACATCGCCTGGTCGGTGTGGATTACCGAGTGGCGTACCCGCTTCGTGCGCGAGGCCAACCAGCGTGACAACGAGTCCAACACCCGCGCGATCGACAGCCTGCTGAACTACGAGACGGTGAAGTACTTCGGCAACGAGGGCTTCGAGGCCCGGCGCTACGACGAGGGCCTGGCCACCTGGGAACAGGCGCGCACCAAGAACGTCCTGTCGCTGGTGCTGCTGAACTCGGGGCAGGCCCTGATCATCGCCGGCGCGATCACCGTGATGATGCTGCTGGCCGCCAGCCGTGTGGCCTCGGGGCAGATGTCGCTGGGCGACCTGGTCATGGTCAACGCCTACATGATCCAGCTGTTCATGCCGCTGAACTTCCTTGGCTTCGTCTATCGCGAGATCCGCCAGTCGCTGGCGAACATCGAGCGCCTGTTCGGGCTGCTGGAGAAGCCCGTGCAGGTCGAGGACCGGCCGGACGCACCGGATCTCGAGGTCACCAGCGGGCAGGTGCGCTTCGAACAGGTCGCCTTCCACTACCAGCCGGAACGGCCGATCCTCGCCGACGTATCGCTCGAGATCCCCGCCGGGCACAAGCTCGCGGTGGTCGGGCCCAGCGGGGCCGGCAAGTCCACGCTCGCGCGTTTGCTGTTCCGCTTCTTTGACGTGACCGACGGGCGCATCACCATCGACGGACAGGACATCCGCGAGGTGACCCAGCAGAGCCTGCGCCGCGCGATCGGCGTGGTCCCGCAGGACACCGTGCTGTTCAACTCCAGCATTCGCTACAACATCGCCTACGGCGACCCGGAAGCGTCCGAAGAGGCGATCTTGCGCGCGGTACACCTGGCGCACCTGGACGATTTCATCGAACGCCTGCCCGACGGTCTGGACACGGTGGTCGGCGAACGCGGGCTCAAGGTCTCCGGCGGCGAGAAACAGCGCATCGCCATCGCCCGCATGCTGCTGAAGGACCCGCCGATCCTGGTATTCGACGAGGCCACCTCGTCACTGGACTCGGGCTCGGAGAAGGCCATCCTGCAGGCCCTGAACGAGGTCTCGGCGCGGCGCACCACGCTGGTCATTGCCCACCGCCTGTCCACCGTGAAGGACGCCGAGCAGATCGTGGTGCTGGACCAGGGCCGCGTGGTCGAACGCGGCACCCATCGCGAACTCCTCGCCAGGAACGGCGCCTACGCCCGCCTGTGGCAACACCAGCAGGAACACGAACCCACCACCGCCAACGCAAGCCCGAACGCCGGGGACTAAACCCTTGTTCACCACGGAGGGGACAGAGAAAACAGCGAAGTGGAAGTGGAAGTGAGATACGGGTATTGATTGCAGCCTGGGTTACTGCCGGTTAACCGCCGCTGCTGCGTGCGCTTGGCGGCACCCCGCACCCTTGACGGATCACGCACATCAGAGCCTTTCGAATTTCTCCTTGTCCTCCGTGCTGAATACGCCCTTGAATTCCTCCATTTCTTCGTGCGCTTCGTGGTGAACCGAGAAGTGAATCAGTCCGGGTCGACGCGGCCGCGCAGGGCCTTCTTGCGGCCGCGCTGGGTCTTGCCCTCCAGGCGGCGCAGCTTGGATGCGCGGGTCGGCCGCGTGGCCTTGCGCGCCTTGATCGGGCGGCCCGCCTCGCGCAGCAGCTCCGCCAGGCGTTCGAGCGCGTCCTCGCGATTGGCCTCCTGGGTACGGTACTGCTGCGCCTTGATGACGATCACGCCCTCCTTGCTGATGCGCTGATCGCGGCGGCGCAGCAGGCGTTCCTTGTAGACATCGGGCAGGCCGGAGGCGCGGATATCGAAGCGCAGGTGAATGGCCGAAGCGACCTTGTTGACGTTCTGGCCGCCAGCCCCCTGGGCACGGATCGGAATCAGCTCGATCTCGTGCTCGGGGACGCTCACGCTGTTGGAGATTTGCAGCATCGCGGGATCAGCGAAACTCGCCGCCACGGATCCGGCCGTCGTCGTCCAGATCGGCGAAGAACCGACTGTGATCGGTGCGGTATTCCTGGGTCACGATGTCGCCGGGCAGCACCAGCATCACGTCGGGGTAGACGCGCCCGAATTCCGCGGGTGTCGGGCGGCTCTCGAGAAAATGCAGGAACGGGTTCATCTGCTCGACCGTGCCCGGACGCGGCTCGGGCCCGTCACCCCGGGTCTCGGTCTTGTGCACCGAACAGGCACCAACGCCCAGCGCCAGCACTACAACCACCAGGGCCGGGGTCCATCGGAAATTCAACGCCATGCAAACCTCCTGCGCAGGCCAGATGCAACGTCATTGCGAGGCGCCGAAGGCGCCGCGGCACCCTCCAGAAGCTCGCACCCCAGCTAGATCCGATAGCCCACGGGAGATTGCTTCGTCGCTTCGCTCCTCGCAATGACGGGCCAATGTCCCGCGCGCCGAGGGAGTAGTTAGGAGCGCGGAGGTTACTCCGTCGGCTGGCCGTGCTCGCGGGTCGACTGGAAGCGGATCTCCGGCCACTTCTCCTGCGCCATCTGCAGGTTGACCCGGGTCGGGGCGATATAGACCAGATCGCCGCCGTGGTCGATGGCCAGGTTGGTCGCCGCCTTCTCCTTGAACTCGTCGAATTTCTTCGGATCATCGCTTTCGACCCAGCGCGCCGTCTGGACGTTCACGTTCTCGAACTGTGCCTCCACCTTGTACTCGGTGCGCAGGCGTTCGGCGACCACCTCGAACTGCAGCACGCCGACCGCCCCCAGGATCAGGTCGTTGTTGGTCAACGGGCGATAGAGCTGGGTCGCACCCTCCTCGCACAGCTCCTGCAGCCCCTTGGCGAGCTGCTTCATCTTCAGCGGGTCCTTCAACTGCGCGCGGCGGAACAGCTCCGGGGCGAAGTTCGGCACACCGGTGAAGGTCAGGTCCTCGCCCTGGGTGAAGGTATCCCCGATGCGGATGGTGCCGTGGTTGTGGATACCGATGATGTCGCCGGGATAGGCCGTCTCCACATGCTCGCGGTCGGAGGCCAGGAAGGTCAGCGCATCCGGGATCTTCACGTCGCGCCCGATGCGCACGTGGCGCAGCTTGGCGCCCTTGTCGAAGGTGCCCGAGCAGATGCGCATGAAGGCGATGCGGTCACGGTGGTTCGGGTCCATGTTCGCCTGGATCTTGAACACGAAGCCGGTGAACTTCTCCTCGGTCGGCTCTACCTTGCGCGAGTGGGTCGGGCGCGGCAACGGGCCCGGAGCATACTCGACGAAGTCATCCAGCAGCTCCTCGATCCCGAAGTTGTTGATCGCCGAGCCAAAGAACACCGGGGTCTGCGCACCGCTCAGGTAGGCCTCCGGGTCAAATGCGTGCGAGGCGCCCTGCACCAGCTCCAGTTCCTCGCGCAGCTCCCCGGCCTGCGGCCCCAGCACCTCGTCCAGGCGCGGGTTGTCCAGGCCCTCGATGATTTCGCCGGTGGACTTCTTGCCACCCTCTTCGGGGTCGTACAGATGCACCGCGTCGCGGCGGAGGTGATAGACGCCACGGAAGCGCTTTCCCGAGCCGATCGGCCAGGTGATCGGGGCGCACTGGATCTTCAGCACCTCCTCGACCTCGTCCAGCAACTCGATCGGATCGCGGCCCTCGCGGTCCATCTTGTTCACAAAGGTCATGATCGGCGTATCGCGCAGCCGGCAGACCTCCATCAGCTTGATGGTCCGTTCCTCGACACCCTTGGCGGCGTCGATCACCATCAGCGCGGAGTCCACCGCGGTCAGCGTGCGATAGGTGTCCTCGGAGAAATCTGCGTGTCCCGGGGTGTCCAGCAGGTTCACCATGCGGCCCTTGTACGGGTACTGCATGACGGAAGAGGTGACCGAGATGCCACGCGATTTCTCCATCTCCATCCAGTCGGAGGTGGCATGGCGCGCTGACTTGCGCCCCTTGACCGTACCGGCGAGCTGGATCGCGCCGCCGTACAGCAGGAGCTTTTCGGTCATGGTGGTCTTGCCGGCGTCCGGGTGCGAAATGATCGCGAAGGTCCGGCGTCGGCGGGTTTCCTCGATAAAGGACATGAATACGGGCCGCTTGAATCAAGCCCGTCAGTTTAACGCGAAAGCGCGGGTCCGGTTCATCTTTCCGGGTGCCCAACATGCAAACGGCCCCGAAAAACGGGGCCGTTTGCATGGGTTCCGGCGCTGCCCGATCAGCGCGCCGAGGCCGCCTGAAGCGCGGCGTTCTGTTCCTTGAGGCGCCCCTGGGCAGTCACCAGGTCACGGTTGTTCATGCGGGTCTCCAGCGAGGCCAGGCGTTCCCGGTCGTCCGCCATGCTGTACCAGACATGTGCCTGCACCAGATCACGTTCGACCCCGCGACCGTTCTGGTGCAGGCGACCCAGCCCGATCTGGGCATGCCGGTAGCCCTGCTCCGCTGCAGCGGTATACCAGCGCGCGGCGGCGGCCGGATCACGCGAGGTGCCCTGACCATTCTCGTGCATCAACCCCACATAATACTGCGCGGCAGGCAGTCCCTGATCGGCCGCTTTGCCCAACCACTCGAGTGCGGCGGTCGGATCCTGCTCGCCATTGGCCAGATGGCTGCCCAGCCAGTACTGGGCATCGGCATGACCCAGTTCCGCCGCGCGGGAGTAGTGTTCGTGACTGCGTTCGGCGTCGGCCGAGGTGCCCTTGCCGGTCGCGAAGAGGTAACCCAGATAGTAATGCGCACTGGCGTGGTCGGCATCCGCAGCGCGAGCAAACCAGCGCAGGGCCTGATCGTAATCCACCGCCGTGCCGCGCCCGGCGTAGTTCGCCATGCCCACGTCGAACATCGCCGCCGTATTGCCCTTCTGTGCGTTGCTTTCACGGATCTCGTACCAGACTTCCAGCAGCTCCTGCTGGCGCTCGGCCTCGTCATAGCCGAAGGCCTGCTGGGCATGGGCAAGCCCTCCGGTAGCCAGGAGCGGCAGCGCCAGGGGGAGCGAAACAAACAATGCACGTAGGGATCGGGACATGGGTTACCTCATCCGGAGTCGGGGCCAATACCGAGTTCGATCATAGACCCGGGGGGTGACCGTCACAACGCGGAGGTCCCGGGACGAGAACCCAAGGCGGCAAAACCCGACCGGGTTACGGATTTTGCACCCGACGCTGTGACTGACTTCACACTCCGGCGCCGAACCGACACCTCATGCCCCGGCGGGTGCGGCGCAGCGACGCGTCAGCACCCAGGCATCCTCGCGGCCACTGGGGAGCGGGTAATAGCGCGGACGGGTACCGATATGCTCAAAGCCCTCGGAGCGGTAGAGCTGCACCGCCGCCACATTGGATGGGCGCACCTCGAGGAACAACGCCTCTGCATCCTGACTGCACACATAGTCAAACAGGCGACGGACCATGAAACGGCCAAGCCCGTTGCCCTGCCAGCGCGGGTCCACCGTAAGGTTGAGCAGGTGGGCCTCGCCGGCGGCCACCGTCAGCACACTATGCCCCACCTGGCGACCATCCACCGCCAGCACCCAGCAGTCGTAACCCACCCGAAGACAGTCCTCGAAGATGCGGGCGGTCCAGGGGTACGCATAGGCCTCGCGCTCCACGCGCATCACGCCTTCCACATCCGCCACCTGCATGCGGCGCAACTCGGGCTGGACGCGGGGTTCGGCACTCATGACGCAGGCTTCTCCAGCAGCAGTGAAGGAAAGGACGGGGCGAGGTGTCGTTGGTTCGGAACCCGGCGACTCGGCCAAGGCTCCCAATCCCTCAATCAGTGAGCGGTTTTGACAGACAGGTCCGGGCGCGCTGCAGGTCCTTCCAGGCACGCGCCTTGTCGCCCGGCTTTCGCAGCAGGTAGGCCGGATGGTAGGTCACGACCAGAGGAACGCCCTGGTAGCGCTGCTCCGTGCCACGCAGCCGACCGAGCGGCTCGTCCGTCGCCAGCAAGGCGTGGGCCGCTACACGCCCCAGCACCACAATGACCTCTGGCTGGATCAGTTCGATCTGGCGATCGAGAAACCCGCGGCAGGCCGCGGACTCCTGGGGTTTCGGGTCGCGGTTCCCGGGCGGGCGGCACTTCAACACGTTGGCGATAAACACGTCGCGGCTCCGGTCCAGGCCCAGCGCCCGCAGCATGTTGTCCAGTAGCTGCCCCGCACGACCCACGAAGGGCTCGCCACGGCGGTCCTCTTCCGCACCCGGGGCCTCGCCGACGAACAGCCAGCGCGCGCGCGGGTCGCCCACCCCGAACACGGTCTGCGTGCGTTCGCGGGCCAGCTCGGCGCAGGCATGGCAGCCACGCACCCGCGCCTCCAGGGCCTCCCAGTCCAGGGTATCGACCGCGGCGTCCGGCGCCCCGGCATCCACGACCTCGGCGTGCTCGCCCGCCACAAGGGCGGATTCCGCCGGTGGCGCCGCGGCCTCGGTCTTGTCCTCCAGCGCAATGCGCGAGCGCCACACCGGAATGCCCATGTCCGCGAGGATGCGGCGCTGGCGCACCGACAGCGACACGCGGTTACTCCCCCGACGGCGCCCGGCGACGATGCCGGCGCCAGCGCTCCAGGGTCAGCAACGGTCCGGACAGGGCATAGATGACGAAGGCCGCCAGCAGGACCTTGGGCGGATCCAGGGCCAGCAGCATCAGCGCCAGCACCACCCCGACAATCGCCAGGAAAGGCACCCGATGCTTGAAGTCCATGTCCTTGAAGCTGAAGTAGGTCAGGTTGCTGACCATCGCCGCCCCGGCGAGCACGGTGACCACCAGGATGCCCACCAGATAGGGGTCGGCCAGCTCCGCCGGGATACCCCAGTCCTCCAGCACCCAGACCATGCCCACCAGGATCGCGGCGCTGGCGGGGCTTGGCAGCCCCTGGAAAAAGCGCTTGTCGCTGACCGCGAGCCGGCTGTTGAAGCGCGCCAGGCGCAGGGCCGCGGCGGTGGCAAAGAAGAACGCCGCCACCCAGCCGAAGTTGCCGAGGTCGTGCAGTTGCCAGAGGTAGACCACCAGCGCCGGGGCCACACCGAAGGACACCAGATCCGACAGCGAGTCGTACTGCGCGCCGAACTCGCTCTGGGTATCGGTCATGCGCGCGACGCGCCCATCCAGGGTGTCCAGCACCATGGCCACGAAGATCGCGATGGCGGCGGTGATGTATTCGCCATTGATTGCGGACACGATGGCGAAGAATCCGGAGAACAGCACCCCCGTGGTGAACAGGTTGGGCAGCAGATACACCCCGCGCCGGCGCCGGCGATGGGGCGGCTGGTCGTCGGCGACGGTATCCTCGCCCTCGATGTAGTCCGGCTCGGGATCCGTCCGCCGGTCGCCTTCGTCCCCTCCACTCATTGCAGCACCTCCGCCGCGCTCTCGTCGTCCCCGGTCGCCTCGGATTCGGGTAACCCGCCGAGCAACGCCGAACCCGCCAGGACCCGTTGACCCGGCTCGACCATCACCTGCGCGCCGACCGGCAGCCAGACCTCGAAGGTACCACCAAAGCCGGCGAACCCCATGCGCTTGCCGCGTCCCAGGCGGTTGCCGGGGACGTTGTTCTGCATGCGCACCATGCGGGGCCAGTGATCGACGCTGAGTGCCAGGGTCAGCCGGGTGCCCTCGTCGGTCTCCAGCGCATAGGCCAGACGCCCCTCCAGCTGGGCATCCGGCACCTCGTCGGTCTCCTTGCCGGGCCAGACCCGTTCGCGAATCTCGGCCTCCTGCGGGGCGTGCACGTTGTATTCGCCCAGGCGGCGCTGACGCAGGCGGATGCAGACCGCCGGCTTTTTCGTAAACGGATCCCGGGTCTCGGTAATCGACTCGATCGTGCCATCGGCCGGGGCGATCACGCCCAGGGCCGGTGCCGGGGCTTTGCGCCGCACGTTCCGGAACAGCCCCATCAGGGCCACGGTGAGGATCACCATGAACAGGCCCAGCTCCGCCTCCCCGACCAGCAGCGTAATCACCGTCATCCACGCGGCGATGATGACGAACAGACGGCCTTCGGGAGCTAGCGGAAACAGCATCGGGTGCTCGAGAGAGAGGACGCCCTGCGACAGACCGGAATGTCCATCGCAGGGCCTCGCATCAGTTGCGGGACTTGTCGACCAGCTGGTTGGCCGTGATCCACGGCATCATGGAGCGCAGACGCTCGCCGACCTGCTCGATCTCGTGGGCGGCGTTCAGGCGTCGGTTGGCGGTCATCGACGGGTAGTTCATCGCGCCTTCCAGGATGAACTGCTTGGCGTACTCGCCATTCTGGATGTTGCGCAGCGCCTCGCGCATGGCCCAGCGCGACTCTTCGTTGATCACCTTCGGGCCGGTCACGTACTCGCCGTACTCGGCATTGTTGGAGATCGAGTAGTTCATGTTGGCGATGCCGCCCTCGTACATCAGGTCGACGATCAGCTTGAGCTCGTGCAGGCACTCGAAGTAGGCCATCTCCGGTGCATACCCCGCCTCGGTCAGGGTCTCGAAGCCCGCCTTGACCAGTTCCACGGCACCCCCACACAGCACGGCCTGCTCGCCGAACAGGTCGGTTTCGGTCTCGTCCTTGAAGCTGGTCTCGATGATGCCAGTACGCCCGCCGCCGATCGCCGAGGCGTAGGACATGGCGATGTCGCGCGCCTTGCCGGAGGCGTCCTGCTGGATGGCGATCAGGTCGGGGATGCCGCCGCCACGCACGAACTCGGAACGCACGGTGTGGCCCGGGGCCTTGGGCGCGATCATGATCACGTCCAGGTCCTTGCGCGGCTCGATCTGGTTGTAGTGGATCGCGAAGCCGTGGGCGAAGGCCAGGGTCGCGCCCTGCTTCAGGTTCGGCTCCAGCACATCGCGGTACAGCGCGGCCTGGTACTCGTCCGGGGCCAGCACCATGATCAGGTCGGCGCCGGCGGTCGCGGCATCGACATCGGCCACCGTCAGGCCGGCCTCTTCGGCCTTGGCGCGCGAGCTGGAGCCTTCGCGCAGGCCGACGGTCACGTCCACGCCGGAGTCCTTCAGGTTGTTCGCATGGGCGTGGCCCTGCGAACCGTAGCCGATGATGGCCACCTTCATGCCCTTGATGATGGAGAGGTCGGCGTCTTTGTCGTAATAGAGATTCATCGCAATTTCCTTGATATCAGCCCCAAGCGGGGCCCATGGCAAACAAACGGGCCCGGCCCCCGCAACCGGGGGCCGGGCCCGGGGATTCAGATTTGCAGGGCGACGTCGCCCCGGGCGATGCCCATCACGCCGGAGCGCACGACCTCCAGGACGGTAAACGCGTCGAGGGCCACGAGGAAGGCGTCCAGCTTGGAGCCCTCGCCGGTGATCTCGATCACGTAGCTGTCGTGGGCCACGTCGATGATCCGGCCGCGGAAGATATCCGCCAGGCGTTTGACCTCCTCGCGCTCGGCGGCCTCCGGCACACGCACCTTGACCAGCGCCATCTCGCGCTCGATGTGCGGATAGGCGGTCATGTCCAGCAGCTTGATCACGTCGATCAGCTTGTTCAGCTGCTTGGTGATCTGCTCGACGATTTCGTCGGAACCGCTGGTGACGATGGTCATGCGCGACAGCGACGGGTCGTCGGTCGGCGCGACAGTCAGTGATTCGATGTTGTAACCACGCGCGGAGAACAGTCCGGCCACCCGCGAGAGGGCACCGGATTCGTTTTCCAGCAGGACACTAATGATATGACGCATACGGCTCTTCCCTGTACCCGGCTCAGACCAGGATCATTTCGTTCTGGCCGGCACCGGCCGGGATCATCGGATACACGTTCTCGGACTGGTCGGTAATGAAGTCCATGAACACCAGGCGGTCCTTCTGCGCCAGGGCCTCCTTGATCGCACCCTCGACGTCGCCCGGCTGGGTGATCTGGATACCGACGTGGCCATAGGCCTCGGCCAGCTTCACGAAGTCCGGCAGCGCATCCATGTAGGACATGGCGTAGCGGCCCTGATAGAAGAACTCCTGCCACTGCCGGACCATGCCCAGGTAGCGGTTGTTCAGGTTCAGGATCTTCAGCGGCAGCTGGTACTGGAAGCAGGTCGACAGCTCCTGGATACACATCTGGATGCTGGCCTCGCCGGTAATGCAGCCCACCGTCGCCTCCGGATGCGCGAACTGCACGCCCATCGCAAACGGCAGACCCACGCCCATCGTGCCCAGGCCACCGGAGTTGATCCAGCGATTGGGCTTGTCGAAACCATAGAACTGCGCCGCCCACATCTGGTGCTGACCGACATCGGAGGTCACGTAGGCATCGCCCTCGGTCAGTTCCCAGAACTTCTGCACCACGTACTGCGGCTTGATCAGCCCGGAGGTCTGGTCGTACTTCAGGCAGTCCTGCGCCTGCCATTCCGCGATCTGTTTCCACCAGGTGGCCAGGGCCTCGGCGTCCGGCTTGCCGCCGGCCTCGTTCAGGCCCTTGATCAGTTCGCGCAGCACCGGCTCTACCTCGCCGACGATCGGCACGTCCACCTTCACGTTCTTGGAGATGGAGGACGGATCGACATCCACGTGCACGATCTTCGCATGCGGACAGAACTTCTCGATGTTGCCGGTCACGCGGTCATCGAAGCGCGCGCCAATGGCGATCAGCACATCCGCGTGGTGCATGGCCATGTTGGCCTCGTAGGTGCCGTGCATGCCCAGCATGCCCAGGAACTGCTTGTCCGACGCCGGATAGCCACCCAGCCCCATCAGGGTGTTGGTGATCGGATAGCCCAGCTGGCGGGTGAACTCGGTCAGGGCCTCGGAGCCACGCCCCAGGATCACGCCGCCGCCGGTGTAGATCATCGGCTGCTTGGCCGACAGGATCAGGTCCACCGCCTTGCGGATCTGGCCGGTATGCCCCTTCGTGGTCGGGTTGTAGGAGCGCATGTGGATGCTCTCCGGGTACTCGAACACGCAGGTATCGGCGGTCACGTCCTTCGGGATATCGACCACCACCGGGCCGGGACGCCCGGTGGTCGCCACGTAGAAGGCCTTCTTGATCGTGGACGCCAGGTCCTTCACGTCCTTGACCAGGAAGTTGTGCTTCACGCAGGGACGCGTGATCCCCACGGTATCCACTTCCTGGAAGGCGTCGTTGCCGATCATGCTGGTCGGCACCTGGCCGGTGAACACCACCAGCGGCACCGAATCCATGTAGGCATCGGCAATCCCGGTAATCGCGTTGGTCGCGCCGGGGCCCGAGGTGACCAGGGCCACGCCCGGCTTGTCGGAGGACTTGGCATAGCCCTCGGCCGCGTGCACCGCACCCTGCTCGTGGCGCACCAGCACATGGGAGACCTTGTCCTGCCGGTACAGCGCATCATAGATGTGCAGTACCGCACCACCGGGATACCCGAATACGACTTCGACGCCCTCGGCCTGGAGGCTGCGACAGAAGATTTCGGCGCCGGTGATGGCGGTGGCGGAGCTTGCGGACTCGGACATGGTGGTCGACTTCCTTACCGGGGGCTTGTGCACGATCGTCGGGCGATCACGCACCACAAATCAAAATAGCCCACCATTCTAATATGAAATCGCCCCCATTTCACGCCATAAAGCGGATGGGCACGCGACAGACGTCGCGAGGAGCCAGCGATGTAGCCACCTGCAAACGGGGCTGGCTGACCCCGCCGGCCTGCCGGTCCCGCGAGATTGCCACGGCCCCTGGCGGGGCCTCGCAATGACGGGGTTGCGAGCACCGTCATCGCGAGGAGCGCAGCGACGTGGCGATCTTTTTGGGCGGCCCCGACGTCAAACCGAGCGGGCGCGGCAAGGTCAGCTGTGCTCGCCCCCGGCCTGCGCGGTGGGCAGCTCGGCGAAATGCTCGCGGGCCCGCGCCACCAGCTGCGGTGGCAGGCCGTTCTTCTCGGCGATGGTCAACCCGAAGGAGACCCCCGGCTCGCCGATCAGCAACCGATAGGTGGGCGAGAGGGTCTCCGCGTCGAACTGCATCGAGGCATTCACGATGCCCGCATGCTGCGCCGCGTAGTCCTTCAGCGGTGCCAGATGGGTATTCACAATCCCGCGCGTACCGCGGGTGCGCAGCTCGTCCAGCATCGCCATGGCGAGGGCTGCACCTTCGTCGGGGTCGGTACCGGTACCCAGCTCGTCCAGCAGGATCAGGCTTTCGGAGCCAGCATGGTCGAGGATCCGCTTGAGCACCTCCACATGCCCGGCGAAGGTCGACAGATGGTGAAACAGGCTCTGGTGATCACCGACATCGACCATGACCCGATCAAAACGACCGATGCGACAGTCCTGCTCGGCCGGGATATGCAGCCCGCACCAGGCCATGGTGACCAGCAGGCCCAGGGTCTTCAGCGCGACCGTCTTGCCGCCGGTGTTCGGGCCGGTAATCAGCAACAGCGGCTGCTCGCCATCCAGCCGGATCGACAGGGGAACCGGCTGCGGGCCGTTCCCCTCGGCGAACTGCAACAGCAGCAGCGGGTGGTAGGCCTCGATCAGCTCCACGCCGGCCTCGGGCTCCAGCCTCGGGGCATGGGCATTCATCTGCGCCGAAAGCTGTGCGGCGGCCGAGGCCAGATCAATCCAGGTCAGCGCGGTCAGCATCAGGTCCAACGGCTCGCCATGCTGACGCACCCCATCGGTCAGCTCGCGCAACAGACGCTGCTGTTCGGTGTTGATCTGACTGTTGACCGTATCGATCTGGTTGTTCAACGGGACCGCCTCGATCGGCTCCACGATCTGGTCGCGCCCACCCATCGCGGTGCCCCGACGCACACCCTTGACCGCCCCGGCCGCGTCGCCGCGCAGCACCATGACTGCGCGCTCCTGGTGCCACTGCACCTTCAACGCATCCTCGCCCTTCTGCGCAAGATCGGAGTCCGCCAGGCGCTTTTTCACCACCGCCTCGACCTCGTCACGCAGCCGCCCGCGCTGCCCGAAGGCCTCGACCAGCTCCGCGCTGGCGTCTTCGCGCAGCGAGCCGCCGGGGTTCAGGCAGGCAGCCAGGCGCTCTTCCAGTGCCTCGGGTGGGTACAGCTTGTTCAGATCCGCCGGATAGATCTCCGGGGTGTCGGCCAACTGATCCGCCAGTTCACGGGCCTGGCGCATGATGACCTGGAGATTGTGCAGGGCCTGTACCGGCAAGGCCGAACCGGGGTTGGCCGCCTGGCGCAGCGCGGCACGCACATCCGGCAACTGGCCCAGCCGCGGCAGCGTGCCGGCATCCAGACGCTGGCGTGCGACGGTCACCGCCTTTTGCAGCGCCCGCGCCGCATCCAGATTCGGCGCCGGTTCCAGCCCGCGCGCGGCGTCGGCGCCATAGGGCGTGGCAGTCAGGCGCTCCAGCAGACGCTGGATCGCGGGGAATTCGAGGGCCTTCAGATCAACCTGCATGGGCTCGGACCTTGTGGATTTCGATTCAATACGGAACAAATTCGAAGTCGCCCGTCATTGCGAGGAGCGCAGCGACGAAGCAATCTCCTGAAGCTTGCAGCGCGCCCGCAATCCAGAATCCGGTGGTTCCGGACGGAGGTTGCTTCGTCGCTGCGCTCCTCGCAATGACGGGAGGTAAAAAGATGGCGCCGGGGTTATTCCTCCTCGGCCTTCTTGAACATGCCGAGATAGGCCTTCTTGTCCATCATCGGCTCGCGCATCACCGCCAGCATGTCGTCCAGGTGTTCCGGCGTGCTCATGCCGACCAGCGAGGTGCCCAGACCCGGCGTGGAGCGGTTGAATTGCAACGCGCGCTGCGCCGGGTTGGGCAGGCTCGCCAGTTGCTGCTCGACCACCTCCACCGACTGTTTCGCCAAGTGCCCCTTCAGCATGGAATGCGACGCGATCATGTACACCTCCAGCTGGTGCGCGGCCTGCAGCGGGCTGGCCACATTGCCCTGCCCGGTCGCGGTGTTGAAGCGGGTAAAGCCTTCCAGCATCACCTGGTTGAACGGCAGCATGGCGATCTTGAAGTGGTGCCGCGCATGGTCGTCGCCGGTCACCGTCTGCGCGGCGCGTTCGGCCAGGCCCTGCATCGAGGTGAGCGACTGGAACACCGCCGCGTCGGTCTCCTCGCGGAATCCCTCGAAGGTGGAGATGCCGTAGGTGCGGATCTTCTTTTCGAGTACCGCCCGCTCCAGCATCTCGAACACGGGCTCCAGCTTGCGGTTGGTCGGCTCCTTGCCGATCTCGTGGATGTGCACTTCGGGCTGATCGATCAGGAACGCGTCCAGCGTCTCCACCCCCATCAGCGAGCGCGACAGCTCCATCTGGTAGTGGAGGTATTCCGGCGTCAGCAGATGCGCGCCCTTGGCCAGATCATCCTTCGTACCCATGCCCTGGGCCTCGATCTCGCGCTGGAACCAGGCCTCCATATCGTCCGGAGGCCCACCACGCAGGGTCAGGAAGCCGCCCTTGGAGATCAGGAACATCGCCTCGCGCGCAACCCCGGCCTCCAGCGCGGTGCGCACACCGGCCCCCACCGCGGCCAGCGACCGGCCGTAGCGGTAGTGCGCGCCGGTATCGACCACGTTGACGCCCTCGGCCAGGCCACGCGCAACGATCGCGGAGATCTGCGCGTCGACCTCGGCGGTGGCTGCCCCGCCGAAGGTGCCGATCCCGAGGCTCGACAGGCGCATCTTCGCGCGCGAGAACTCGCTGTAATGCCCCTCGGCGGCCTTGCCCTCGGACACGAACTGCTCTGCGTAACGACGCGTCGCCTTGGCATTGGCGTATCCGGGTATCAGTTTCTGCACGGGCTGCATGCGTCTCCTCGATTGGTCGCGGGCCCCAGGTGACGGATTCCGGGATGCCCCGAACCCTCACCCACCCGATGTGGGGGAGAATCGTACGTCAGCGGACGGGATTTGCGAAAACCCGCAACGCGAGCGGGCCACTACCGGCGGCATTGTACGGCCGCACAAACAGCCGCGCCCCGGCATGTGCCAGGGCGCGGGTCAGAGGCCGCCCCGAGCCGGAAGCCAGGGGGCGGCAGGGGAAACCAGCGGAGACTACAGGCCCGGGGCCGAATGCCGATAGCGGCGGAAGGCCCCCAGCATCACGAGCCCAAGCCCGATCAACCAGACCGGCCCCGGCAGCGGGACCTCAGTGGCGGTGGTAGAGAATCGACCGCTGAGATAGAGCTCCTCGAAGCCATTGTTCAGGTCGTCCATGAAGAAATCGATCCCGAACAGATAGCCCGCACCGGAGAACAGGCCGAGATCCATGGTCGGGGCAAACACGATGTAGTCGAGCTTGCCGCTTCCCTTGTTGGCATCGGCCTCGTACACCTCGCCCGATTCGCCAACCACCTGGACGTCGCCGGGCGAGAGAACCGGGCCGCCATTACCGTCGTCGAAGATCCAGCGAGCCACGCGTTCCCCGGTGACGGGGTCGTAGATGAAGACCTCGGCCTGGACGAACAGATCGGGGTTCCTCCCTGTCTGGTTGTGGTCGAAGATGAACGTGGGGATCGTGGCCCCCGGGTTGATCGCATCCAGGTACGCCAGGAGGTTGTCCACCAGCACGGGTCCATTGGCCTGGGTACCCAGTCCCCAGTTACCGGTGAAGTCGTTCGCGCCGCCACCGGGGAAGGGCATGGGATCTTCAAAATTGTAGCTGCCGTCGGGCCCGATACCCTGATTGTTCTGACCACCCGCACCCGTGCCCACAATCAGGTCCAGCGTGCCGGTGCCCTGCCCGGTGTAGTTGGCCTGCGACAGGAAGCCCCACTGGTTCAGCAACGAGCCGGAGTAAGAATAGAAATCGTTGTACTGAATGGCGACCGGGATCCCGTCATAGGTCTCGTCGACGTCCGGAAGCTCGATAATGGCCGCGTTCGCCACCGAGCCTGCGAGCATTACGCCCGCTAGCACCACCACCTGCTTACTCCACCACTTGCGCATCACACTCACCTCCGGCTCCCGGCCTTTTGGCCGCTCAGGGCGCCTTTCGCCCTCTCGAGCAACTACGAAGCAAGACACACGCCAAAGCCGATAAGACCCTGTTTGATCGGGATCTCTTCTCAAACCCGATTCACCGCGAAGGGCCTCGTGTAAACCATTCCGACATTTTTCGGGAAAACGGCCCGAAACCCCGTCGGAAAGCTTTACACCCGATGGGCGCCCCAGGAGACGCGGAGCCGCAATCCAGGCTCGGTATCGTGTGTGCCCGCAGTCACGGGCCGGTGATGGGTCAGCGTCTCTTCACTACCCGCGCAACAGCGGGTGTGTATGGAAAAGCCGCTCCAGGCGGTCCTCGAGTTCGGGACGCACGGGGCCGGAACGGTCGGCGTCCAGGCGGGAGACGAACAGGTTCGCGTACCACGCCTCTTCCTCGTCCATGTCCCAGTCGACCTCGCGCAGCAAGGCCTGGCCGGCCGCGGGGATCGCGGCGGGGAGTTCGCGACCGGTCAGCAGGGCCCAGACGCCGGTCCAGCAGCGGGCGAGCGCGAGGGGGTGATAACCGCCACCACCGAGGACCAGCAGCTTCGGCGTGCCATCCGCATGGCGCGGGCTGGTCTCGATCACGTCGTCGATGCAGGCGAGGAAACACTGCGTGGAGATGCCGAACTTGCCGAGCGGATCCGGCAGCAGGGCATCGGTGCCGGCCTGGACGACAATCACGTCCGGCCGCCAGCGATCAAGCACCGCGTCCCAGACCCGGGTGAAGGCGGCGCGGAATTCGCTGTCATTGGTCTCCTTCGGCAGCGGCACATTCACGGCGTTGCCGAGCGGACCCGTGTCCTCGATGCGGCCGCCCTCGAAGGGATAGCCGTATTCGGTATCCATGTGCAGGGAGACGGTGAGGACATCCGGGTCATCGATGAACGCGGCCTCGACGCCGTCGCCATGGTGGGCATCGATGTCGAGATAGAGCACACGCTGACCGGCCTGGCGCAGGCGCAGGATCGCGAGCGCGGGGTCGTTGAAGTAGCAGAAACCGCGCGCCTGGTCGGGGGCGGCGTGGTGCATGCCGCCGGCCGGGTTGAAGGCCATCTGCCCGCCCAGCACGACCTCGGCGCCCTGGATGGAACCGAAGGTGGCAGTGGCCGGGGTGGCGAAGAAGCCGACGAAGAACGGGTTTTCGAAGTTGCCGATGTTGTGGCGGTCGCGGTAGCGCTGGAAGACCTTGCCCAGCGCCTCGGCGCGCTGCATCGCGGAGACATACTCGCGGGTGTGGAACCATTCGAGCTCGGCCGGCTGCGCACGGCGCGTGACGGCCATCTCCCCGGGGGTGATCGCGTCATAGGCCTCGATCAGGTCAATGGTCAGCGAGATGCGCGGGATACCGAGGGGGTGATTGTCACCGTAGCTGTGCCCGCGATAGCGCGGCGCATGCAGCAGGGTCGCGTGGCGCCGGGCCGGAGCGCGCTCCGACCCCGGGGCTGTGGCGTCCTGATCGATGGCTTCGGGGGTGGCATTCACTGGCGCAGCCTCAGGTAGATCTCGGGCAGACGGCGCGGCAGCTCGTCCACGTGGTCGATGATGGTGTAGTGCCCGGGCCCGAAGATGGCCGGCAGGTACTCGGACCCGGACGGGTCCAGGGTGATGCAGAAGGGGTGAATACCGGCATCCACCGCCTCCTTCATCGCCATGCGGGTGTCTTCGTGCAGATAGCGCTGGTCACCGCCGTCGTCATAGTCGGCCGGGCGCCCATCGGTGAGGATCAGCAACAGGCGGCGCTGGCTGGAGTTGCGCTTGAACGCCTCCAGCGAGTGACGGATGCCCGCCCCCATGCGCGAGGCCAGGCGCCCGGACACCCCGGCGATGCGGGCGCGCACGGTGTCGTTCAAGTCCTCGTTGAAATCCTTCAACCAGTAGTAGTTGACCTGGTCACGCTGCTTGGAGGCAAAGCCGGCGAGCGCGTAGGGATCGCCGACCTTCTCGATCGCCTCGGCGAACAGCATCATCCCCTCGCGGATGCGGTCGACGATCTTGCCCTGCCCACTCGGGTGGCGCGCCATGATGGAGGTGGACATGTCCGCCAGCATCAGCACCGAGGTGTCGCGGTGCTGCACCGCGCGGCGGCGGTAGATGAAGGCCTTGGGCGAGAGCCCGGCCTTCTTGTCGGCGATGTAGTCGATCACCGCCTCGGTATCCAGCTCGTCGCCGTCCAGCTGCTTGCGCTGTGGCGCCAGGCGCATCGGGCGCTGCATCTCCAGGCCGCGGGTCAGACGCTTCAGGGTGTCGGCGTTCTCCGACAGGATGGTCGCCGCCAGCTCCGGGTTCTCGTCGTCCAGCACGCGCTCGTAGAGGTTCACCCAGTCGGAGATGTAGCGTTGTTCGCGGTAGTCCCACTCGGGATACGGGATGCCGTCCTTCCGTGGCGTATAGGGTACGCCGCGCTTGGCCACCTGGGCCGGCTGCGGTATGCCGGTGCCGATGCGCCCGCCAGTACCGGAGGTCTCCTGCTGCGGGGTCTGGATATCCGCGTCCGGGTCCTTCTGCGCCTGTTCCGGGGCCTGCTGCGGCTGTTCTTCCTGTTTCTGGTGCTCGAGCTTGTGCTCGTCGTGGGCCTCGTGATCGCGGAAGTCGGCCAGGCTGCCATCGCGCTTGCGCTGCGGGTAGACCGGCAGCGACTGGTTCAGCGACAACCCCGGCAGGTAGGCCTCGGCACGCTCCTCAATCGTGATGTCCGGGAAGGTATCGTCGGCGAACAGTTCCTCGCCCACGGCCCACGCAGTGACGATATCGGCGTCCGGCTCCAGCATGCGCGCCAGGCGCGGGTCCTGGGGTTCGCCGCGCAGCAGGGCCTCGTGGGCGCGCAGGGCGAAGTCGTAATAGATGCCGGCCGCACCCTCCGGACGCTCGTGGGCCCGGGCAAGCTCCACCAGGCGCGACAGGAAGTTCGGGATGCGCGGGGCCAGGCGCGTGTTCACGCGCAGATCCTCGGCCAGGTCAAACAGGACCTGGAAGCTGAACATGCGCGCCTCGAACTGAGCGAACAACGGGCGCCAGGTGATGCGCGACTTGTCGTCCAGCGGCGGATGCTCGGCGCCGGCGCGCTCGAACAGGCGCTCGACGTCGGGTTGCGCGTAGGTATCAAAGGCGAGATGCGCGGCCGCGTGCTGGGTGGCGACGATCGCCTCCTCGCGGGAGTCCATCACGGCCGGCATGAACAGGCGGCGCCCGTCGGTCTCGAGCATCGGGCGGCCCTCGCCCGGCTTCCAGCTGGAGTCGGCCAGCGGGATGTCGGCATCCAGCCAGGCCATCAGCACCAGGCGCAGGAAGCGCCCGTTCATCCGCGGGCGGAAGCCCGGCAGCGCCTCCAGCAGGAGCTTCAGACTCTCGTCGCTCTCCAGGCGGAAATAGGCCTCGCCGCGCGAGCGCCCGGCCTTCAGCAAGTCCGCCCCGCGCCGCGCCCAGGAGAGCAGGCCCGTGTCGCCGACCAGGTTGCGGGCGATCGGGGCGCCCTCGAGGTAGGCGTCCAGGGTCAGGCCACGCTCGTCGAACAGCTTTTCGGCCGGCTCGATCAGGGCGCGCAGGCCCTCGATGCCGCGCCCGCCCGAGAGCTTGTCGAATGGGGCCTCGAAATAGGCCCGGGCATCCGGCAGGCTACGTGCGCACCAGCGCAGGCCGATCTCGGCCCACTCGCGCTCGCCGGCCTCGCCCCACTCCGCGTACACCCGGTCGGCCTGCGCCATGAAGCCTTCCAGGGCGTAATTGGAGTTCACCCACTCCTGAAAGTGCGCAGCCTGCTCCAGCCACAGCTCCACCGTCTGCATGTGCTCGGCAAGCCGGGCCGAGTGGCGCATGAAGCTCTTGCCGGCCTCGCGGTCATGGAAAAACAGGTCGCGCGCGGTCTCGATCCAGCGCCGCGCGATGGTCGCCCCGAACGGACGAATCGCCGGCAGGGCCTCCTTCGTATCGCGGTGCGCGACGAAGCTGATGTCCTCCAGGTGCTGGAGGATCTCCTCGATCTCGACGAGTTCTTCCGCCTCCGGTTTCGCGCCGCCTTGAGTCGCGGGGTCACTCACGCCGCTTCGGACTCGGGGAAGTGGGCGTCGAAGATCTCCTCCAGTGCCTGGATCAGCTCGGGGTCATCGGTGATCGGGGCGATCATCGCGGCGCGGCAGGCGACACGCGGGCTCAAGCCCGCCTGCATCAGTTCGCCGGCGTAGGCCAGCGCACGGGTGGAGGTGGCCTCTTCCAGACCGTGGTCCTTCAGCGCGCGCGCCTTGCGCCCGGCGGCGACCAGCTTCTCCACGCGATCGGCATCCAGGCCACCGGATTCCTTGGCCACGATCTCGCGCTCGACGTCCTCCTCCGGGTAGTCGAAGTGGATACCGACGAAGCGCTGCTTGGTCGAGGGCTTCAGGTCCTTCAGTACGGTCTGATAGCCCGGGTTGTAGGAGATCACCAGCATGAAGTCTTCATGCGCATCGATGATCTGCGACTTCTTGTCCAGCGGAAGCTGGCGGCGGTGGTCAGTCAGCGGGTGGATCACCACGGTGGTGTCGGTACGCGCCTCGACGATTTCGTCGAGGTAGCAGATCGCACCCTCCTTGACCGAGCGCGTCAGCGGGCCGTCCTGCCAGACGGTTTCCTCGCCCTCCAGCAGGAAGCGCCCGACCAGGTCGGAGCTGGTCAGGTCCTCGTGGCAGGACACCGTCACCAGCGGCTGGCCCAGGACGTGGGCGATGTGTTCCAGGAAGCGGGTCTTGCCGCAACCGGTCGGCCCCTTGAGCATCACCGGCAGGCGCTTCGAGTAGGCCGCCTTGAAGATCTCGATCTCGTCGCGCTGGGGCTTGTAGAACGGGGCGTCGCCCGCGTCCCCCGGTTTCTCGATGACGTCGCGTTCCACACCGCGGATGCGGTTGATCAGGTTCTTCATGGGATCTCCGATGTCGACCGCGCGGTCGGGACTGACCGCGGGGCCGGGACTGGTGTATGCGCGGGGGCGGCGTTACCCTGCTGCGCGTTGGGCGGGCCGCCAATCGTGTTCCCGCAGGCTTTGTTGTATCATTCTCTGTTTCTATTCTATCGAACCTGCGCACTTGCATGAACCAAACGCCCCACGGCTGCGGGGTTGGTCTTGCGGATGCGCCCGTCACTCGGATTCAGCGCTTCAATAGAGGACCCGGTATGAAACTTGTCAAGCTCGTCAAGCTGAACAACCTGCAGTACAACCCGAACCGCGACCCGAACTTCTACCGCCGTCCGGTCAACGAGGAATTCCGGCTGCAGGCCGTGCTGAACGGCTCCGGCAGCGCCCAGTGCTCGTTCTCCGTGGAAGGCGAGACCCTGTGCGAGGGCAGCGTGTCCCTGCCGGGCACCTTCGACTGCAAGTTCAGCTACGACACCGCGGGCACCCGCATTGGCGACCTGGTGATCGAGGGCAATGGCGAGACCTTCCACGAGAAGGTCCGCATCGACGTGCTGGAACACGCCTGGATCGGCTGATCCAGTCCGACCAGCGCGGCCCCGCTCCATCGGGGACGGCAACAGCGAAAGGCCCCGCGGCAACCTGCCCGGGGCCTTTCGCGTTTCGGGTCCAGCCACAACCGTCCCTTGCCATCTCCTGCCACACGCCCCCGTCATCCCCGGCCGCACGCCCCTCGTCATCCCCGGCCCCGCATACCCCCTCGTCATCCCGGCCGCAGCGAAGCGGAGAGCCGGGATCTCCCGGGCGAGCCCCCGGACGTCCGGGTGATCTCCAGCAGTGGCGATCCCGGATAACCGCTGCGCGGTTTCCGGGATGCCGAGGGAGGGGCGTCTTCATGGTGACCGGAGAATGCCGACAAGGTGTTCCGATCGACCCGTCGCCCGCCCCCGAATCGGGCTTCCGCGTGCGGTTCATGTCCTCCGTGGTGCAATCGCCTTGGCCCTTCTTCGTATCTTCGTGCGCTTCGTGGTTAACAATGGAGTCGGGGCCCAGACGAAGAAAGCCCCGCCGGAGCGGGGCTTTCGGGCATGGCCATGGCCTGCGGTGATCAGTCGATCACGCCGGTCACCCAGTACTGCACGTACTTCGGGTTGTCCTCGATAAAGCGATCCACGGCCTCCGCGTAGGAGTTTTCCTGGGCGTAGAACATCGCGTCTTCCAGGACCTCGAGATCCAGGTGCATACGCGAGATCATCATCGCCACGTCGTGGTACTCCTCGGCGAAGCCTTCACGCGCCAGGGCATGGATCCGTTCGAAGCTGCCCAGGGCCCCTTCCGGGTCTTCGAGGTAACGCAGATCATGGGCGCCGAATTTCCAGTGCGGGCTCCAGCCGGTCACCACGATCCACTCGTCACGACGGATGGCGCGTTCCAGCGCGGAGGTCATGCCCGCCCCGGAGGAGATCTGCAGGTTGTAGCCATCCAGGCCGTAGGTCTCCATGGCCTCTTCCGACAGCCGCGTCAGGCCAGCGCCCGGGTCGATCCCGGTGATGCGGCCATTCAGCTTGTCCCGCACGGAGTCCTTCTTCAGGTCCTCGATGGAACCGAGCTCGTCCTCGGGGATATAGTCCGGCACCACCCAGCCAAGGCGGGCGTTTCCGTACAGCGGCCCCAGGTTCACCACGTCCTGACCCACACGATCCATGTAGTCGGCGTGGGTCCCTGGCAGCCAGGCCATCAGCATCATGTCGATGTCGCCGGAGGCCAGACCCTGGTATTGCGGGGCGATATCGGTCTGAATCAGATCGACCGAGTAGCCCATCTCGTCCTCGATGACGCGTTCGGCCAGCCGGGTCACGAACTCGGCGTCGGACCACGCGGTCCAGCCAATCTGGATATCGTCAGCCTGGACCGTGGAGAGCCCCATGGAGGCGGCCAGCACGCCGCCCAGCAGGGTTGAAGTCAGTGTCTTGTTCATCGTGCTACTCCTTCCTTCGAGTGAAACGGATAGCGCGACGCGAGGGCCGGTCAACTGCTCGCCTTGCGCCGCAGTCCTACGCTCTGAGTGATCCGGTCGAGCAGGATGGCGAGGATCACGACCCCCAGGCCGCCCTCGAACCCCAGCCCGACATCGAGCCGCTGGATACCGGTGAGCACGGTGTTGCCAAGCCCGCCGGCACCGATCATCGACGCGATCACCACCATGGAGAGCGCCAGCATGATGGTCTGGTTGATGCCGGCCATGATCGACGGCATCGCCAGAGGCAACTGAATCTTGGTCAGGAGTTGGCGCCGATTGCAACCGAAGGCCAGCCCGGCCTCGATCTGCTCGCGATTCACCTGCCGGATGCCGAGATTGGTCAGACGCACCACCGGCGGCATGCAGAACACCACCGTGGCGATCGCGCCGGGCACCGTGCCCAGCCCGAAGAAGATTGCGGCGGGGATCAGGTAGACGAAGGGCGGCATGGTCTGCATCAGATCCAGCACCGGACGGATGGAGGCCTCGAGCCAGTCGCTGCGCGCCATCGCGACCCCGACCGGCATACCGATCGCCAGCGCCACGGCGGTGGCCGCCAGCACCAGCGACAACGTCTTGATGGTGGGCTCCCACAGGTCCATCCCGAGGATCAGGCCCAGCGCCACGATGGCGAAGATGCCGAAGCGCCAGCTGACCCGCCACCAGCTAAGCCCCACCAGCACCAGCACCAGCAGCCAGGCGGGGATCGCGAGCAAGGCCCCCTCGAAGGAATTGGTCAGCAGCCCCAAGAACCAGGCAATACCGTCCAGCGCCGGCTCCAGGTTATCGAGGATCCAGTCGACTCCGCTCTCGATCCAGTCGCCCACCGGGATATTGATGCGCCCCTCCATGTCAGTAATCTCCGTTCGCGGCGGCCGCGTTGCGGCTGCGGTCCAGGGCCTCGACCAGGCGCCGCAGGGTTACCAGGCCGCGGAACCGGCCCTCGCCATCCACCACCGGGATGGATACCGGGCTCTGCGCAGCACGCCGCGGCAGGTCGGCCAGCGCCGTATCCTCGGGGACCGGCTCCACCTCCACCGCGACCTCGCTGGCGGCGCGATCCAGGGTAAGCTCGCCCAGACGCTTGGCCTGGACGACGGACTGGAAGCGCCCGCCGGCATCGACGATCACGGCCTCGTTACCCGGCACGTGGGCAATGCGGTTGCGCGCCTCACCGGCCGTGGTATCGGCATCCAGTACCGGGATGTTCTCGCTGTCCATGATGTCGCAGGCCTGGAATACCTGGGTGATGTCCACGCCGTGGAAGAACGAGCGCACGTATTCGTTGGCCGGGTGCGTGATGATTTCCTTCGGCGTACCGACCTGCACCACCTCGCCCCCCTGCATGATGGCGATGCGATCCCCGATCCGGATCGCCTCGTCGAGATCGTGGGAGATGAACACGACCGTACGTCGGTGCTCGCGCTGCAGGTCCAGCAGACGGTCCTGCATCTCGGTGCGGATCAACGGATCCAGCGCCGAGAAGGCCTCGTCCATCAGCATGATCGAGGGGTCAGTGGCCAGCGCACGGGCCAGGCCCACGCGCTGCTGCATGCCGCCGGAAAGTTCATCCGGATAGCTGCGGGCATGGGCCTTGAGACCCACCTGGTCCAGCGCCTCCTGGGCGCGTTCACGGCGCCGGGTGCGGCCGACCCCGGCGATCTCCAGACCCAGCGCGGCGTTGTCGATCACGGTCTTGTGCGGCATCAGGGCGAAAGACTGGAACACCATCGCCAGATCCTCGCTGCGCAACCGGATCAGATCGCGCTGGCTCATGCGCGTGACGTCACGCCCACGGACCTCCACGGTGCCGGCAGTGGGCTCGATCAGGCGGTTGAGCAGACGCACCAGGGTGGACTTGCCCGACCCGGACAGCCCCATCACCACGAAGATCTCGCCCTCGGCGATATCGAGGTTGCAGTCCTTCACGCCCACCGTGTTGCCGGTGCGCTCGAAGATGGTGTCCTTGTCCAGCCCGTCCTCGATCAGGCGCAGGCCTTCCTGCGGGTTCGGCCCGAAGACCTTGTACAGCTCGCGCACCCGGATGATGGGTTCCATGCCACGATCTCCCTGTAACGCTGCGTCCGACCCTCGGGCCGGACCGGGGCCCGTTACCAGTCGTACTGGCGAATGAACTCGGGAAGCTTGTCGATCATTTCTTCGCGCCCGAAGAAACGATCGGCGCGGGCCAGGCGCATCTCGTCCTGGATGTCCTGATCCCCGCCGAAGCAGAATACCGGAAGATTGATCTGGTATTCCATGCGCAGCATCCGGATCACGTCCAGCGGGTCGAAGGCCTCGATCTCGTCCAGGTCCAGCAGCAGGAAGCGATACAGCAGGATCTCGTTCCACGGACCGAGCTCATCCAGGTCGGTCACACGGTGTAACTGCCAGCCCTGCGGCAGGTGGGCCTGCATGCGCTCGGTCAAGCCGGCATCCTGCGTCATCAGGATGACGCGTTTCTCCAGGCGGCGTTCGATCGTCGGTTCGGACATACGGCATCTCCGGCGTTCGTGGGTAACGAAATGGGCGGGTCAGGCCGCCGCGATTCCGCGATAGAGCCCGTCGATGCGGGCACTGATCTCGTCGACCATGCGGGCGTCGAGCTGGCCATTCAGGCGCGAGCGCACGCGCAGGCGCTCCGGGGACTCGCCAATCAGGTGCTCCTCGAGGATGGCGGTGGTCGCCGGGTCCTCGCACCAGACCCGTGCGATGTGCGAGCCCTCGACGTGCAGGCGCAGGCGCCCACAGGCCCCGCGGGTCTCGAACACGTGGTTGTCGCGGTTCACCCGAATCCCGTCGCGCACCGCAGGCGACCCCTGCCCGTCGGCCAGATCCTCGAGCTCCTCGCGCCCGGCCGCCAGCCACTGTTCGATGGTGTCTCGGTCCGGCTCGATCACCCGCACCGGCACGCCGAAACGGCGCTCCAGGACCGCGCGCAGGGCGGCCTCGACCTGCGCGGGCTCGGGCGGCTCCGGGCACTGACGGGCGCAATCCGTCATGCCGGTCTCCAGCGCCGGGCGCAGCCAGTCGCGGTAGCCCTCGCTAGGGGCATGGACACAGGCAAGAAAACGCTCGACCGGGAAGTGCCGCAGGAAGCTGGCACCGAACACGCAGCCCTCGTCGAGCGTGGCCGCGCCGGTGCCCATGATCTTGCGCCCCTGGACCCAGACATCCTGACCCCGCGCCTCCACGCCCTCCAGCCCAAGCTCGCGCAGGACATCCATCGCAATGCCCAGGCCCATGGCAAACAAGTGGCGATGCCCCCGAGCGAGGACATGACGCGGCTGGACCAGGAAGAAACAAGCCTGATCGGCATCCACCCAGACCGAGCCACCGCCCAGCGGGCGTCGCACCACCGGGACGCCCTGCTCCGCACAGGCCGCAAGGTCCAGATCGGACGCAGCATCCTGGCTGGCGCCGACCGAAATATGTGGCTCGCGGGCGTGCGTCCAGAGTACGCGCGGGGGGGCGTCCGGCGAGGTCATGCTCGCCAGCCCCGCATACAGCGCGTGGAGTTCCTCGGCGGAGCGAGCCCCGGCGTCGATCCACTCCGGGGTCACCGTCGATGCGACCAAGTGTCAGCCCTCGGTCTTGTCCTGGCCGGCAGCGGGATCGTCCGCCTTGTCCTCCTGGCCGGGCTGGTAGAAGTAACGGAAATAGAAGTCACTGCGCGAGAGATCCTCGTACAGCTTGGCACGCTCCTCGACCCCACTGCGCATGATCTCGACCATGGCCATGGCCTGCTCGCCATCGATGATATGGATGCCGCCGGACAGTTCCTGGTCGGTGTCGAGAAAGTGCGCGGCCAGCTCTTCCGGCTCCTGGATGTAGACCAGGAAGGACTTGCACTCGGCATCCTCCAGATCCAGCGGCTGCATCACGATCTTTCCGAGCCAGGCCAGGCGCGCGACCTGGTTGAACTGATGGATATCGAGCTTCTTGCCCTTCTTGTACTTGTTGAGTTCGTTGCGGATCTCGCCAATATTGGCGATCTTCATCGATTTCATGGATGTACATCCTGCCGCGAGTGTTGCGGGAGCATAAAACAACTGCGTGCCCGGGCCGTAAAAAAACCCCGGCAGACCGGGGTTCTTGAGTGGGGTACGCGGGAATTCCGTCACCCCTTGCGCCGTTCCGTGGCGCGTACGGATTATAGCGGGGTTACCACTCGAATCCGCTGTCCTCCGGTTCCTCAAAGCCGGCGACCGCCTTCAGGGTCTCCTCCAGCGCGCCAGGCGAGCTGCGCAGACGCATGAAGCTGTTGTCCCCCAGCATCCGCAGATCCGGGAAATGCAGCGCCTTGCGGAAGCGCATGTGCAGCGCCTCCACCTCACCCCCGCGGACCATGATCTCCAGCGGCACGGTCGCGGTATGGCGGAACTCGCCCACGTCCACGATGCCGAGCTGGTGCAGGTCGGCCGAGTCCTGGGCGGCCCCGTCGGCCTCGCGCACGGCCACGCCGATCACGGTGACGTCCTGCCCCGGGATGTCCACCCGGTAGACCTCGCTGACCCCGGCGACACGGGATGCGAGATTGCCATCCAGCTCGTTCAGCGCCGCCCGCCGGGAGCCATGACTCGCCAGCTCGTACGGGGCATCAAAGCGCTCCATGCCAAAGGTATAGCGATAACGGCTGAGATCACGTTCGCTCAGCCCGTCCTCGGAACCGTACTCGCGTTCGGCACCCAGAGTGCTGGACAGGCGGTTGGCGACACCCGTGACCGGACGATCCAGGCGATAGGCGTGGCGGAAGTACTCCAGGTTGTTGTAGCTCACCTGCAGCTCGCCATCGACCGCGGTTACGGCCACGCGGATCGGGGCGATATAGCCACCCCGCGCCTCCGAGCCGGCGACGGACAGAAGGTCATCGTGGGTGACCACGACCACGTGTCGGTCATTACTGATGGGGTATTCGCCCAGAAACCGGAAATCGGCCCCCTCCAGGCGTTCCCGCACACTGGCAGCCTCGCCGGAGACATCGGTCCCCGATTCGGTGTAGGCCAGTACAAACGGGCGATAGGTATCGGCCGCCACGGTCTGGCTCGCCGCGAACAGCGCAACCGCCGCGACCATGCCGACCGCACGGACGCTCCCGCGCAAGGCGTGGATTGCTCGCATGGCATCCTCCTTTGAATTCACTAATAGGTTCGAGCGGAATGCTCGGCAGGAAGAAGGGCCCGGAACGCACCCCCCCAGTGCGTCACGAACCTCGGGGTCACCCGCCCTCCCTGGCGGATCCGGCCTTCCCCTCAAGGCCAGGCGCCCCTCCCGGGCGCGTAACACCGAGACCCGCTGCGGTCAGGCGACCGCCCGGGCCTCCCGATCAGAACCGGTACGCGTACCCGATCTCGAGCTCGTACTGCTTCATCTCGATCGTGGCCTCACCAGACTGCGTCTGCCCCGTAACACTGTTCGATGGCGCGTACATGGCGGCGAAGTTCAATTCATGCTGATCGCCAAAGGCCTTGGTAAAACCAGCCGTGAAATGGTCTTCCATCACACCCGGCGCCAGGATGTTGAACTGCACATCCCGGGAACGGATCGGGTTCTGGCCGCGGTTGTAACCGACTCGCCACGTCCAGTCATTGGCCGTCTCGAACTGCGCACCCATCTTGAACACATTAATATCGCGCCAGCCGAAACCAGGGCCGTCCGCGGAACCCAGCAGGGCTTGATTGGTGCTGGGGTTCGAGATCGCATCCACATCCGAATAGTTGATGCGAACATAATCAGCGGTGACCGTAACCGAGGGCGTCACTGCCGCGGAGATCCCGAGGCCATAGGTGGACGGGATGTCGAAGCTGCCGCCACCCGCGAACAGACCGCGGTAGTCGTCGAAATCGCCGTTACGGATCTTGGAGCGATAACTACCGCCCAGGGTCACACCATCCGCCACGTCTGCCTGGAAACCGATCTGGCCACCGTAGCCCCAAGTCGTGTCAGTACCGTTGTCGCTGACATGTTCGGGGCTCACGCTGGCCGGGTCCCCAGTCTGCGGGTTAACAGCGAAGGCCCCAATCCCTTTAGCCTCGAACCGCTGGTAACTGATGATCGGGCTGAAGCCGACACTCACACGACCATCCGCAAATTTCTGCGCGTAGGTCGGGATGATCGCGAGCTGTTCCAAATTAACGCCGGCAGAGCCACCGCAGAATACGCCCGTTCCGGCACTTTGCGGGGGCGCGGGGCATCCAGGGTTCTGGAACGCGGGATAATCCGTATTCAACCCGCCATTACCCATCAGGGCAATACCCCACGAACGGTTCTCATCGATCTGCTGGACGTAGCCAATCGACGGGATGAAGAAGTTTTCACTATCACTATCAATCGACGGGCTACCAGTGAAGGTCACCGAGCGCTCGGGACGGAAGTAAGCGAGAGAACCGTCGATACGGCTTTCCATACCGGCGATGCCGGCGGGATTGATGGCCGGGGCGTAGGAATCCTGGGAGATCGCCATGCCGGCGCCCCCCATGCCCTTGGCCTTGGTGCCGTAGCCGTGGGCGAAGTAGCCGTTGGTGGCGTGCGCGACGCCGGCAGAGCCCATGGCCAGGCCGACCGCGATCGTCACCACGCTGCGGCGAATGATGCGTGCTTCCATTGTATATCTCCTTTGGTGGTCTTCTTGTTGTGTTGTGCGAACACCCCGGTTCCGCGCGGCCCCCTTGTATCGCCGCCGGTCCGGTCTTGGTGGTGTTCCCACGGCTCGCGCCGCGGTGACCGACCGTGGCGCGAGTTTTTCGGCAGGTGTGTTCAAGGGCACTCGGACGAATGGCCTTGATAACCCTGCTCGAAACCTGAATATTCAAAAAGTCTTATTGATCCCCTGACGTGCGAAAGCCCCGGGGGTACCGGGGCTTTCGCAGGATACTACCACTAACGATTTCAGGCTGTCTTCTCGTCTTCCGCCTCGTCGGCGTCGAAGTCGAAGGTGCCGACATCCTCCCCGGCCATCTGCCGCTGGACGAAGCCGACATCGGTCGAGTTGAGCGCGAACGGGAAGGACAGGATGTCCGTCGGGCTGGAATCGCCATACGGGCGGTTGCAGGCCGAGACTTCCTCGTCCGACTTGCCGGGGCAGCCGGAGGTCTGGAACGGCTTGCCGGAGGCAATCAGTTCTTCCACCTCGGCCTGCGGCAGACCGAAGTCCACGACCTGGCCGTCGGCATTGAACTTCATGTCGTCGATGCGGCCACCGGCGTAGTCGATGACGAAGCGACCCAGCTGCACGCGGCGCCACTGGTCACGCGGGACCGGGTTCCAGTCTTCCATCAGCGAGCCCTCTTCCGGGAAGAAGGCAAACATGTGGTTGTGGCCGCCCAGGTCACGAATGCGCTGGCAGACCTGCAGGATCTCTTCCTCGGTCTCGCCCATGCCGCAGATCAGGTGCGCGCCAAACTTCTCGGGGCCGAAGATCTCGGCGGCCCACTCGATGGACTGCCAGTACTTGTCCCAGCTGTGCGGGCTCTCGACCGCCTTGCCGCGGGTGCGCTCGAAGATCTCCGGGGTCACCGCGTCCAGTGCGACGGTGAAGATGTCCGCACCCTTGTCCCGCAGGAGCTGTAGGTCTTCATAGCTCATCGTGGTCGGATTGGACAGGATCGACACCGGGATGTGATTGACCTCGGCGACCCAACGCTCCAGCAGCTCGACGGTGTCGGCATCGGAGTTCGGGTGGGTGATCATGGAGATGCACATGCGCTCGAACTGGCCGCCGTCGGCGTGGTTCTTCACGCGTTCGATCACCTCGTCGTACTTGGCGGTGGGCCAGTCGACGCGGATGAAGTTGCGGTCGGCGTAATCCCGCGATTCCTCGCGGTGGCGGGCCAGGCCGCAGTAGGAGCAGTTGGCACGGCAGCCTTCCGGGTACGTGACCAGGAGGTTCAGGCAGTGCGTGCAGGACGTGCGATGCATGGTGCCCGGCACCAGGCCCAGCGTGATCGCGGCCGCGGTGGACATCTGCACGTACTCCGGCGAACGCATGTCCGGGGTCTTGATGTGATAGTCGGGCCGATAAAAGTTGATCGGCGCGACCATCTCCTCTGCACTTGCACTCATGGAATTCCTCCAGCGTTGTCACGGGGATGCCAGGCATCCGTCGACCGGGGCCGATTACGCGGCCCGGTCACCATCGTTGAAATACTCGGAAAATGCAATCCATCCGCGGCGCTGAGTGGCATCTTCCTGCGCCCGTGGGGTTCGCCAGTGTTCGTTGAGGAAGGCGCGCCGGTCGCAGGCGCGATCCAGCGCCGGCCCGTACTGGTCGCGCATGTCCTCGTCATAGTCGGCCAGGGCCTCGGCGTCGCCTCCCAGGTGGCCGATCGCGGCCTCGCCGGCGGCCTCGCCCGAAACCACCGCTGCGGCAATACCGGCACCGGTAATCGGGTGCGTCAGGCCACCCGCGTCGCCGACGAACAGCACGTCGCCCGCGACCAGCGACTCCCGCAGGCCGCCGACCGGGATCGCCCCGCCGGTGCGGTAGCGGATCTCCTCGCCCAGCAGACCCTGATCGACCAGCTGGGCATGCAGGGATTCCAGCGGCGCCTTGAGATCACCGGCAATGCGCTTGTCGGCGCCCAGACCGAGATTGGCCCATTGGCCCTTGGGGAACAGCCAGGCGTAGCCGCCCGGGTAGTCATCGGACAGCCAGACATCGGTGGCGGTGTAGAGCTTGTTCAGCGGCACGGTGTACTGGCGGGTCTGCACCGTCGGCAGGGCCGGCAGGCCCAGCGACTCGGCGACCGGCGAATGCGGCCCATCGGCCGCGATCAGCACGCGATAGCCGATCTCATGTTCGGCACCGGCGTGTTTCAGCCGGGCGGTATGACGCTCCGCGTCCACCGCCACCAGCGGAGTCGAGGTCACCAGCTGCGCCCCGTTCGCCTCGGCGGCACGGATGATGGCGCGATCAAACTCGCCGCGATCCACCATCAGGCCCGGGAAGTCGGAATGTTCCACCGCGCCGGAGGGCAGGAAGCTCTGCATCGCGTCGATCCGCTGCAGCAACACGCCGTCGGGCTGCGCGTACGCGCCCATCGGGTTGGGGATGAACTCGGCGCATTGCACCGGCTCGCCGAAGGCCTTGTTACGCTCGACCGCGAGCACCGACAACCCGGCCTCGGCACACACACGCGCGGCCGAGGCCCCGCCCGGGCCCAGACCAACGACCAGCACATCCACCGCGGCGGGCAGCATTAGCGAAAACCTCGTGTTCCGTTCATCATTCCGCGACCGTTTCGACCTCGGCCTGCGCCAGCGCAGACTGGATCGCGGCGATGAAGTCATCCGCGCTCAGCTGGAGCATCTCGACATCGCGTTCGGCGAAGAAGGCGCGCACGCGCTCCTCCATCTCCGCCTGCGGCGTATCCCGCAGGGCCGCCTCGAGATCGGCGATCGTGCGGGCCGGCTTCACAAAGATATCCCCGGTAATCCACAGCTGCTTCAGACGCTTGCGCTCCGGGTCCAGCGCCACGCCCACCCGCATCAGCCCGCCATCGGACTTGGAGATGCTCTCGAACATCGGGGCATCGGTCGCCGGACGGTTGCGCTGATACACCCACTCTTCGGTATCGATGTCGGCCAGCGCCTCGTCGAAGGCGCGGCGTTCTTCCGGGAGCAGGTCGGCGGCTTCGGTGCGCACCCCGAACTCCTCGGCGAAGGCGCGCGCAATGGCCTCCTTGACCACATCCAGTGCGGGCATCTCGTCGAGCAGCGTGGCGAGGTTCACCACCCGGTCGCGCGCGGACTCGATGGCCTTGTTGGAAAGCTTCTCCGCCGGTATGCGCAGGATGCGCAGCATGTCCTCGACATCGAACTCGATCAGCAACGTGCCCTGGTACATGATCGAATCGCCGTCAAAGGCGCCGCCGGTACCGGAGATCTTGCGACCATCCACTTCGATATCGTTGCGCGGGCGGAACTGCGCGTCCACGCCCAACGAACGCATGCCGGCCGCCGCTGCGTTACAGATGCGCGCGGCAATCTGACCCATGTCGGCCGAACCGAGAAAGCGTTTGTCCAGATACAGCTCCCAACCGAGCTGGGTGGCATCGAAATAGATCGCACCACCGCCGGTGATGCGGCGCTGGATGGCGATGCCGTTCTCCTGGCAGTACTCGGTGTTGATCTCCTGGTCCACGTTCTGGTGGAACCCCACCAGGGCACAGGGCTGGAACTGCAAAAAGCGCAGGGTATGTGGCGATGCGCCTTCCTGATGACATTCCAGCAGGGCGCGGTTGAACGCCATGTTCTCGGCGGCCGGGCGCAGCCCGGTATCGAGGATGCGCAGGGTCGTCTGGTCGCGCTCAGGCATGACAACCACCTCCGGCTGCAACCTCGCCCCCCTCGGTGACGATGCGAATGCCGCCCAGCCCCTGGCGCGCCTTGCGCTCCTGCTCGCGACGGCGGGCTTCCTCGGCCACGATGGTGTCCAGGTCCAGTTCGACGCCACTGGCGGCTCCGGCGTCTTCGGCCATCACCTCGTCCCCGACAGCGATCGAGCAACAGGCCGGAGTCACGCGCACCTTCTTGCCCAGGCGCGCGGCGAGTTCCACCACCCCTTCCGCCGGGTGGGCGATCCCGGACAGGCCCGCCATCACGGCGTAGCTGTCGATCTGGCTCTTGGCCTCGCCCGGTGGACGGGCGCAGCCCAGCAGCAGCGAGGTATCACCCAGGCGCGCGCGGGCGTCGTGGAAGAAGCGTCCCACCGCATGCACATCCGGGGTCTCGAACGGGCGACTGGCCGGCGCGTAGAACGGCATGACCACCACCAACACCACGGCATCCGGCAGGTGGCGCGCCAGCATCTCGAGCGCATTCCATTCGCCCAGCAGCTTGCCGTAGTGCAAGCCGATCACGATATGCGGGACCACCTTCATGTTGGTGTTCACCAGGCTCTCGAGCGTGCGCTCGAAGTCGTCCACGCTGCGCCGCAGGTGATAGACCTGCGTGATGGTGTCCTGGGCACCGATGACGTCCATCATCGCCGCATCGATTCCCGCCTGCTCCATGGACAGCGCAATGTCGTCGTCCACCAGTGCGGTATGCATGGCAATGCGGAATTCGGGGAACTCGTCCTTGATGCGCCGGATGGTGGAGTAATACGGGTCGTATTCCACCTCGTTGCGATGATTCGAGCCACCGGTCAGGAGCATGCCCTGGGCGCCGGACTCGATCACACCATTCACCTGGCGCCAGAGATCCTCCGGGGTGCGGACGGGGATCATCGGGTCCAGGATCTTGGCCTTGCAGTGGTCACAGGCCAGCTTGCAATCACCACCGGTGATGGACATCGCAGGCCACGCACTCTTGCCACAATCGGCCAGCTCGCTGGACTGGTAGGACTTGAAGGTCGGGGTATAAAAGTGCACCGAACCCGGATCCCCGGCGTGTTGCAGGCTATGCTGGAGGTCATCAACCAGCAACGGATCGACGGGGACGTCCTCGAGGGGCTCTACCCGCTGGATTACATCGTTCCAGCTTGTCATCGGCGGTCTCCGGGTCGGCGCATTTCTTGAAGGTTTTACTCGGGTATTACCGAAAAAAAGAGGCCGCCAACCGCAACGGGTCAGCGGCCCGGACCGGATCGGGGCTTAGCAGCCGCCGAAACCGTCCGCTTCCATCTTGGCTTCGAAGGCCGCATGGGCGTCGGAACCGGTCTTCAGGTCGCCGATTTCGCCATCCCAGTCTTCCGGCTTCAGCTTGATCAGCCAGCCTTCGCCGTAGGGATCTTCGTTGATCAGGCCCGGGTTACCCGCAACCTTGTCGTTGGTCTCGGTGACTTCACCGGTGACCGGGGTCTTGGCCGGACCCACCCACTTGCCGGATTCGACGGTGGTGCAGGACTTGTCCTTCTTGACCGTCTTGCCGACCTTCTTCGGGGTGTAGGACACAATCGTGCCCGCCAGCGAACAGGCGTAGGACGTCAGACCGACGGTGGCGGTACCGTCGCTTTCCTTGCGCACCCAAACGTTGTTTTCAACGTTGTACATCAGATCTTCCGGAATATCACAACCCCGAACTGCACCCATGTCTTCCTCCAGGAATATTCAAATAAAGCGGGAAAATTAAAACGTTATCGTTTTATCACTGCGTAGTATCAGGTCGGCTAACTCGCTCGCCCGATTCACTTCATCGACATCGTCGATGAGATCCGAAGACGCGTCGATTCTATACCCCGGCAGAGCGGGCTGGCAAACGTGCAAGCGCACGCCTGCGCGTTTTGCGTCCTGGATAAAGTCCTTGATCAACTTGCCGTCTTCCATGGCACGCAGATCATCCGCTACACCCTGCTCCATCAGGCGCACGCCCTCCATGGTGAAGAAGATGTGCACGTCCACATCCATCGAGGCCATGACCGCGCCGAGATAGAACGGCGTGGCGCAACGGCCGGGCGTCGACGGGCCCGAGGTCATGATGATCACGACCGTCTGCTCGTCGTTGTCCAGGTAATAATCGTCGTCGATATCAGCCATGGTCCCGCTCACCGCAGCTTTCGCTGGCACTGGATGTCATCGTCCTTGGCCCGCTTGCAGTAGCCTTCCTCGGCCTTGTCCCCGGTCAGGAACACCTCCAGCGCGGCCTCGATCCCGTTGGTGGGCTCGACTCGGGCAATCCAGGCATTGTAGGGGTCGGAATTCAGCAGCACCGGGTTTTCCAGCACTTCCTCGTTCCCCTCGACGATCTTGCAGTCGATGAAGTTGGGGATCGGACCCGCCCACTTTCCACTTTCGATCGTGGCAACCGGCTTGCCCGGCGGTCGCCGCGTACCCGGCCGCCGCACCCGCACGTGGATGATCTTGCCCGCAATCGTCTGCGACAGGTCGGTCATGCCCACGGTCAGGGTGTCGTCGTCCTCGCGCCGAAGCCAGATCTGGAATTCGTCGTCGTAGAACAGTTCAGGGTGAAACTCGCAGCCGTTGCAATCCATGTTTCGCCTCATTCCCGGGACCGCGGGGACCCGTGCCTACACAAAAAAACGGGCGCCAGGCGCCCGTCTTCCAAAGTCATCGATGGGCCATGCCGGGCATGGGTCCAGGGATCAAATGACCCCCTTCTCCTTCAACAGGCCAATCGAGTCACTCACGTTCTCGTGAATGCCCAGTTTCCGCGCGGACAGGCCCATGGCCAGACCCAGCAACTGGGTGAAGTACAGCACCTTCACATCGGTCTTGATGCCGAACTCGGTCTCGGCACGAACCTGGTGCATCTCCAGACCGGAGTGACAGGTCGGGCACTCGGTGGCGATCACTTCCGCACCGGAGTCTTCCGCCGACTGCAGCAGGTTCAGCACCAGCTGGGTCGAGGTATCGGAATCGGACAACGTGTGCGCACCACCACAGCAGGACGTCTTCAACGGATATTCGACGTTCACGGCACCCGCGGCGCCCAGAAGGTCATCCATGAAGTGCGGCTGATAGCTGGAGTCGGAGCCCGGGCCATTGTCCTTCTCCGGGAAGATCTGCCGCGGACGGGTGTACATGCAGCCGTAGTAGTTCGCGACCTTGATGCCGTTCAGGCTCTTGGTCATCTTCTGCTTGATGCCTTCCGGGCCGAGTTCTTCCATCAGCCACTCGAGCAGGTGCAGGGTACGAACGTCGCCGCTGTAGACCGGATCATCCGACTGACGCGCAAGATCCTGCACGGTGTTCATCGCGTCTTCCGACGTGGCGGTTTCGAACTCGGCTTTCTTCAGGTTGTGATAGCAGCCGTTGCAGGGGGCCATCACGGTGTCCATGCCCATCTGCTCGGAGGCGATCGCCATGTTCCGTGCGGACAGGTAGGTCTGCAGCATGGGGTGAACGTTCTTCACCTCCATCGCGCCACAGCAGTTCCAGTCGCGCAGGTTCTCCATCTCGAGCCCCAGCGCCTTCACCAGCACGCGGGTGGAGCGATCGTACGGCCCACCGGAGCCCTCAAGTGCGCAACCCGGATAGTAAGCAACCTTAGCCATGAGCGGCCTCCTTCTGTTCGCGCACGTAACTCTTCAGCACGTCCCCGGTCTTGCCCCAGGACTTCGTGCGCGGCGTATGAATCGTGTTGAAGCCCATCGCCATCAGGTGCTTCACCGGGAGGTGCTTCATCATGCGGAAGACGAACACCTTCAGCCATTCCTGCAGAAGCGGCTGGCCGGTCTTCTTGAAGAAGTTCTGCATCACCTTGCCGTCTTCGATGCGGCCGGTCTTGTAGATCTGGTCGGCGAACTCTTCATCGAAGATGCTGGACGGGGTCTTTTCGGTGATCCCTTCCTCTTCCATCCAGTGCGCCAGGGCCTTCATCACGCCTTCCGGCTTCACGTCCTTCGGGCAGATGTTCGTGCATTTGTTGCAAGAAACGCACTGCCAGATGATGTCCTTGTCCTTGACCAGCTCTTCCTTCATGCCAAGCCGGGTCAGGTAGATCCAGTAGCGCGGATTGAACTGCACATTCTGCGCGTACATCGTGCAGGAGTTGGTGCAGGACCCGCACTGCCAGCAGCGGTGCACGTTCTCCGCACCCGTGTAGGTCTGGATCTTCGCCTCGAAATCGTCGTCGTAATCGCGAACCGTGCGCGGGGCAATCATGGTGTTCCAGTGACCGGAAACATCCACCCCGTCGACCACCAGCTCGTCGTGCTGCTGGAGTCGTTCGTCCTCGATCAGTGCTTTTTCATGTATTGCCATGACGTCTCTCCGAAAACCTGTCTTGCCAGGCTCAAGTTCGTTCCGTTATTCAATGCAGCGACGCATCGGTTCCTTTCAGGCGACCTTCCGGGGAATCGATCCCCAGCATCTTCACCGCCAGCTCGAGCGGATCCTGCTTGCCACCAAACTGGTTGTCGATCATCCCTAAACTCATCGACAGCGATCGGGCGTAGTCCGAATAGGCCTGGACCCAGACCAGATCCGTTACAAACGGCAGGTCACGGTAAAAGCCCTCTTCCGCCAGCGCCTCGTAAAACCAGCGCCGCGCCCCTTCGATCGCACCAACTGACTCCCCGATCGGGATTGACCGAAGCGTGTCGTTGGCGCGAATGAACTCGCGCAACGACCCCGTCGTGGTCGACGTATCCCAGACCCAACGGCAAGCCAGTGGCACAGCCTCGGGATCTGCAAAATGCAGGATCTCGGCACCGAAGTCCCAGATCGCCCGGCGCAGTTTCTTGTCATCCGCCGCCAGGTCCGCGAATGCGGCCAGGCGTTCGTTGACATCCACATCCGGGTGGACCAGCGCACGCACCCCGTCCACCAGGGCCCCTTGCCGTTCCGCCATCAGGGTGACCAGCTTCCGGCGAACCGAAAAGACCAGCCCCCCAAGGGCCCGAACATCCTCTGCATCGATCTCGTCGCCCTTGGCCACGATCGCCGCAAAGACTTCGTGCTTCGAACGCAAGGCCTCGATGAACGTCTCCAACCCATCGACCCCGCCCGCTTCGGCGATGGCCCCTTTCAGGGTGGAGAGCTTGGACGCGAGGATCTCCTTGTCAAAGGTAACCTCAAGCGGCTCCGGGGCGAGCCCCGAAGCCGCCTCGTCGCTGACGACCTCAGCCGGCTTTCTGAACCAGCGCATGCAGATCCGCAACCGCGCGGCCACCGGCGGCGGCACCCTGGGCGATCGAGTCGTCGATCGTCTCGGGACCGTAGGCCGCACCGCAGGAGTAGATTCCCTTGCGGGTGGTGCCACAGGTGTTGGTGTACTGCTCGGCCTTCTCGATGAAGCCGTGCTTCTCGAGGCCGATACCGAACACCTGGGAAAGCTCGGGGTTATCGGCGTTCGGATCCATGCCAATGGCATGCACGACAATATCGAACGGGATGATGATCGGGCGCTTGACCAGGGTATCTTCACCCTTGACCAGCAGGCGACCATCGCCCGAGGCCGTCACTTCCGCGATACGGGCCTTGACGAACTTGGTTTTGAACTCTTCCTGGGACTTCCAGTAGAACTTGTCTTCGTACAGGCCGAAGGTCCGGATGTCCATGTAGTAGATGAACACGTCGGTTTCCGGCGAGATCTCCTTGATCTCCATCGCCAGGTTGGCGGAGACGGTGCAGCAGATCTTGGAGCACCATTCGCGACCGATCTGACGGTCACGGGAGCCCACGCACAGCAGGATGCAGACACGCTCCGGCACACGGCCGTCCGACGGGCAGGCGATCTTGCCACTGCCCACCATCTGCTCCATCTGGGTGGTGGTCAGCACGTCTTCATATGTGCCAAAACCCCACTCCGGCTTGTTGATGGAGTCAAAATGGGTGAAGCCGGTTGCCAGAACCACGGCGCCCGCCTGGACGGATTCGCCGTTGGTCAGCGTGGCGGTGAAGTTACCCGCCTCGCCTTCCAGCTTCTCGACCTTGGCGCTCTTGTGCACGGTCGAGTTGGCGTCGTCTTCCACGCGCTTGACCATGCGACCAATGGCGTCCTTGGCCCACTCGCCGGAAGGCACCAGCTTGGCGTAACCCGACAGGATCGGGGCGCCGCCGAGGACGTCTTCCTTCTCGACCACCACGGCCTTGTAGCCGGCCGAGTTGACATTGGCGGCAGCGGCCAGACCGGCCGGCCCACCACCCACTACTAGAACGGTATCTTGCTGCATCAGACCTTGCCCCCGTAAGCGAGTTCAGGATTGTAGAGGTATTCGATATTGCCGGCTTCGACTTCCTTCAGGTATTCCTGGAAGGTCTTCTTGGCCTCGGACCAGGACATGCCCATCTTCTCGACCAGGTCCTCGCAGGGCGACGCGTGCCACTGCAGCTGGACGATCTTGAACGGGTCCGCACCGCAGGCCAGGGCCGCGAACTGGACTTCCGCCATGATCGGGATCTGGAAGTTCTGGTTATGTGCCTTGCCGATCCACTGGTTCTTGTCCATGGTCGTGACACAGCCGGTATCGTTGGCCAGCATCACGTCGGCGTTGGCTTCCTCGCGGGCCACGCGGATCTTGCGATCCATCGTGAACGAGCGAGTGAATTCGCGCTCGGAGATGATGTGGCGGAAGCCGAAGCCGCAGCAGTCGTACCACGTGGAGTAGTCGATCACCTGTGCACCCAGAGCCTGGGCGGTGGAGGTGATGATCGCGGTACGGTTGCCGCCCAGCACGGTCGGATCGTACACCGCGTCCTCGTGGACCATCTTGTAGTAATGGCAGGCCACGTGGGCGGTGGTGCGGATGTGGGAGACGTCGATGGTCTGCAGCTCGGAAGCGATACGGTTACGCATCACGTGCACCCACTCGGAGTAGTGGATGATCTCTTCCGGGATGACCAGCTTGCCGTCGACCAGGCGACCCAGCTTGCCGAGGATCTTGGTGACCTTCTCGCGCAGCTCGGCGGACTCGATCAGGTACTTGCGGATCTCCTTGTAGTTACCGAAGGAGGTGCCGCAATGCACCAGCGGGAAGAAATGACCCAGCTCGTGGCCATGCTGCTTGCCGGAGACATAGGCCTGGTGGAAGTTGCGCAGGAACACGGCAGCGAGCGATTCGACGTTCCCGATACCGGAGCCGTGGTAGTTCCACGCGGTGCAGGAAGTCTGGTCGGTTTCGTCGAGGTAGTCCTTGCCCGGCTCGAAGCCGAACTTGTTCATGAACCACAGCAGCGAGGTCGGGTAGCCAGGAATGTTCCCGCACTGGCCACAGGACTTGTGGTGCCACAGCTGCTTGGTCGGGACCTTCTTGTCCCAGCCGAACAGGGTCTTCACCGACATCGGCTCGTGTTCATCGTTGATGCGATGAATGATGATCTGGCCGTCCTTCTCGAGCTCGTACATGTGCTCGCGGACGTCGTCCATGCGGTCGCCAAGGTCGACGGTGCGGCGGTCGACGTGCTTGCGCACCCAGTCGGTGGCCTTGACTGCGTCTTCCTTCGACAGATCGGTCGACTGGAAGAACGAACCGTGACCGGCGATGCCCTGCCCGTCAGTGTTGTGGGAACCGGGCTTCATGGTGCCGGCGCCAGCGCCTTCACCATTCTGGTTGTGATTGCCTGGGGTCTGTTCACTCATAACGCTTCTCCTGATGTCTTGGATGCGGGAATCGGTGGACGACTTACTCGTCGTCTTCCTCTTCCTGCTCCTCGAGCCAGTCTTCGTAGTCCTCGCGCTTCTCGTCGATGAAGTCTTCGATCACGTCGAAGAGATTCTCGTCCATCAGCTCGAGGGACTTCAGGACTCCGGTCATTTCCCAGATGGTGTACATCTCCACCGAGGTCTTCAGGGACACTTCCCAGGCGGTCTCGACCGTCTGCAGCGTCTTCACCGGAATCGCCTTGCGCAGGATGCGCAGATCACCTTCCACCTTCTGGATGTTGGGGCCCCAGTCAGGGAAGTGATCGGGCTGGATCATATCGGGAGACAGCTGGTTCCCCGTGGTGATCAGCTTGAGCATGACGCGGCCGAACGGACGAAGCACGTCCTTGGCGGACTGCATCTCGTGCTTGATGGCCACTTCGCGCATGATCGCGACCAGGCCACCGGGGGAGTTCTTGAACGGGCAGCGCGCCGCACAGGTCATGCACTGGGCGCAGGCCCAGATCTTTTCCTGCATCGCGTCGTAGATCTGCTCGACGTTCTCGGTCCAGAGCAGCTGCACGATCTCGCGCGGCGAGTAATCGTAGAACTGGGCGGACGGACACGTGGCCGTGCAGATGCCGCAGTTCAGGCAGCCGTTAAGCTCGTGGTCGTAGCGAAAATCTCCACGAATATCGTCGAAGATTTGCTGCATCTCAGCGTATGTCGCCATATCTCACACCTCTTCGCTTTAGGCGATGCAGGTTTCTTGTGAACCTTGCGCAGCCAGCCTAGACCTCGTCCAGGCACCAATCCAGTTACCGCATGGCAACCATCGTTATTCAGGATTCGGGGCGGCAACCCTTGCGAATTGCCGCCCCGAATCAAGCACTTGAAGCGCCTTAGCCCTTCTTGATCAGGAAGTAGAACTTGCCGCCTTCTTCCTTGTGCTCCATCAGCTCGTTGCCGGTCTGCTTGGAAAACGCCTGGAAGTCCTTCACGGCGCCCGGGTCGGTCGCGATGATGTGCAGAACCTGGCCGGCGTCCATCGCGGCCAGCGCCTTCTTGGCGCGCAGGATCGGCAGCGGGCAGTTCAGGCCGGAAGCATCGAGTTCTTGGTCAAAGTTGGCCATCGTTTCTCTCCTTTGAGTGCGTTTTATCAGTCGTGTACTGCGGTTCGGTTGGGCCCCGTGCGCTGCAGCCATTACCGAACGGTAATCAACCGAATTCCCCCTTATAGGCGAATCGGCATCGGAATACAACCGAATTCTAATCCGGGCTTACCACCGGTTTTCCGGTCTGGGCCCACCCGACAATGCCGCCGCGCAGGCTGCTTGCACAGTCCACGCCCTGTTGGGCGAGAAAGGCGCAGGCCTGGGCGGAACGCGCCCCACTCTGACAGTAAATGACCACCGGCGCATCGCTACCGGTGAACTCGTCCTTGCGCAGCGGCAAAGTGGCCAGCGGGACAAGCTCTGCCCCCGGGATAACGCCGCGACCGGTCTCGCCCGGCGAGCGCACATCCAGCAAACGAAAGCTCTTGCCCTCGTTGCGCCACTGCTCCAGTTCGTCCGGGGTGATCTCGGTAAATCCGTACACGCTGCGCTCCGGGTCTTTCACTTGCGGGGGATGCCGTACTCGTCGCGCGAGCTCTGACCGGCGGCCGCTCTACGCAAGGAGTGGGCGCGGAGCATAGCGAAACCGATCGGAAATGCAAACAAGACCAAGCGAGGAGAGGTGGATGGTCGCCCGGGACGAAAAGTTCTGCTATCGTCGCCCACGCTTAAGAAAACGCTGATGCAGACACATCGGCTTCATTGCTTCGCGGAGGATATCCCGGTGGACAAGAGCGAATTCCAGGTCGACGGCCACTATGCCGTCACGCTGAAAGACGAAAACGGCAAGCTGCGCCCTGCCAACATCTACGTGCACGACATGCAGGACAACTACATGATCGCGCGGCGTACCTCCGGCGGCGACGTGGGCCTGCTGTTCAAGATGGACTATGACGACGTCATCAAGCTCGTCCGCACCCACAAGGTGCTGGACCGCAAGAAGTTCATGGTGCCTGCGGCGATGCTCAAGCCGAAGCTGTGGGAAACCCGCGACAGCATGCGCACCTATTCGTCGGCCCCGGGGCTTGGCAAGTAACGACCGCCCCCGGCATGCCCACACCAGAGGGCCGGCGCCCGCCGGCCCTCGCGGCATGCGTTCTATTGTCCATTTCCTGCTCGCCGCCCTTCTGGTGGTGGCGAGCCTGGCGGTACCACCCGCCCACTCCAGTGGCGTTTCCCTGCCCGACCTGGGCGAGGCCTCCGGCGGCGTACTGACCCCGGCGGAAGAACGCGAGCTCGGCCGCTCCCTGCTGCGCGAGGTCCGCCGCAGCGCCCCCCTGGTGACCGATCCCGAGATCGTCTTTTATGTCGACTCCCTGGGACGCCAGTTGCTGGCCAACGCACCCAGCGCCGATGGGCCGTTCTACTTCCTGACCATCGACAACAGCCAGGTGAACGCCTTCGCGATGCCCGGGGGCATTATCGGCATCCATGCGGGTCTGATGCTGGAGGTCCGCGACGAGGCCGAACTGGCCGCCGTGGTCGCACACGAAATCGCCCACGTTACCCAACGTCACCTCGCGCGCATGTTCGCGCGCGGGCGCGACATCAATTTCACCACCGGCCTCGCCATTCTGGCGGGCATCCTTGCCTCGGCGGTGGATCCGACCCTGGGCTCGGCCATCATTACCGGGGGTGTGGCCGGCGGCATCCAGCAACAGATCAACTTCACCCGCGCAAACGAGGCCGAGGCGGATCGGGCCGGGATGCAGATACTGCAAGGCACCGGCTTCGACCCCAATGCGATGGCCGATTTCTTCGAACGCCTGCAAGAGCTCTCGCGCGGGGTCGGCGACCAGGTGCCGGAGTACCTGCGCACGCACCCGGTCACCCTCGACCGGATCACCGACGCCCGCAACCGCGCAAACCAGATGACTGCCAGCGACACCCGCAACCGCGGCCCCGAATTCCAGTGGATGCAGGCGCGCATGCAGGCGCTGCAGGATCCCCGGCGAACCCTGGAACGCTTCCGCGCAACAGGCACCCCCTCGCCCCAGCAGCGCTACGGGGCGGCGGTCGCCTATCTCGAACGTGGAGAACCCGGCCGCGCCCGCGAACAGCTCGAACGCCTCGATGCAGCGGACGCCCCCGGACTGACCCTCGAACTCGCGTTCGCAGCACTGCTGCGCGAGGAAGGCGAACACAGCGCGGCGCTGGAACGGCTGGAGGATCTGGACGCGGTGTACCCCGGCCACCCGGTGATCCGCGAACGCCTGGCCCGGGTCCACCGCGACCTCGGGCAGCCCGACCGCGCCATTCGCATCCTGTCCGACATGATCCGCCGCGAGGCGGCCCCCAATCCGGAGCTCCTGCGCCTGCAGGCGGACATCGCGGACGCGGCCGGGTATATTGCAATCAGCCGCGAGGCCATGGCCGAATACTTCTTTCATCGCGCCCAGTACGAGGAGGCCGTGCGCCAGTTCGAGGCGGGAATGGACGCCTCGGATGCCAGCGAGCGCGACCGTCAACGCATCGAAGACAAGCGCGACACGGCCCGAGAGACCGCACGCGAGGCGCGCGAGGACCGGCGATAGAAACCGCGTACGCGGGGAATGTTCCCGCAGGACCATTCGTCTACCGACAGTCATAGAACTGCCCGAAAACCCACCACCAATACACCCGGACAAGAGAGGTAGAACTCCTCATGCACATCTCACGCCGAGAATTCATGCAGTTACTGGCCGCCGCCAGCGCCGCCGGTTTCCCCCTGGGCACCGCCGCTTGCAGCAACAACAAGGGCGGCACTGCGGGTGATCCCTACGACACCCTGGATCGCTTCGGCAATGTGCACCTGCTGCACTACACCGACTGCCACGCCCAGCTGAAGCCGGTGTACTTCCGCGAGCCAAACGTCAACCTCGGCGTGGCGGACATGCGTAACCGTCCGCCGCACATCGTGAGCGAGCACTTCCTCAAGCATTACGACATCGAACGCGACAGCATCTACGCCCACGCCTATACCAACCTGAATTTCATGGAAGCGGCCGAACAGTACGGTCGCGTAGGCGGCTTTGCGCATCTGAAGACGCTGATCAACAAGCTGCGTGACTCGCGACCCAACGCCCTCCTGCTGGACGGCGGCGACACCTGGGGCGGCGGCTCCGGCTCCGCGCTGTGGACCAACGCGCAGGACATGGTCGATGCACAGAAACTGCTGGGCATCGACGTCATGACCGGTCACTGGGAATTCACCTACGGCGCGGACCGTGTAGAAGAGGTCGTGAACGGCGACTTCGCCGATGCCGGCATCGACTTCGTCGCCCAGAACGTCCGCGACGTGGACTGGGGTGACCGCATCTTCAAGCCCTACGTGATCCGCGAGATGAACGGCGTGAACGTGGCGGTGGTGGGCCAGGCCTTCCCCTACACCCCGATCGCCAACCCGCGCTGGATGGTCGAGCAGTGGTCCTTCGGCATCCGTCCGGACGACATGCAGGAGACCGTCAACGACGCGCGTGCCGAAGGCGCCGAGATCGTCGTTGCCCTGTCGCACAACGGCATGGACGTGGACATCAAGATGGCCGGCATGGTCGAGGGCCTGGACGCCATCATGGGCGGCCATACCCATGACGCCGTGCCGCAGCCCCTGCCAGTCGAGCGCCCCGACGGCGGAACCTGCCTGGTCACCAATGCCGGCTCCAACGCCAAGTTCGTCGGCGTGCTGGACTTCGATTTCCGCGACGGCGCAATCAAGGACTGGGAATACCGCCTGGTGCCGGTGTTCGCCGAGATGCTGCCGGAAGACCCGGCAATGGCGACCTACATCCACAACATGCGCAACAGCGAGGTCACCTGGAAGGGCGAGACCTTCAACATGGAGGAGAAGCTGTCCGAGGAACTGGCAGTCACCGAGGACCTGCTGTTCCGCCGCGGCAACTTCAACGGCACCTTCGACCAGCTGATCTGCGATGGCCTGATTGAATACAACGATGCGCAGATCTCGTTCTCCCCGGGCTTCCGCTGGGGCACCACCGTGTTGCCGGGCATGCCGATCACATTCGAGCACGTGATGGACCAGACCGGTCTCACCTACCCGGAGATGACCCGCAACGCCTTTACCGGGGCCCAGATCAAGGACATCCTGGAAGACGTGGCCGACAACCTGTACAACGCCGACCCGTTCTACCAGCAGGGTGGCGACATGGTCCGTGTCGGCGGCCTGAAGTACGCCATCGACCCGAGCGCCAGTGCCGGCAACCGGATCTCCGAAATGGAACTGGACGGCAAGAAGCTGGACGCCGACAAGGAATACGTCGTCGCCGGCTGGGCCAGCGTGCAGCAGAGCGTGCCCGGCGGTGTCGGGGTCGACATCTGGGACGGCGTCGCCGACTACCTGCGCAGCCAGGACGGCAATGTGCGCATCAGCGACCTCAACGAACCGAAGGTCAAGGGCATCGGCGAGGACAACCTCGGCTACGTCCCGACCACCGAGGACATGTACCGCAGGTCCTGATCGGTTCGCGCCCCCTTCCGGGGGCAACCCCGGAACGAGAAAGCCCCGCTCATGCGGGGCTTTTTTGTGGCCGCCTTCCGGGTGACCCGTCTCCGGACAAGCCGCCCGGGGCACCGAGGTTCTCTCTAAACATCCACCCAGCGCCCGCTGGCATCACGGCAGGCCGTGCCGTTAATCGTTTCGGGGTAGCCGTCCATGGTGGCCTGCACCTGGTACTCGCGGCAGTCCTGCCCCGAGGAGCGGTAGGTCCGGGTCGGTGTAGCGTGGTACTGATGCCCGGTATTCGGGTTGCGCCAGGTCGAGCTCTGGCGATCCGGGACCGTCTCCAGCGTACGCGACACGCGCATCCGGTCCACGTCATCCATGCTCCGCCCCACCGAACCGCCAACCGCCGCACCCGCCAGGGTCCCGGCAATAATCGCCGCAGTACGCCCGCGCCCGCCGCCGATCTGACTGCCGATGACACCGCCGGCCGCACCCCCGATCAGGGCCCCGGTCTGCTGCTTGCTCACCGTCTGACACCCCGCCAGGAGGGCCACCAAACCCGCCAGCATCAGGATCATTAAAATTCTGCCTGTCATCTTTCCAGCCTCCCGACGGCACAAACCGCACTGATACACGAACACGCAAACAGACTACGCCCGCGCATCTGAACGGAAGGTGAAAGAACTGGAGATATGCCGCCCCATCCTTCGCCAAACCGAAAACGGCAAAGGGATCCGCTACACGCCTGCGGCGTTATTTGAGATCAATCGGGAAAAGCGGGAAAGAAAATGGTGGGCCGTGTAGGAATCGAACCTACAACCAATGGATTAAGAGTCCACTGCTCTACCAATTGAGCTAACGGCCCCCTGAACAAAAAAAGGGGGTGGGGTGACCGATGGGACTCGAACCCACGACAACCGGAGTCACAATCCGGGACTCTACCAACTGAGCTACGGTCACCACCGTGTCACTGTACAGCTACTTGCGCGAAGGGCGGCCCTGGCGCGCCCGGCAGGACTCGAACCTGCAACCGTCGGCTTAGAAGGCCGATGCTCTATCCGGTTGAGCTACGAGCGCGTTACCGCCGAGCATTGAGGCCATGGCGCCTGATCCGAGCCTGCCGGAAAACCGTGGCCGGGAGCCATGGTCGGGGTAGAGGGATTCGAACCCCCGACATCCTGCTCCCAAAGCAGGCGCGCTACCAGACTGCGCTATACCCCGTCGAGCCGTCCCCGCTAAAGGGCCTACACAGCGAGCGCAGGATGGTAGCCCCGCGAGGGGTTCGCGGTCAACATTCATCAACAGATTCCGCCTGCAATGCCCTCCCCTCGGGCGCGGCCCCGTGCTAACGTCGGCTCGGGACGTTCGCAGGGTCGCGAGCGCGGAGGGGACGGATGCTCGACTGGGTAGCCAACACAGCCATTGTATTGGGGGCAAGCGGCCTCCTGTATGCCCAATGGACACTCGCCCGTCTGCTGCGCGAGCTCCCCGAGAGCCGGGTCCGCACCGGCTGGAAGATGATGTTCTTTCTGGTCCCGGTCTTTATCCTCGGCTATTTCGGCTACATCCCGCTGAACTGGGGGCTCTACGAGGGCCTGCCCGACCTCCTGGTGCCAGCCATCTTCCTCCTCGGGGGCTGTTTCGTCTGCACCGTGGTCGGTCTGACCCATAGCTCGGTGGAGAAGATCCGCCACATTACGCGGCTGGAACACGAATCCATCACCGACCCGCTGACCGGCCTGTTCAACCGCCGGCACATGGATCGCCGGCTGGACGAGGAAGTATCCCGCGCCCGGCGCTACGGCCAGCCATTGTCCGTCGTGATGCTGGATATCGACCAGTTCAAGCCGATCAATGACCGCCTGGGCCACCTGATCGGGGACTACATCCTGACGACCCTGGCCGAACGCATGCAGCAAGTCCTGCGGCGCTCCGACCTTGCCGCGCGCTTCGGCGGGGAGGAGTTCGTCGTCGTCGCCCCGCATACCGACCTCAAGGCAGCCATGGCGCTGGGCGAGAAGCTGCGCGAAGCCATATCCGGCCACCCGATCACCCTGACCGGGCACCAGGCCGCCCCGCCCTGCGCACCGGATACCCTGACGGTCACGGTCAGCGTCGGCATCGCCAGCCTCGACGCGAACCCGAAATCCAGGGACACCGCCGGGACCCTGGTTGCCCGTGCCGACGACGCGCTCTATCGCGCCAAACAGGACGGGCGCAACCGCTGCGAGGCCAGTGCGCCCGCAAGCGGCCTCTCGGCGGCCCTGTAGCCAGGCACCTCCGCTGGCCGAGGCATCCGCCTCGCCCCCATGCAGATTCCGCCCGGCAAATCGCTTGAGCCCCCGCGCCCGCCATGGGAAGATCGCGGGCGTTCCCCCGGAGGCGAGACCCCATGACGGCCCAGATCATCGATGGACGCGCGATTGGCCAGACCCACCGCGCAAGAATCGCGACCGAGATCGAATCCATGACCGCCCGCGACCTGCGTCCGCCGGGCCTCGCCGTGGTGCTGGTCGGGACCAACCCGGCCTCCGAGGTCTATGTGCGCAACAAGCGCAAGGCCTGCGAACAGGTGGGTGTGGTCTCGCACTCCTATGACCTGCCCGCGGGCACGCCGCAGACCGATCTGCTGGCGCTGATCGACCAGCTCAATGCCGACCGCACCATCGACGGCATCCTGGTCCAGCTGCCGCTGCCGGATCACATTGACCCCGAGACGGTGATCGAGCGCATCTCCCCGGCCAAGGACGTGGACGGCTTCCACCCGTACAACGTCGGCCGCCTGGTGGCGCGCGTGCCGCGCCTGCGCCCCTGCACCCCCTGGGGCGTCATCCAGCTGCTGCGGCATATCGAGGAACCGTTCAAGGGCCGCACGGCGTGCGTGATCGGCGCCTCCAATATCGTCGGCCGACCCATGGCCCTGGAACTGCTGCTGGCCGGTGCGACCCCGACCATCTGCCATCGCTTCACCCCGGATACCGCCGCCATTGCACGGCACTCCGACATCGTGGTCGCCGCGGTCGGCAAGCCCGGCCTGGTCAAGGGTGACTGGATCAAGCCCGGCGCCACCGTGATCGACATCGGCATCAACCGCCGCGACGACGGCACCCTGACCGGCGACGTGGAGTTCGACGCCGCCGCCGAGAAGGCCGCCTGGATCACGCCCGTGCCGGGCGGGGTCGGCCCGATGACCGTGGCGATGCTGCTGGACAACACCCTGCGCGCCCGCGCCTTCGGGACCCACGAAGCGGCCTGAACGATGGCGCCCGCCGCCCGCCGGCGGGCACACTTGCTCCTCGCGGGTTCAGCCCGCTGCGCGACGACGCGCGGCTTCCAGGCGCAAACGCACGCGCTCGCGCCCCAGATACTCCCAGATACGCGGCAGCTCCGGCCCAAAGGTCTGCCCGGACAACGCCGCCCGCAACGGCATGAACAGCTTGCGCCCCTTGCGCTCGGTGGCCTGCCCCACCGCCTTGGCCAGGGCGGGAAAATCCTCGGCCGCATCCAGCGCATCCAGCCCAGCGTTAAAGAAACCCGGACCTGCGGCCGTCAGTTCCTCGCGCGCGGCCGCGCTGTACGGCGCCGGATCGGCGGCGAACGCCGCGACCCACAGTGGCGCCTCCTCGGCGCGGGTGATGTTGTCGCGCAGCAGCCGCGCCAACGCCGGGCGCTGCTCGGCGGCCACCGCCTCCAGCACCCCCGCCGCCTCCAGGTAGGCCTGCATCTCGGCATCCGAAAGGCTGCGCAGGGCCTCTGACTGCCAGTGATCCAGCTGCTGCGGATCATGCCGCGCCGCGCTGTGACCAATACGCTCGGGGCTGAATCCGGCCGCCAGCTCCGTGGGCGACAGCAGGGCATCGCTCTCGTAGCGATGCCCAAGACGCGCCAGGTGGTTCAGGATCGCGACCGGCAGATAGCCCTTCGTCCGCAACTCCTCGACGCTCGCGGAACCATTGCGCTTGGACAGCGGCGCCCCGTCCTGCCCCATCACCAGCGGCAGGTGGTGATACGCGGGTGCCGCGAGGCCCAGCGCCTCCAGCAGCAGCATCTGCCGCGGCGTGTTGGCGATATGGTCCTCGCCGCGCACCACGTCGGTCACACCCATCAGGGCATCATCGATCGCGTTGGAGAAGAAGAAGGCCGGCGTGCCATCGGATCGGCGAATCACGAAATCACCGATCTCGTCGGTACGGAAGCTGACCGGCCCACGCACCCCGTCCTCGAAGCGGATGGTCCGGCCCAGTGGCACACGAAAACGCAGCGTGGGCTTTTGCCCCTCGGCCTCGCGCCGGCCGCCCTCCTCCGCACTCAGATGGGCGCAGGTCCCGGGATAGCGCGGCGGCTTGCCCTGGGCACGCATGCGCTTGCGCCCGCGCTCCAGCTCTGCGGGCGAACAGAAGCAGGGATAGGCAAGCCCCTTGTCGATCAGCTGGCTGTAATAGCCCGCATAGAGTTCGCCGCGCTCGGACTGCGCGTAGGGGCCTGCATCGCCCCCGGCACCAAAGCCTTCGTCCCAGTCCAGCCCGAGCCAGCGCAGATCGCGCTGCAGCGCGTCAACGAACTCCGGGCGCGAGCGCTCGGCGTCGGTGTCCTCGATGCGCAGCAGGAAATGCCCTCCGCGCGAACGGGCCCGCAGGGCGCTGAACAGCGCCGTGCGTACATTGCCCAGGTGCAACAGGCCGGTGGGACTGGGGGCGAAGCGGGTGCGGATTATCGAGTTCGTCATCGCGCGCATGGTAGCGGAGCGTCCACCGGCTCACCAGCGCCTCGCCCTCACGCCCACACACACTTCCGGCATGCTGGCAGGCCTTGCCAGTGGCGGGTACCATTGCCGGTCTTATCTTCCGGAGGTCAGTCCAATGCAACGCATCCGCACCCGGCTCGGCGTCGTGCTGGCCACCCTGCTGATCACCCTCTTCACATCAGGAGCCCTCATGGCCGACACCCATCCGCAGGTCGCAATCGAAACCAACCACGGCCGCATCGTGCTGGAACTCAACGCCGAAGCCGCCCCGGAGACGGTCGCCAACTTCCTCTCCTACGTGGATGACGGCTTCTTCGACGGCACGATCTTTCACCGCGTGATCCCGGGCTTCATGGTCCAGGGCGGCGGCTTCGACAAGGACATGAACCAGAAGTCCGCGGGCGAGCCGATCCGCAACGAAGCGGACAACGGCCTGAAGAACGAGGTCGGTGCGATCTCCATGGCGCGTACCCAGGACCCGCATTCCGCCACCGCGCAGTTCTTCATCAACGTGAACGACAACGACTTCCTGAACCACACGGCCCCGAACGCGCAGGGCTGGGGCTATGCCGTGTTCGGCAAGGTCTCCGAGGGCATGGACGTGGTGCGCAAGATCGAGGCCCTTCCCACCGGCCGCGCCGGCATGCACCAGGACGTACCGCAGGAGCCGGTCGTGATGGAAAGCGTCAAGCGCGTCGAGGACTAACCTCTTCGTGAGTGCCCGCGCGCCGGCCCTGGTCATCTCCGACCTGCATCTGGATCGCGAACCCGGCCCCCTGCTCGAGGCCACGCTCGCCTTCCTCGAAGGGCCGGCGCGCGCGGCCTCCTCTCTGTACATCCTGGGCGACCTGTTCGAATACTGGGTCGGCGACGACGCCGGCTTTCCCGCTGCCGAACGGCTCGCCGCAGGCCTGAAGACCCTGGACATCCCGGTGGCCTTTATCCATGGCAATCGGGATTTTCTCGTGGGCGAGGCCTACGCGGCGTGCGCGGGGATGCAGCTCGCTCCCGACCCCCTGCATGCGGCACTGCCCTGCGGACCCGCCGTGCTCCTGCACGGTGACTCCCTGTGCACCGACGACACCGAGCACATGGCGTTTCGCCAGCAAGTACGCAGTGGCGAATGGCAACGGACGTTTCTCGCCCATCCCCTGGAAGAACGCATCCGCCAGGCCGAAGCCATGCGCGCCGCCAGCCGCGACAGCGGCCAGATGAAGGCCGCCGCGATCATGGACGTCAATGCCGAGGCGGTCGCCGACACCTTCCGCGACGCCGACGTCCCGCTGATGATCCACGGCCACACCCATCGCCCGGCGATCCACAAGCTGACCGTCGACGGCCAGCCACGCCAGCGCTGCGTCCTGCCCGCCTGGGACGAACACCCCGGCTACCTGGAGATCAGCGCGGCCGGCCCCGTCCTGCGCCAACTCGACGGCTCGCCCTACCCCGAGCACCTCCTCTGCACCTGATCGAATCCGCCACAGCGAGTGTTGTGGGAGCGGGCTTGCCCGCGAACGCCCCCGCCTAGCCCTGACAGAAAGCCCGCAGGGTCCCGATGAGCACAGCGAATCGTTTCGACGCATCGATAGCCCCGCATATTGAGGCTGGTCCTGGATCGGCATCCGGTGTTTACGTGCCTTCGTCTGACCGCCTGCCAGGCGCTCTCTCGCGAGCGCACCGCGAGGTACTTCTTTGCTCGTGCAAAGAAGTACCCAAGAAACACGCCCGACTGCCGCGACCCCGGCCCGCTGCGCGGGCCGGGGTTTCCCTCGCTCCGAGGCTTTTCGCGGGCGGCGCTGAACTCGCTGCGCCTTCGGCTCCGCTCAGACATCCAGCGCCTTGAATCCCGCGAAAAGCCTCTCCACTCGGCGCGACGACAACGGGGAGG
>NZ_KB898892.1:0-222409 GCF_000377925.1 Thioalkalivibrio sp. AKL12
TGTAGTCCTGCAGCCACTGCTCGGTGTGTTCCCGGACTTCGGTCAGCGTTCGGAAGACGTAGAGGTCCAGGACCCCGCGGCGGTAGCTGCCGTTGAACCGTTCGATGAAGCCGTTCTGCATCGGTTTGCCCGGCTGGATGAAGCTCAGTTCCACGCCGCGCTGGTCGGCCCAGTCGGCGATCGCGGCCGAGACGAACTCGGGGCCATTATCGAGCCGGAGCTGCTGCGGATAGCCCCGCCAGGCGGCAATACGCTCCAGCACCCGGATCACACGGGGTGCGGGCAGATTCAGATCGATCTCCACGGCCAGCGCTTCCCGGTTGAAGTCATCCACGACGTTGAAGGTGCGGAAGCGCCGTCCGTCCCATAGCGCATCCGACATGAAGTCCGCTGACCAGCCCACGTTCGGGGCTTCGGTCGACGCCAGGGGCCGTGGCTCCCGTGGTGGCAAACGGCGCTTGCCCTTGCGCCGCAGGTTCAGCTTCAGGGCGCAGTACACGCGCCAGACCCGCTTGTGGTTCCAGGGCATGCCCCGACGCCGGATTAGCTTGAACAGCTTGCCAAAGCCCCGCTCCGGATAGCGCTCCACCAACTCCTGCAGTAGCGCGATCACCGCATCGTCCCGGTCCGGTTGCTTGCGGTATCGCACCACCGACCGCGCAACCCCTGCCGCCTGACAGGCCCGGCGCTGACTCAGCCCGTGGTCCTGCGTCAACGCAGTGACCACACGGCGCTTATCGTCCGGGCTCAGAGCTTTTTTGTGATCACGTCCTTCAGGGCCGTGTTCTCCAGGGCCAGCTCGGCATACATCCGTTTGAGCCGGTTGTTCTCGTCCTCCAGCTCCTTCAGCCGTCGGACGTCCGCAGCCTCCATGCCACCGTACTTCGACTTCCACTGGTAGTAGGTCGCCTCAGAGACCCCGATCTCCCGACAGACGTCCTTCACCTTCCGGCCGCCTTCGACCTGCTTCAGCGTCTGAACAATCTGACTCTCCGTAAACCGACTCTTGCGCATCTCGGCCTCCTTTGGCTCTAGTGTGCCCGGAGACCTCCAGTTTTCAATGGACCGAATTTACGGGAAGGCGACAGGTTCACAGGCGCACCGTGTCGAAGCGGCGGTTGATGGCGTAGACCACGAACAGCACCACGAAGGCGAAGATGAGCAGCCCGAGCGACAGGCGATGCGCGGAGGCGAAGTCCATCGCCTCGGCGTGGTCGTAGATCAGGATGGACAGCACCTGGGTCTCGCCGGGGATGGCGCCGCCGAGCATCAGGATCACGCCGAATTCGCCGAGGGTGTGGGCGAAGGCGAGCGTGGCGGCGACGATGAAGCCGCCACGCGACATCGGCAGGATCACGGTAAAGAAGCGGTCCATGCGCCCGGCGCCCAGCGAGCCGGCGATCTCGGTCGGCCGGCGGCCGAGGTTGGCGAAGGCCTGCTGCAGGGGCTGCACGGCGAAGGGCAGGGAGTAGATCACCGAGGCGATCAGGATGCCCTGGAAGGTGAACGCCAGGTGGTTCAGGCCCAGGTTCTCCAGCGTGCTGCCGACCGGGCCGGCCGGGCCCAGCAGGACCAGCAGATAGAAGCCGAGCACGGTGGGCGGCAGGACCAGCGGCAGGGCGACCAGTGCCTGGACCGTGGTGCGCAGGCCGCCGGGGGCGCGGCCGTTGGCCAGCCACCAGGCGATGGGGGTGGCGATCACCAGCAGGATCAGCGTGGTGTAGATCGCCAGCTTGAGGGTGACCTCGATCGCCATCCAGTCCGTGGGGCTCAGCTCGAACATGGCCGGTTACGGGGTTGCCGTGGCCGTGTCGGCGGGTTCGTCTTCGGGGAGTGCTTCGCCGGGCATCACGAAGCCGTAGCGGCGCATGATGTCGCGTGCGGTATCGCCGTTCATGTACTCCGAGAAGCGGTGCGCCGTGTCGTTGTGTTCACCGCGCCGGGTGATGATGAAGCCCTGGGTGAGGGGTTCGTGCAGGGCGTCGTCGATTAGGTGGTAGTTGTGCTGGGCCAGGTCCGGGAACTCGGCCAGTGAAAGCGCGATGATGCCGATCTTCGCGCCACCCGCCTGGATCATGCGCGCGGTCTGGGCGATGTTGTCACCGTTGACGATCTTCGGTTGCAGGTCGTCCCAGATGCCGACGGACTTGAGCGCCTCCATCGCGCGCACGCCGTAGGGGGCGTGGGTTGGGGAGGCGATGGCGACGCGGCGGATGTCGTCGCGTAGCAGGTCTTCCAGTGTCATTTCCGAGGCATCCATGCGGTTGCTCCACAGCACGATGCGGCCGATGGCGTAGACCTCCGGCTCGGTCACCGCGTGGCCCTCGGCGCGCAGCTTCTGTGGGTAGGCGATATCGGCGGAGAAGAAGACGTCGTAGGGGGCGCCGTTCATGATCTGCGTGGTCATGCGGCCGGAGGAGCCGTAGGTGACGCGTACCGCGTCGTCCGGGTATGCCTCGCGGTAGGTATCCAGGATCTCGTCCAGGGCGAAGCGCAGGTCGGAGGCGGCGGCGATGGTCAGCGGGCCGTTGGCGGTGGCCAGGCCGGGTAGTAGGAGGAGCAGGGTCAGGAGCAGGGCGCGCAGGTGCATGGTGTGGGTCTTCCCTGTGGCTGGGTCTTGTTGGGCTCGGGTGGTTCCGTTGGGATACTGCTTCGTCGCGCTGCTCCTCGCAGTGACGAGGTTCTTGTCTGGGTGGATATGCGTTTCGTTATATTTCAGTTTGCATATCGGTAGGCGCAATGATGCGGGGCCGGGGGAGACCCAGTCAAGACTGGGGTCGGGTTTACGGCTTGGGGTCGTCGGCGAGGAACTCGGCGAAGGCGTGCAGCTCGTCGCGCAGGGCCTCGCAGGCCTGGCGTTCCATGTCGCGGTAGCGTGCCAGTACGGTCTCGCCGAAGGCGGTGACCTGGGCCCCGCCGCCGCCGGAGCCGCCCTTGGCGGTGGCCACCATGGGCTCGCGGAAGCTCTGGTTCATGGTCTCGACGAGGTCCCAGGCGCGGCGGTACGACATGCCGACGCTGCGCGCGGCCGCGGAGATCGAGCCCTTGTCGCGGATGGCCTCCAGCAGCATGGCCTTGCCCGGGCCCATGGCCGTGACCTCGCCCAGCAGCACGCGCAGGCGCGGGGCCTGGGGGTGGTCCTTTGGAGTGCCGGAGTGGTGGGTGCTCATGCGTTGTGGGGCCTGGGGTTTGCCGGTGATGGTGCCGGGGAGGGGTTGTGAGTGCGAATGATAACCCCCGCCCCGTCATTGCGAGGAGCACAGCGACGAAGCACAAAAGCAGCGAAGCTGCGTTGAACGGCCAAAGGCCGGCCCGAAGGGCGAGCGCAGCGAGTAATCTCCTGATGCTGGCACTGCGCGAGTGGTCAGATTCCGGTGGTTACGGACGGAGATTGCCGCGTCGCCTTCGGCTCCTCGCAATGACGCGGAGAGGAGCGGAGGGACGGAAGAGGCCGGGGCGCGGGGCCCCGGCCCGGGGCTCAGGCCTTGCCCTGGAGCTGCGGGATGACGGCCTCGTTCTCCAGCGTGGAGGTGTCGGAGGTGATCTCCTCGCCCTTGGCGATGGAGCGCAGCAGGCGGCGCATGATCTTGCCGGAGCGGGTCTTGGGCAGGCCGTCGGCAAAGCGGATGTCGTCCGGCTTGGCGATCGGGCCGATCTGGTCGGCGACCCAGTTGCGCAGTTCCTTGACCATCTCCTCGGCCTCGTCGCCGGTCAGGCGATCGCCCTGCAGGATCACGAAGGCGACGATGGCCTCGCCCTTCACGTCATGCGGGCGGCCGACCACGGCGGCCTCGGCGACCGCCTTGTGCGCGACCAGAGCGGATTCGACCTCCATGGTGCCCATGCGGTGGCCGGAGACGTTCAGCACGTCATCGATGCGCCCCATGATCCAGAAGTTGCCCTCGGAGTCGCGGCGCGCGGAGTCGCCGGCCAGGTAGTACTTGCCGCCGAACTTGGGCCAGTAGGTGTCCTTGTAGCGCTGGTCGTCGCCCCAGACGGTGCGCAGCATGTGCGGCCAGGGCTTCTTGATGACCAGGTAGCCGCCCTCGTCGGCGCCCAGGCTCTTGCCGTCCTCGTCCACCACGTCGGCCGCAATGCCGGGAAGGGCCTGGGTGCAGGAGCCGGGGACCAGCGTGGTCGCGCCCGGGATCGGGGCGATCATGTTGGCGCCGGTCTCCGTCTGCCACCAGGTATCGACGATCGGGCAGCGTTCTTCGCCGACGGTGGTGTAGTACCACATCCAGGCCTCGGGGTTGATCGGTTCGCCGACCGTGCCCAGAAGGCGCAGCTTGGACAGGTCGTACTGCTTGGGCAGGTCCGGTCCGGCCTTCATCAGCGCGCGGATAGCGGTGGGGGCGGTGTAGAACACGGTCACGCCGTGGTCCTGGCACATCTTCCACCAGCGCCCGGCGTCGGGCACGGTCGGGGTACCCTCGTAGACCACCTGGGTGGCACCCACGGCCAGCGGGCCGTAGGCGACATAGGTGTGGCCGGTGATCCAGCCGACATCCGCGGTGCACCAGTAGACGTCGTTGCCCTGCAGGTCGAACACCCACTCGTTAGTGACGATCGCGCCCAGCAGGTAGCCGGCACTGGAATGCTGGATGCCCTTGGGCTTGCCGGTGGAGCCGGAGGTGTAGAGCAGAAACAGCGGGTGTTCGGCCTCCACCCATTCCGGCTCGCAGTCGACGGATTCGCCGTCCACGGCGTCTTCCCACCAGACGTCGCGGTCGGTGTGCATGGTGACGTCGTTGCCGGCGCGCTTGCAGACGACCACTTTCTCGACGTCGCCCGGGTTGGAGTCCAGCGCCTTGTCGACGTTGGCCTTGAGCCCCACGACCTTGCCGCCGCGCTCGCCGCCGTCGGCGGTGATCACGACCTTGGAGCCGGAGTCCACCACGCGGTCCCGCAGGGCGTCCGCGGAGAAGCCGCCGAACACCACCGAGTGGATCGCGCCGATGCGGGCACAGGCCTGCATGGCGATCACGGCCTCGGCGTTCATCGGCATGTAGATGATGACGCGGTCACCCTTCACCACGCCCATGCCCTTGAGGGCGTTGGCGAGCTTGCCGACCTCGTTGTAGAGGTCACGGTAGGTGAGGTGGCGGGTGTCGCCGTTCTCCGCCTCGAAGACGATCGCGGTCTTGTTGCCGCGGACTTCCAGGTGGCGGTCGATGCAGTTGTAGGAGACGTTCATGCGCCCGTCGGCGAACCACTGGTAATGCGGCGCCTTGGACTCGTCGAGACCCTGGGTGAACTCGGTCTTCCAGTCGATCTTCTCGCGCGCGAGATCGCACCAGAAGCCCTCGTAGTCGGCCTCGGCCTTCTGGTGCAGGGCCTCGAGATCGGCCGGCTTCAGGCGGGCGTTTTCGGTGAACTCCGCCGGCGGCGCAAAGTGGCGCGTCTCGGTGAGGGTGGACTCGATGTTGTCACTCATCAGGGCCTCCAGATCGGTTTTTGGTATGGGGTATGGGGTATGGGAGTGGCCAACCGCCAGCCCCTTTGGTGGGTGCGAGGATAGCATGCGAACCGGGCGCTGGCCGCGCTTACCAGAGCCACGCGGGGCGGAACAGCACGCGCCCCAGTGGCAGTTTTCCGTCCGGCGATTGCCGGCTCAGCAGCGCGGCGAACAGTTCGCCCGCGGCGATGGCGTCGAACAACGCGTCGTGCGCGCGATAGGCCGGCAGGTTGTAGCGCGCGCGCAGGGTATGCAGGCGCAGCCCGTGGGCCGGGATCGGCTGGCCGGCGCGGCGCAGGGCCGTCTCCGCCAGGCGCAGCGTGTCCACGATGGCCAGCGGGGCGCGCACGCCGTACAGGCGCTGGCAGGCCTGCTCGAGGAAGCCGATCTCCAGGGCCGCGTGGTGCGCCACCATGACGCGCCCGGCGAGCGCGTGGAACAGGGCGTTCAGGGCCTCGTCCAGCGGTACCCCGCCGGCGGCGCGCTGATCGGTGATGCGGTGGATGACGGCGCTGGCCTCCGGCACGGGCCCTTCGGCGCGCACCAGGCGCTGGTCCGCGGTGGCGAGGTCGATGCGCGGGCCCTCCATCGCCACCCAGCCCATGCTCAGGATGCGGTCGTGTTCCGGGTCCAGGCCGGTGGTTTCCAGATCCACTGCGAGAAAGCGGCTGGCGGCCACCGGCTGGCCGGCGGGCGGCATGGGGGCCTCGAGGAGCTCGCGCAGCGGGCCCGGCGGGGCGCGGCGCGCAGCCCGACGCCGGGCGCGGCAGAAGCGCCAGTGGCCAGGCGGGCGGAGCCATGCGGCAGCGTGCAGAGGGCAGACCATCAGAGGGCCGTCTTGCGGGCGTCGTTCACCAGGCGGAAGGCGGTCTTCAGGTGACTGCGCTCCAGGGTGGACAGTCCGGCCGGGTCCAGCGCGTTGTCCGGGGGCTGGCCGTTGCGGATCTGGCGAGCCTGATGGCGGGCGCGCAGGTTAGCGATGTACAGCCAGGCATCGGCCAGGTTGTCGGCCGTGCTCTCGTTGATAACCCCCGCCCGGGCCGCGGCGCTCAGGCGTTCCACCGTGCTGCGTGCCGCGCTGCCGGCGTGCAGGGCAAAGACCCGTGCCATGGCGACGATCGGCAGCAGCCCACGCATCTTCAGGTCGAGGGTGTCGGCGTGTGCGCCGCTGTCCTCCAGCACGAACTGGCGGAAGAAGCCGAGCGGCGGGGGCAGGTTGCGCGCCTGGTCGGCCAGGGTGCTCAGCAGGGCTTCGTGGCGCGCACCAACCTCCAATGCCTGTTGGCGTAATGGTTCGAACAGTTCGGCCGCACCGTGGATCACGCGCATGTCGAGATAGTGGGTGGCCAGCATCGCATCGCGTGGGGCCGGGTGGTGCAGCACGCGTTCCATCTCGCGCGCCCAGGCAGCCGCGGGTCGGCGCCAGTCGGGATGGGTGGGATCGACATCGCCGGGGCAGGCGCGGATGCCGCAGGCGTCGAGGCCGGCGGTTACCCCGCGGGCAAGCTCCGCGAACCAGACGTCGACGTCCGGCGAGGCGTCATCGGCAATGATGAGAGCGGTGTCCTGGTCAGTGAACACGGTCTGCTCGTGGCGGCCCTGGCTGCCGCTCGCAAGCCAGGCAAAGGCGCAGGGGGCCGGGCCGCGGTCGCGTTCGTCCAGCTCGATCAGGCGCTGGGTGAGTGTGTCGATCACCGTGGTAACAGTCTGGGTGAGTTGGGCGGCGTCGGCGCCGGCCTCCACCAGTCGCACCTGCAACTGGGGCAGGGCCTGCATTACGCCCTGCAGGCCGGCAAGGTCGTCGGCACGGCGCAGGTCGCGCACCAGGTAGATGGCGCTGGTGCCCTGGTGGCGGATCAGGTCGGTGCTGGAGAGGATGCCGGCCAGGGTCCCGTCGGCCTCGTGGACGACTGGGAGGTGGTGGATGTCGTGGCGCGCCATGCGCAGCAGGGCCTCGAAGGCGGGGGTGCCGCGCTCAACCGTGGTCAGCGGGCTGGCCATGGATTCGGCAACGGGCTGGCCGGGGTCCACGCCGTTGGCGACCGCACGGCGCAGGTCGGTGTCGGTGAGGATGCCGCAGGGTTCGCCCGGGCGCTCGGGCGTGTGCAGCAGCAGCGCGGAAATGTCGCCGCGGTCCATCAGGCGCGCGGCCTCGCGCAGGCTGAGCGTGCTGACCGCCAGTATCGGGTCGCAGGTCATCAGGGCGCGCACTGGCGTGGTTAGCAGGCTGCGGTCCCCGTGCCCGCCCTGTGTTGTGCGGTCGGTGGCCAGTGGGCGCGGGGCGTCGGCGTCGAGGAACTGGGCGATGGTGTCGTCGCGCGCGGCCAGCTCAAGGGCGCGATCCAGCGGCAGGTGGTAGACCAGGGCGTCCTCGGTGACCGGGCCCAGCGGGCGCGCCGGGGTGTTGGGGATGTGCACCAGATCGCCCTCGCCCAGGCGGTCGTGCAGGGTGTCCTGCGCGTCGCGGATCTCCAGCGTGCCGGTGCGCACGATCCACAGGCCGGGTTCGGCGTCCGGGGGAAAGCTGGTGCCCTCACGCAGGTAGCGCAGAGTGAGCTGGCGCAGAAAGGCATCCCGGCTGGCCTTTGGCAGGGGGGCCAGATCGGGGCAGTGGTCGAGAAACTCGCGGATCTCTTCGAGTTCGCCGTTCATGCGTGGGTCCGTGTGGGGTGGGGCAACCGGCAATCGCCCGGGGTGGGGTCGATTGCCGCTTGGCCCACAAACACTGTGCCAGATAAAAGGGGCCGACCCGGTGCACCCGAGCCGACCCCGTCTTTTCTCCTGTCGAATGACCATCCAGTCATGGTGGCAGGGGTCCCGCCATGTTGGTCATGGCGGGACCGTCCATCAGCCTTCGGTACGCGGTACGCGCACGCTTTCCACCAGATCCTGGATGTCCTTCGGCGGCTCCTTGGTCAGCTTCATCACGATGTAGGCGGTGACGAAGTTGAAGACCGCGCCGATGGCGCCGAAGCCGGTCGGGTTCACGCCCAGCAGCCAGCCGTCCGGGTTGTCCGGGAGCATGGCGGTGCCGGAGAAGAAGAACCAGCCCTTGTACGTGAAGATGTACAGAAGGGTGGTCAGCAGCCCCACCAGCATGCCGGCGATCGCGCCTTCCTTGTTCATCTTCTTCATGAAGATGCCCATCATCAGGGTCGGGAACAGCGAGGCCGCGGCGAGACCGAAGGCCAGTGCCACCACCTCGGCCGCGAAGCCGGGTGGATTCAGCCCCAGATAACCGGCGAACAGGATGGCGACACCCATGGCGATACGTCCGGCCATGAGCTCTCTCTTCTCGCTGATCCTTGGCATGAACACGCCCTTCAGCAAGTCATGCGAGATGGCCGACGCAATGGCCAGCAGCAGTCCCGCTGCGGTCGACAGTGCGGCGGCGATACCGCCCGCTGCGACCAGTGCGATGACCCAGCCCGGAAGCCCGGCGATCTCGGGGTTGGCCAGCACCATGATGTCGCGGTCGAGGGTGACGATCTCGGAACCTTCCCAGCCGTATTCCTCTTCGGCGAAAGCCGCGAACTCTTCGTTGCCGTCGTTGTAGTACTGGATCACGCCGTCGTCGTTCTTGTCCTCGAAGGCGAGCAGGCCGGTCTGTTCCCAGCGCTCCATCCACGCCGGCCGGTCCGCATGGGCCAGATGCCCCTCTTCGGTGCCGATCTCGCCCGGGTGGACGGTGTTCACCAGGTTCCAGATGGCCATCGCGCCGACTGCCGGGGCAGTGGTGTAGAGGATGCCGATGAACACCAGCGCCCAGCCGGCGGACTTGCGGGCATCACGCACGCGCGGAACGGTGAAGAAGCGGATGATCACGTGCGGCAGGCCCGCGGTACCGATCATCAGCGCCAGCGTCAGCAGGAACATGTTGAGCATGCTCATGCCGCCCACTTCGGTGTAGGCGTGGAAGCCCAGATCGACCATGGTCTGGTCCAGCGCCTCCAGCAGGTAGGTATCCGTCCCCTGCAGGGTGGAGCCCAGTCCCAGCTGCGGGACCGGATTGCCGGTCAGGGTGATGGCAATGAAGATCGCCGGCACCGTGTAGGCAAAGATCATGATCACGTACTGCGCGATCTGGGTGTAGGTGATGCCTTTCATCCCGCCGAGCACGGCGTAGATGAACACCACGGTCATGCCGGCGATCAGGCCGGTGGCCAGTGGTACTTCCAGGATGTTGGAGAAGGCGATCCCGACTCCGCGCATCTGCCCGATCACGTAGGTCACGGACATCACGATCAGGGAGATCACCGCGATAATGCGTGCGGTCTTCGAGTAGAAGCGGTCACCGATGAATTCCGGCACCGTGAATTTCCCGAACTTGCGCAGGTACGGGGCCAGCAGCAGTGCCATCAGCACGTAGCCGCCGGTCCAGCCCATCAGGTACGCACCCCCGGTGAAGCCGAGGAACGCGATCAGGCCGGCCATGGAGATGAACGACGCGGCGGACATCCAGTCCGCGGCCGTGGCCATGCCGTTGGCGATCGGGTTAATGCCGCGCCCGGCGACGTAGAACTCGCTGGTCGAACCGGCGCGCGCCCAGATGGCGATGCCGATGTACAGGGCGAAGGTCGCCCCGACCACGAGCAGGCTTAGAGTCTGTTGATCCATGACAGGCTTACTCCTCGTGGACGTTGAACTTGCGATCCAGGACGTTCATGCGCCAGGCATAAACGAAGATCAGGATGATGAAGGTGTAGATCGAGCCCTGTTGCGCGAACCAGAAGCCCAGCGGATAGCCCCCCAGCTGGAACGCGTTCAGCGGCTGGGAGACCAGAATGCCCAGCACGAACGACACCAGGAACCAGATGGCCAGGCAGATACCCAGCAGACGCAGATGCGCCCGCCAGTAGGCCTGCCGGCTCAGGTCTTCTTGTGACATGACGATGCTCCTCTCGTAAGGTTTTGTTGTTTGCCGTGTTCCATCACAGCTGGTATTGCACCTCAAGCTGTCCCTGCAGCTTGCGGGCCTGCCGGAAACTCTCCTTGAGCACCCGTCCCTCCAGGGCACCCAGCTCTTCCGGCCGGATTCGGTTGTCGTCGTCGCGTCCCTCGCGCAGCGCCTTTTGCTGGGCGCGCAGGCGCAGCATCTGCAGGTAGCGCAGTGCGGCGTGGTAGTCCTGGGCATCGGCGGCGCGCATTACGTCGGCCGCAACGGCCTGGTCCAGACGTTCGTGGGTGCGTGTGGCCGGCAACTCGGCCGCCAGCGCGATCACCCGTGCGCCGTCGACGAAGGGCGTGAGCCCCTGTTTCTTGATATCGATCCCGTTGGACCCGCTCTTGATCTCGCCGAACAGACCCAGCGGTGGGCGGAACATCTGCTGGTTGGCGGCCATCTGGCGGCGGAAGCGGCTGTTGAAGGCGGTCTTCTGCAGCAGGCGGGTGCGCAGCGCCTCGACGGGTCCGGCATCGCCGTCCACCGCGCGCAGATCGAAGAAGATGCTGCTCTTGAGCAGGTGCTCCGGCGTGCCCTGCTCGATCCAGCGGGTGAAACGCTGATCCCACTCCGGGCCGCTCAGGCAGCACTCCGGGTTGCCGGCCATGATGTTGCCGGGGCACAGCATGAACCCGCACTCGGCCAGCGCCTGGTTCACGTCCTTCGCGTACGGCAGCAGGCGCTCGCGGATCGCGTCCGCGTCGCTGGCCTCGGCGTCGAACAGGATGCCGTTGTCCTGGTCCGTGACCAGGGCCTGCTCCTCGCGCGCCTGGGAGCCGAACGCCAGCCAAGTGAAGTCGATGCCCTCGATGGCCTCGTGCTGCGGCCGCAACAGGGCCAGCACCCGGCGGGTGGCGTGTTCGTTGAGACGCGTGATCAGGCGCAGGACCTGATCGGCTTCTGCTCCCTGGCCGGCCACGGCCTCGATCAGGCGTGGCACCTGGCGCAGGCGCTCGGCGACGGCGGTGACAGAGTCGGCGCGGCGGATCGCGCGCACCAGACCGTCCAGGGTCAGCGGCTGACTGGTCAGCAGGTCGCGCTCGCCCAGCACGCCGACCAGGCGGCCGTCGCGCACCACACACAGGTGGGTCATCCCGTGCTCGGTCATCGCCTCGATACCCTCGAAGCCCGGGGTGCTTTCCTCCAGCGCCACCGGGTCGGGGGTCATCACGGCCGCGACCGGGGTGTCGAGGTCGACATCCGCAAGCGCCACGCGCGAGAGCAGGTCATGCAGGGTGAAGATGCCCACCGGCCGCTGGTTGTCGTCGACCGCGACGATGGAGCCGACCCGCTCGTCGCGCATGGTGGTCAGGACCTCGCGCAGCCGGGTGTCCGGGCGGCAGGTAACCGGGCTGCGCGCCAGGCGCAAGACCAGCGGCGTATTGAGTTGTCCGGCGCCACCGTCGCGGGCGGACAGGGTGTCCAGGCCCTGCTGCAGGCGGTCCAGCAGGTTGGCCAGGCGGCGCGTGCAGAAGTCGTTAAAGACCCGCGAACGGGCGCGCAGGCGGTCGAAGTCCTCCAGACTCAGTTCCAGGCAGACGGTGTCCTCCGCCGCGCGATGCACGGTATGTACCGCGCGGCGGCCGAGGAGGGCGCCGATCGGGAAGCATTCGCCGGGGATCAGCTCCCAGGCCTTGCCGGAGAGCTGTTCGTCCTCGCTCGGGGTCTCGCCGCGGATGCGGCCCTGGCGGATGATGTGGAAACGCTGGGCCGGACCGGCCTCGGGGTCGGTGATGCGCGCGCCACGCGCGTAGAAGCGGCTCTCCAGGCGGGGCAGCAGGAACTCCAGCGCATCCGTCTCGAGCTGGTCGAACGGGGCGTGGGCGCCGAGGAACTCCCGGGTGCTGTCGAGCGCGTCGGACATGGCGGTAGCGGCATCCCCAAAGTGATGGTGTTCACGTCTCGGGGGGCTACTGCAAGTTGCACGCCAATTCTTTGGCCCCCGCGAATCAGCAGGTTGTGGCCAAGCGGTCTGTTCCGTGCGTTACGTTGCGTAACGTGCGTGTTTCTTCTCGTTACACCGGCCCGCGGCGTAACGGGGGCGAATGCCGACCTGTTCGCATTCGCCCCGGTCGTCAGCAAGCCTTCGTTACACCGGGGGGCGCCTGCCGGTGACGAAGAACACCACCGCCAGGATCAGGCCCACGACAAACAGGATCCAGGCGATTTGCGTGGGGCCCCGGCAATCCCGCTCAGCCCCAGCGCGCCCGCGACGATCGCAACGATCAGGAATAGCAATGCCCATCCCAGCATGATGTCACTCCTTGCAAATCTATTGAATGATCAAGTGTAGGCCGGATTTCGTGTTCTGGGTCTATGCTTTGATTGTGCTTGGCGAACTCGTTCTCAGTTCTGGAATGCAATTCAAGACTGGATCGCTTGGGGAGGGACAAACTGAGCGTGCTGATCGACGCGTTTTAACCCCTTCAGGATAACGTCCGGGTGGTGGCAAGAGTGGCGATTCAATTCGCATGTTCGATAGGTAGTGCATTGGGGTTTTGCGGGCCGAGTGCCGAGTGTCCGAGACAACCCATGGAGAAACGCGAGATGACTGGCGCAATGCGAAAAACCCACAGGACCCGTAAGGGTGGGATCGGTTTCGCGGGCTTTCCGCTGTACCGGATGGCCCTGTTGCTGGTGGCTGCAGGGCTGCTGGCCGCGTGTTCCGACTCGGGTCCGGCGGAGGAGGCCGGCGAGGCGGTCGACGAGACCGTCGAAGATGTGGAGGACGACCTGCGTGGCTGGGTTGAGGACCTGCGCGAGGACGAGCCGCAAGACGGCGGACGCAGTCCCCAGGGGTATGACGACGAGTTCGACGAGGAGGGTCCGGCGCGCGATATGGATTGATCAAGTGCGCCATGTGCCTGAGCCGTTTTGGCAAGGCATTCGTTCAATCGGACACCGCGATCAGGAAACAAAAGGCTGGTGGGTGGGTTGCCATGAGCGGATGGCGGCTCGCCCATCAGCCTTTTTCGGTTCCGCGGGTGCGCGCGGTTTCCAAGTGATCGAACATGAACCACGCATGTTTCTTTGCTGATCCCGGGTGTTTCGGGAGAATCGCGGGCGTCTTAGGGTAGTCAGTAAATTTTACATTCTGATTCGTGCCGAATAAAAACGCCGTGCCTTCGATAGCGTCTCCCAAGGTCGACGCGTTCACCGCATCGGTCGGCTAGCGATCCTGGTCACACGGGCCTGAACAAGCGGGCACAGAGGCCCCGCGAGGAAAGCTGGTGAAGCCGCCCCGGTGGAGTTCCCCGGGGCGGTTTTTGCGTGGTGCGGGCGCGGCGCCCCTCAGGCGGCCTTGGCGATGCCTTCCTGGCGGCCCGGGCGGCCTTCCTTCAGGGTGACCAGTTCCTCGGCGCTGGTCGGGTGCAGCGGGATGGTCAGGTCCAGGTCGCGCTTGGTCGCGCCCATGCGCACGGCCACCGCGAAACCCTGCAGCATCTCGTCGACATTGGCGCCGATCATGTGGATGCCCACCACCTTTTCGTCGTCCCCGGCGCAGACCAGCTTCATTGCCACCGGCGGCACCTCGCCCTCGGCGAAGGCGCGGTTCAGGCCGCCGAACTGGGTTTCGTAGATACGCACCTTGTCTCCGTGCTTCTCCACTGCCTGCGGCTCGGTCAGGCCCACCATGCCCGCGGTCGGGTGCGTAAAGGTGACCGTGGGGATCTGGTCGTAGTCCACCGGCACGGGATTCGTCTCCGGGGCATACCAGTGCGCGGCCAGGCGGCGACCGGCGGCGATGGCCACGGGGGTCAGCGGCCCCTTGCCGATGATATCGCCCAGGGCGTAGATGCCCTCGACGTTGGTCGCCTGCCACTCGTCTACCGGGATGGTGCCGCCGCGGGCGATCTCGACGCCGACCTCTTCCAGGCCCATGTCCTGGGTGGCCGGCTTGCGGCCGACGGCCCACAGCACCTTCTCGTACGGGCCCAGTTCCTTGCCGCCTTCCAGTTTGACGGTGACCGCGCCGGGCTTGCCGCCCAGACCCGCGGCCTTCATGCCCAGATGGCGGCCGATGCCCTGGTGCTCCATGTGCTGGTCCAACGTCTGCGAGATCATCGGGTCGGCGATCTCCAGCACGCGGTCCTCCATGGCGACCACGTCGGTCTTCACACCCATGGAGCGCAGCATGCCGGCCATTTCCAGCCCGATGTAGCCTCCGCCGATTACGGCGATGGATTCCGGCAGCTCGGTCCACTCGAAGAAGTCGTCGGAGGTGGCACCCAGCTCGGCGCCCTCGAGCGGCGGTACCAGCGGGGCGCCACCCATGGCCAACACGATGCGCTCGGCGGTGTACTCGGTGCCGCTGTCACTGACCACCTTGTTCTTGTCGGCCAGGCGGGCGCGTTCCGGGATGTGGGTCACGCCCAGCTTCTCCAGGTGCCCGGACCAGAAGTTGTTCAGGTCCTTCAGCATTGCCTGGCGTTTGTTCGCCAGGTCGGCATAGCGGATGCCCTTGATCTCGACGTCCACACCGAACTCGCCGGCCTCGCGGGCGTGCGACAGGTGCTCCGCGGCGTACCAGGTGAGCTTTTTCGGGACGCAGCCCTCGTTCACGCAGGTGCCGCCCAGGGGCTTGGGATCGAACACGGCGACGCGGGCGCCGTGCGGGGCGGCACGTTCCGCAACGGCCAGGCCGCCGCTGCCGCCGCCGATCACGATGATGTCGTAGTGTTCCATGTCGGTTCCTCGAAGGATTCGGTCAACGTTGGGTTTAGTCGAAGTTTCGCATAACGACCGCCGTCGTTACGGTCGTCAGGGTTTGCCATCCGTGTCCGGACGTCCGTCCGGATTCGACGTCCGGACACGGATGGCCACCTGTGGGAGCAGATGGCCATCCGGGGCGGGCCGTGGACCCGCCCCGGGTGGTGGTGACGAGTTACGCCGCCTTTTTCTCGCGGGAGATCCACTCCTGCAGATCTTCCGCGCCGCCGATGCGGTGCCCGCCGACGAACACCTGCGGCACGGTCATCGCACCGGTAGCTGCCCGCAGGCTGCGCAGGCTGGCGTCGCGACCCAGCACGATCTCCTCGTAGTCGAGACCGGCGTTCTCCAGCATCTCCTTGGCGCTGGCGCAGTACGGGCAGCCCGGCTTGGTGAAGACCACCACGTCTTCGGGGCAGGCCGCGTCCGGGGCGACGTGGGCGAGCATCGTGTCGGCGTCGGAGACGACGAAGGGGTCGCCCGGCTCGTCCGGCTCGATGAACTGCTTCTCGATCACGCCGTCGCGCACCAGCATGGAGTAGCGCCAGGAGCGGTGACCAAAGCCAAGGTCGCTCTTGTCGACCAGCATGCCCATCTGTTCGGTGAATTCGCCGTTACCGTCGGCGATGAAGGTCACCCGGTCGGCCTGCTGATCGGCCTGCCAGGCTTCCATCACGAAGCCGTCGTTGACCGAGATGCAGACGATCTCGTCGATGCCATGCTGCTTGAGCACCGGTGCCAGCTCGTTGTAACGCGGCACGTGGGCGGACGAGCAGGTCGGGGTGAATGCGCCCGGCAGGGCGAACACGACCACGTTGCGACCCTTGAACAGGTCTTCGCTGCGGACGTCATTCCAGTCGTTGTCCTTGCGGCAGCGGAAGGTGACTTCCGGGACGCGCTGACCTTCGCGATTTTCGAGTTCCATGTTTCGTACTCCTGTTTGGGTGTTAATTGCAGTAGACCAGAAAGAAGATTTGGGTTCGGTCGAGGCGATGCCCGACTGCGAGACTCAAGATAAGGGCTGGCCTCTCATTGATCCAGTTTTCGTTCTCTATACGGTTGTTAGTTTTGGGCTATCGTCAGTTCCGGCCCTTGGTGGCGTCTCAAGGTTGACGCGTCCGCCGGAAATGCGGAAGCTTGCCGCCCGGATTCGGAAAGCCCGAATCGCGGTCCGCGTTATGGTGGTCCGTATCAGTCCCCTCGCGACGACAGGTTGTGAACCCCGCCAGGCCCGGAAGGGAGCAACGGTAGCAGCTGCGTCGGGCGCCGGGGTGTGGCGGGTGCGGGCCACCACCCTTTTCCTTGCGGCCCAGATTCCTGCGGTGATTGCCCCGCACCCGGGCACGCAACAGACTCCACTGACGGGGGAGGCATGAGTCACCAGGTTCTGGCCCGCAAGTGGCGCCCCTCGCGCTTCGAGGACCTGGTCGGGCAGCCGCATGTGGTGCGCGCCCTGGCCAATGCCCTGAGCGGCGAACGCCTGCACCACGCCTACCTGTTTGCCGGTACCCGCGGGGTGGGCAAGACCTCCATTGCCCGGATTCTTGCGCGCTGTCTCAACTGCGAGACCGGCGTGACGGCCACGCCCTGCGGCGAGTGCCGTTCCTGCGTGGAGATCGCCGAGGGTCGTCACCTCGACTTGATCGAAGTGGATGCCGCCTCGCGCACCCGGGTGGACGATACCCGCGAGCTGCTGGACAACGTCTCCTATGCCCCGACTACCGGGCGCTTCAAGGTGTACCTGATCGACGAGGTACACATGCTCTCGGAGAAGAGCTTCAACGCCCTGTTGAAGACCCTGGAGGAGCCGCCGGAACACGTGAAGTTCCTGCTGGCGACGACCGATCCGCAGAAGCTGCCGGTCACCGTGCTGTCGCGCTGCCTGCAGTTCAACCTGAAACCGATGCCGCCGGCGATGATCGCCGAGCACCTGACCCGGATCCTGGCCGCCGAAGGCGTCGAGGCGGAGCCGGGTGCGCTGCTGCGTCTGGGCGAGGCGGCTGAGGGCTCGATGCGCGATGCCCTGAGTCTGACCGACCAGGCGATTGCCTATGGCGGCGACCGTCTGAGCGAATCCGACGCCTGCGACATGCTTGGATTGCTCCCGCGCACGCGACTGGCCGCGCTGCTGGATGCGGTGTTTGCCGGGGACGGCCCGGCCCTGCTGGCGGGGCTGGCGGAGCTGGAGACGCTGGGACCCGACTGGTCGCGCCTGCTGGACGAGCTCGCCGCGCTGGTGCACCAGGTGGCGGTGCAGCAGGTGGCCGGTGCCACACCGGCGGCGGGCGAGGAGGCGCTGGTCTGGGCACACGAGGCCGCCGGCCGGGTCGACCCGGAAACGATTCAGCTGACCTATCAGATCCTGATCCACGGGGTGCGTGATCTGCCCTACGCGCCGGACGCGCGCATGGGCGTGGAGATGACCTTGCTGCGCCTGCTGGCCTTTCGCCCGGAGCCAGCCCCGGGGTCTGGGGAGGACGAGGGCCAGGCCGAACGCCGGCCGGCCACGGTGCGCAGGGAAGCGTCTGCGCCGCGCGCCGCGCCCTCCCGTAATGCCGCACCCGCGGTGCAACCCGCTGCAATCGAACCGGCCGTGCCGAAACCGGCCGCGCAGGCGGCCTCGCGCAGTGGTGAAAACTCGCCGCCGCCCCGCGAGCGGGTGAGCGAGCCGCCACCTCCGCGGGAGGCACCCACACCGCCGGTGCACGCCGATGAGCCCACGCACCGCGAGTCGTCGCCGCGACAGGCCACGCCGGCGGCATCTTCGACGGCGGAACCGGTGGCACCTGCCGTGGCCGCAGACGGGATGTTCGACTGGCACCGTTTTGCCGAGGGTCTGCCCATGGGGACGGTGCGCGAACTCGCCCTGCACGCGGAGCTGCGCAAGCATGATCAGGAGTGCGTGGTGATTGCGGTGGCTCCGGGTACGTTATGTACCGACCGGGCCAGGACCCGCCTGAAGGAAGCGCTGGAGAAGACGCTGGGCCACTCGCTGCGCCTGGAGATCGTCAACCAGTCCGAACCGTCGGAGACGACGCCCGCGGCGCGGCTTGCGGCCGCCTCGGCAGAGCGTCAGGCTAGCGCCGAGACGACCATGCGCGAGGACCCGGTGGTTCAGGCCCTGGGGCAGGAATTTGGCGCCGAACTGGGCGCGGTGCGCATTCGCGAAACCAACGAAGACAACTCCGCGGGCGACGCGTCGTCGGCCCCGCGCTAACCCGTCGAATACGGACAAACCCGCCTTTGTGCGGGGCAGGAGATCGAACCGATGATGAAAGGTGGCATGGGTGGCCTGATGAAGCAGGCCCAGAAGATGCAGGAAGACATGCAGAAGGTGCAGGCCGAGCTGGCCGAGATGGAGATCGAGGGCCAGGCCGGCGGCGGGCTGGTCAGCGTGGTGTTGACCGGCAAGTACGCCGCGCGCCGCGTGAAGATCGACCCCAGCCTGTTCGACGATGATCGCGACATGCTCGAAGACCTGGTGGCAGCCGCGATTAACGATGCGGTGCAGAAGGTCGAGTCCACCACGCAGGAGCGCATGGGCAGCCTGACCGAGGGCATGGGCCTGCCGGCCGGCATGAAGCTGCCGTTCTGAACCGGCGGAGCGGGCGCGCCTGATGGAAGCGGAACTGGACGAGCTGGTCCAGGCGCTGCGCTGCCTCCCCGGGGTCGGGGCGAAGTCGGCGCGGCGCATGGCGCTGCACTTGCTGGAGCGCGACCGCGAGGGCGCGCGGCGCCTGTCGCGGGCGGTGGACGAGGCCGTGGCGCGCATCGGGCATTGCTCGGTATGCCGCACGCTGACCTCGGCCGAGACCTGTTCGCGCTGCGCGGACCCGGAGCGCGATTCGCGGGTGGTTTGCGTGGTAGAGAGCCCCGGCGACGTGCTGGCGATCGAGTCGGCCACGGATTTCGGCGGTCGCTTTCACGTTTTGCTGGGCCGGTTGTCGCCGCTGGACGGGATTGGCCCGGAGGAGCTGGGGCTCGACCGACTGGAGGCCCGCTTGCAGGCGGAGGGTGTGGAGGAGCTGATCCTGGCGACGAACACGTCGGTAGAGGGCGAGGTGACTGCGCATTACCTCGCGGAGATGGCCGCACGTCACGGGATTCGTACCACGCGTATCGCCCAGGGTATCCCCAGCGGCGGCGAGCTGGAGTACATCGATGCCGGCACCCTGGCGCATGCACTTTCGGGTCGGCGCGAATATTGATGCGTGGTAATATTTCGATACAGGAGTAGCGGCATGACGGATTGCGTGTTCTGCAAGATCGTGGCGGGCGAGATCCCGGCCCGGGTGGTGTTCGAGGACGACGCGGTGCTGGCCTTCGAGGATCTGAACCCGCAGGCGCCCGAACATGTGCTGGTGATCCCGAAAACGCACATTGCCACGCTGAACGATTTGAGCGCTGCGGAGGCCCCGGTGATCGGGCAGATGGCCCGGGCCGCGGCGGAGATCGCACGCGATCGTGGATTTGCGGAGAACGGTTATCGAACCGTGATGAATTGCAACGACCACGGTGGGCAAACGGTCTACCATATACACATGCATGTCCTCGCTGGGCGTGCACTGAGCTGGCCCCCCGGCTAGCGACCAGGAACGACAACACGGATTGCTGGTGTGACGCGACAAGGATCGAACGGTGCAGCCCTGAAGCGGCCGCAGGCACAATGCCTGCGGCCGCTTCGTGCGCGCGCGTGGCGCTCGGGCTGGTTCGTGGTTTCGCTGGTGGTTGCGGGTCTCGCACTGGGCACGGGCGCTGCCAGCGCCGCCGACCGTTACTCGCTGGTTGCGCCACCCCAGACCCAGGGGATCGGTGGGGCGGGGGTGACGTTGCGCGACGAGCCGGAAACGGGTCGCGACACCGAATCGCGCTACCGCTTGTCGGTGCGCAGTACCGGCGATGCCTCGGCCCTGGACGAGGCCGACAATGCCTTTGGCGGGACACGCCTGTTCGAGGCGGTGGGTGGCTATCACCAGGAACTGGGTGGGGGCTTCGGCTACGGCCTGAATCTTGGGGTGGGCATGGAGACGCGTCCGGACTGGAACGAACTCGGGCCGTCCGGTGAGTCCACCGCGTACTTCACCGATTTCAGCTTCGGGCCGACCTTCGCCTCCGGGCGTTTCGACAGCCAGTTCCGAGTGGGCGTGCGCCAGCCCCTGTCCAGCGAGGATCGGGATCTGGGCTTCGGCTACGGTGATCGCAGTCGCGAGACGGGCCGCACCGCCGGTTACCTGAGCCTGGATGGCCGCCTGCGTCTGCAGAACCAGTCCGAGCTGTCCCTGAGCCTGTACTACGACGACTATTCGCTGAACTCCGCGGATAACTGGCTGGCCGATCGCCTCGAGTTCGAAGGCGTGAGCCGCGAGCCGGCCTCCTCGGTCATCGGCGTCGAGATGGGCCTGACCTTCTGATCCCGGCCCCCCGGCCGCGACAACCTGCCACACGTTTCGCCGCAACTCTCACTGCACGCCACCGTGCGGCCTCCCCGAGTTCGTCTGGCGCAACCACGACGTACACGAAGGCACGAAGAAGCGCTGGAAAAGCGATTCACAGGGCATTGGGAGGTTGGAAGAAATCCCGACTGGAATTCGTTGACTCGCACGGATCGTTGCGGGGCGCCACCGAACACGCGGTTGCCAATGCCTTTCTTCGTCCAGGCTTCCCCTTCCCGTTAATCGCTTGGTAACCCTGGGTGTTCTTCGTGCGCTTCGTCGAGGAAAAGTTACCCGCGCGCGCGGTTCTGGGCGGGGATCTCGGCGGCGAGGGCGTGCCAGGCCTGCAGGCGTGCGGCGGGGAGTTCGCCGGCCTCGATCGCGGCCAGTACCGCACAACCGGGCTCGCTCTGGTGGCGGCAGTCACGGAAGCGGCATTGATCACCGCGCTCCGCGATGTCCGGGAAGCCGCGCTCCAGGGTGTCCAGGGACGGGATTTCGGGCGTGAAATCGCGCACGCCGGGCGAGTCAATCCAGGCGCCGCCGTTGGCCAGTGGAAACCACTGGGCGGTGACCGTGGTGTGGCGTCCCTCGCCGGAGGCGGCCAGGTCGCCCGTGGTTGGCGCGATCGCGTCGACGATCCCGTACTGCTCGAGCAGCGCGGCGACCAGCGAGGACTTTCCGACACCGGACTGCCCGACCAGGATGTTGGTCTGGCCGGCCGCAGCCGCCGCCAGGTCGTCCAGTCCGAACCCGCTTTTGGCGCTGACGAATAGCGGATCCAGGTCCAGCTGGCGGTAGGCGTCCAGCCACTCGGGCCGGGCCGCGGGCCCCTCGTCCTGCTTGTTGATCAGCAGGCGGGGGCGGGCAGGCAGGTTGAGGATTGCCACCAGAAAGCGGTCGATCAGGTTGCGCGAGGGTGCCGGTTCCGGCGCGATCACAATCCACACGCAGTCGATATTGGCCGCGATGACCTTGCGCCGGCCGAAGCCGTCGCGACGCACGAGCACGTTGTTGCGATCCAGCTGGCGGGCCACCTCGTCGCCGGTGGCATCCAGCTCGACCAGGTCGCCGCAGGCGAGGTCGCGGAAGCGGCGGTGCAGGCGTAACCGACGCGGGGGCTCGTCGGCCCCCGCGATGTCGGCCATCTGGTTGTGGCGGGCGAAGACCCGGGCGATCTGCGTCAAGCTCGTACTCGGCCGTGGCGGGAAGGGTTAGTCGAACAGGGCATCGACGCGCGCGGCACAGATAAAGTCATTCTCGCTCAGCCCGCCGATGGCATGGGTCGAGAACTCCACCGCACAGCGGTTGAAGCCGACCGCCATGTCGGGGTGATGATCCTCGCCATGCGCGATCCAGGCGACGGCGTTCACGAACGCCATGGTCTCGTGGAAGTTCTTGAACTTGAAGCTGCGCTGGATACTCTTGCCGGTTTCGTCGATACCCCAGGCATCGTGCAGCTGTCCCAGGGCGCGCTGGGCATCGTCCCGTGGCATCGGGTTGGTAAAGCCTTCGCAGGACTGGCAGTGCTTGGTCTTCAGATCAGTCATCGAACTGGTAGTACTCCGCGTTGAGGTAGGCGACCACGGCATTGACCTCGTCGTCGAACCAGTTGGTGCCGAGATTCACGTTGCAGTTGTTAACCTGGGCCACCAGTTCGTCGTGCGAGCCGACCATGCGGTTTGATCGCGTGTAGAGGTCGGAGCCATCGCCTCCGACCATGTCGGCGTGACAGCTGATGCAGTTGTCGCTGTGCAGCTCCTGTCCCATGCGGATGTCATCCGCCAGCGCGATGTTCGCGCCGCCAAGGCTCAGGGCCAGCGCGGCAGTGCCGGCGGCAATACGTGCGTTGGTATGTCGCATTGTTCCCTCCTGATCACGGGGGTTGGAGTCCGGGGCCACAGGCCCCGCAACCATGATGATAGACTCCTGCGGCATATGAAAGGGCCGTGGTCGTCACACGACGGCCTCCCCGCGAAGGAGTACGCGACATGGCCGTGAATGCCGAAAACCTGATCTGGATCGATCTCGAGATGACCGGTCTGGAGCCGCAAACCGACCGGATCCTGGAGGTGGCGACCATCGTCACCGACAAGGACCTTAACATCCTGGCCGAAGGGCCAGTCATTGCCCTGTACCAGCCGGCCGAGGTGCTGGAGGGGATGGACGAATGGAACCAGCGCACCCATGGAACATCGGGGCTGATCGAACGGGTGCGCAACAGCTCGTCGGACACCCGCGATGCGGAGCAGGCGACCCTGGAGTTCCTGGCGCAGTATGTGCCGAAGGGGGCCTCGCCGATGTGTGGCAATTCCATCTGCCAGGACCGGCGCTTCATGGCGCGCCTGATGCCGGAGTTGGAGCAGTACTTCCACTACCGCAATCTGGATGTCTCCACCTTGAAGGAGCTGGCGCGGCGCTGGGCGCCGGACGTGATCGCGCAGTTGCGCAAGAACGCGTCGCACCAGGCCATGCAGGATATCCGCGATTCCATCGACGAACTGCGCCTGTACCGCGAACGCTTCATCCAGCTCCCGCCCGCCTCGCAGAACTAGCCTCCCGTCCTTCCAGGCCCCATGGCGCACTCGGCGTGTGTGCTGCGTGGCGCACAGGCCGGGCCCGGTTCTTCCTCGGGTGTTTACGGTGGGCTCTGTCCGGCGCTGACCCGGGAGGCTGGTCCCGGTTCATCCTCAGTGTTTACTTGCCTCTGGTCCGCCGCCTGCCAGGCGCTTTCTCGCGAGCGCACCGCGAGGTACTTTCTTGCTTGCCCAAGAAAGTACCCAAAGAAGGGCCCCCGGATTCCGCCCGGGAACCTTGCTCCAGGGCCCTCGGGCCGGCGGCGCTGAACTCGCTGCGCCTTCGGCTTCGCTCAGACATCCAGCGCCTTCTCCCGGCCCGAGAACCCTTCCGCAAGGGGCTCCATACGGGAGGAGAAAGTCAAAACCGACGCTACTCCGACATTCCTGCCCAGCCATAGGCACTGCCACCCGAACAGCCCCGGCGCCCGCTACGCGGGCGCGGCACGCAACGGCCAAAGGCCGAGCGTGCCGAAGATGTCCGAAAGCCTAGCCATCATCCATTAGCCATAGCGCCGGGATAGCCGTTGTTTGGACCTACCTCCCCGTTGTCGTCGCGCCGAGTGGAGAGGCTTTTCGCGGGATTCAAGGCGCTGGATGTCTGAGCGGAGCCGCAGGCGCAGCGAGTTCAGCGCCGCCCGCGAAAAGCCTCGGAGCGAGGGAAACCCCGGCCCGCGCAGCGGGCCGGGGTCGCGGCAGTCGGGCGTGTTTCTTGGGTACTTCTTTGCACGAGCAAAGAAGTACCTCGCGGCGCGCTGGCGAGTCAGCGCGTGGCAGGCGGCCGGACGCAGCCACCGTGAACACCGGATGGCGAACCGTGGCCAGCCACAACCAGGCATGCGGCGGACCGAAGCCCTCCTAAACACCAGTGGATGAACCAGGCCCGGCCCCAGGCGGCGAGTGGAGCCCCGTAATCGTGGGGATCGCAACCGTAGGGCTAGTCCAGGCGCAGGGAGTAGTCGATGGCGTGGAGGTGCTTGGTCAGCGCGCCGACCGAGATGTAGTCCACGCCGGTGGCGGCGATGGCCGCAAGGGTATCCGGTGTGACCCCGCCGGAGGCCTCGGAGATCGCGCGGCCGCGAATGCGCTGGACGGCCGTGGCCAGATCTGCCATCGACAGCTCGTCGAGCATGATCACGTCGGCCCCGGCGGCCAGGGCCTGATCGACCTCGTCGAGGTTCTCGGTCTCGACCTCTACCCAGCGCCCGGCACCCAGGGTGCGGGCCCGTTCCACTGCGGCCGCGATGGAGCCGCAGGCGGCGATGTGGTTTTCCTTGATCAGCACGGCATCCCACAGGGCGAGGCGATGGTTGTGGCCGCCGCCGCAGCGCACGGCGTACTTCTGCCCGTGGCGCAGGCCCGGGAGGGTCTTGCGGGTATCGAGGATGCGGCTGTCGGTGCCCTCCAGGCGGGCGACCCAGCGGGCGGTCTCGGTGGCCGTTCCGGAGAGGGTCTGGAGCAGGTTGAGGGCCGCGCGTTCGGCCGCCAGAACGGCCCGTGCGGGGCCTTCCAGGGTGGCGATCACGCGCGGTTCGTCGTCCACTTCCACGTGGGTGCCTTCGGCCACCTGCCAGTCGATCCGGGTCTCCGGCGCGAGGCTGGCGAACACGCGGTCGAACCAGGGCTGGCCACAAACGATCGCGCTCTCCTTCAATAGCAGCGTGGCGCGCGCCACCCGTTCAGCCGGGACCAGGGCGGCGGTCAGGTCGCCGTCGACACCATCGGGGCCCAGGTCCTCCGCGAGGGCGCCTTCGACCTCGCGCACCAGCATGGCCGCGTCCGGACGTGCGGGGCCCTGTGCGAACGGGTCGGATGGACCGCCCGCAAAGCTGTGCTCATCCCTCATGGCGATCCGGCATCGGGCGATGCGCCACGTAGTCGTCGCGCAGCTTCTTGACCAGGCCGGCCAGCAGGATCAGCGCGATCAGGTTGGGTGCGGCCATCAGGATGTTGGCGATGTCGGAGAAGTTCCAGACCACGCCCAGCGGGATGGTCGCGCCGATCACGATGAGGATGACGAACACGACGCGGTAGGGCATCACCGCGCGTTCGCCGAACAGGAAGTAGGCCGAGCGGTCGCCGTAGTAGGACCAGGCGATCATGGTGGAGAAGGCGAATAGCATCAGGCTGATGCCGACCACCATGGCGCCGAACGGGCCCAGCGTGGAGCTGAAGGCGGTGGCGGTCAGCGAGGCACCGACCACGTCGTCGGCGCGGTCGATATAAGCCCCGGTGACGACAATGGCGAGGCCGGTCAGGGTGCAGACCACGATGGTGTCGATGAACGGCTCGAGCATGGCCACCGAGCCCTCGCGCGGCGGGTCGCCGTTCTTGGCCGCGGCGTGCGCCATGGCCGAGGAGCCCAGGCCCGCCTCGTTGGAGAACATGCCGCGCGCAACGCCGTACTGGATGGCGAGGCCGATGGCACCGCCGCCGGCGGCCCAGGGGTTGAGCGCGAGATTCAGGATGGTGCCGATCGCGGCCGGGACGGCCTCGATGTTGGCGGCGATCACCACGAAGGCGCCCAGCATGTAGATCACGGCCATGAACGGGACGATGGTCGAGGCGATCATGGCGATGCGTTTCACACCGCCGATGATCACCAGCGCCACCAGCACGGCCATGGTCAGGCCGATGATCAGGGCCATCCAGCCCATGATGTCGTCGTCGGCGCGCAGATCCGGCACGATGAAGGTCAGGCCGTCGACCACCGAGTTGGCCTGCACCATGTTGCCGATGCCGAACGAGGCGATCAGGGTGAAGACGGCGAACAGAATCGCCAGCTTCTTCATCTTGAGGCCGTGGAGCAGGGTGAACATTGGCCCGCCGGCGATGCTGCCGTCCGGGGCGATCTCGCGGTAGCGAACGGCCAGGGTGGTCTCGGCGAACTTGGTGGCCATGCCGAAGAAGGCCGTCACCCACATCCAGAACAGCGCCCCGGGGCCGCCCAACGCGATGGCCGTGGCCACACCGGCGATGTTCCCGGTACCGATGGTGCCGGACAGCGCGGTCGACAGCGCCTGGAACGGCGAGATCTGCCCGGTGCCGCCGCCGCGTCCATCTGACCCGCGCAGGGCGCGCCAGCCCTCGCGGAATGCGACGACCTGGACCAGCCCCAGGCGAATGGTGAGGTAGAGCCCGGTGCCCAGCAGCAGGATCAGGGTGAGCGGGTTGCCCCAAAGCAGGCCGGCGGTGTCGCCGAGGAACTGGTCGATGGTGTCGAGCATCGGTGGGTCCTTGTGGTCCGGAGCGGCTTTGGCTGAAAACTCTACCGCGCACAACGGGTGTTGACGATAGCTTTTGTCGAACCCGGCCATTGGGCGCGTCTGTGGAACGCCGCGATGGACCCTGTTTCAATGGCGGCTTCGACTCTCAAGGACGACGCATGACCGAACCCTCTCCCGCCGTTTCCGAGCCGGATCACGGCAAACCGGTGCCCCGGATCTTCCTCGTCGGATCGCTGATCGCGCTAGCGGTCTTCATCTGGCTGGTCAGTCTGCTGTGGCCGATGCTGGAAGAACGCATTGCCGATCTGAGCACCCTGCAGATCGGCTTGCTGGCGAGTTTCGTCGCCGGTCTGATGACCGCGGTGGGGGCGATCCCGATCTTCTTCCTGCGCCGCATCAGCCAGTCGGTCGAGGATGCAATGATGGGCTTCGGCGCCGGGGTGATGCTGTCGGCCACGGCCTTCGAGCTGGTGCTCCCCTCGGTGGAGCAGGCGGAAGCGCAGTACGGTGGCGTGGGCATGGCCATTGTCGTGTTGGCGGTGGGGATCGGGCTGGGTGGCGGTGCATTGCTGGCGTTGCACAAGCTGGTGCCGCACGAGCACTTCTTCATCGGGCCGCAAAGCGGGGCCGACCCACAGAAGATCCGTCGCGTCTGGTTGTTCATCTTTGCAATCGCACTGCACAACCTGCCGGAAGGCCTGGCGGTGGGGGTCGGCTTCGGCGGCGATGACGTGAGCGACGGGATCGCGCTGGCCATCGGGATCGGGCTGCAGAATATGCCCGAGGGGCTGGTGGTCGCCATCGCCCTGCTGTCGCTGGGCTACAGCAAGTGGGCGGCATTCGGGGTGACGTTGCTGACGGGCCTGGTGCAGCCGATCGGCGGACTGATCGGGGCCGGAGCGATCACGCTGATGGAGTTCCTGCTGCCCTGGGGGCTGGCGTTCGCGGCCGGGGCGATGCTGTTCGTGATCAGTCACGAGATCATCCCCGAGTCGCACCGCAAGGGCCACGAGGCCCAGGCCACGGTGGGGGTGCTGGTCGGCTTCGTCGTCCTGCTTGCGATCGACATGGCCTTGTAGGGCGCGCCCAGAGTGTCGCCCGCGCAGAGTGTCGCCACTGGCACCGTCATTGCGAGGAGCCGCAGGCGACGCGGCAACCTCCGTCCGAAACCACCGGATGCTGATCGTGACGCACTGCCAGCTTTCGGAGGTTGCTTCGTCGCCTTCGGCTCCTCGCAATGACGGTGTTTTTTGGATGCATGCGGGGGCAGGTGACGGGGCAGGCCGCGGCGCCGGAATAGTGGCGCGGCCCGTCCGGGCTTTCGCAGCGAGGGTATTTTGGTCTACAATTACTTTCGTCTGTGGGCGCTCGACAATGCCCGCACACCGTTCTGGAAGAGATCTGCGATCGCCAGTCGATTGGCAGACGCCGAAGGCGCAACATCCGCCCGGAATCGCTCAGGCTACAGGACCGGAACGGTGCAGGAGACACACTCTGGAGAGCGGCCGGAAACGGCCCACCGAAGGGGGCGGTCACGCAGTCCGACAACGGGCTGACGCGACGCAAACTCTCAGGTTTCAGGACAGAGGGGCGGCTGGCAGATTCATTCTGCCGGCCGCCCCTTTTTTTATGCCCGGAGCGCGGCGGCCGGGCCTCGCGGTTCTACCGGCGGATGCCGGCGAGCCGACCACGACACGCAAGCAAGGCGAGAACTAGATGACGACGTTGAAGACAACTCCGCTCCATGCCGCGCATCAGCGCGCGGGGGCCAAGCTGGTCGATTTCGCCGGTTGGGAGATGCCGCTGCATTACGGCTCCCAGATGGAGGAGCACAAGCGGGTGCGCGAGTCCGCCGGCATGTTTGATGTCTCGCACATGCAGGTCGTGGATATCCACGGCCCGCAGGCCCAGGCCTTACTGCGCTATCTGCTGGCCAACGACGTGGCCAAGCTGAAGACCGAGGGTCGCGCGCTGTACAGCTGCATGCTGAACGAGGCCGGCGGCGTGATCGACGACCTGATCGTCTACTGGACCGGCGGCGATACCTACCGCGCGGTGGTCAATGCCGCGACGGCCGAGGGCGACATCGCTCACATGCAGGCGGTCGCGAAGGACTTCGACGTGAACGTGGAGCCGCGCCCGGAGTTCGCCCTGATTGCGATTCAGGGCCCGCAGGCGGTAGAGAAGACCCTGCCGCTGTTGCCGGCCGATCTTCGCAATGCGGGGGATCTCAAGCCGTTTTCCGCGGTCTGGAATGACAAGTGGTTTGTCGCCCGCACGGGCTACACCGGCGAAGACGGCTTCGAGGTGATGCTGCCGGCGGAGGAGGCTGACGGTCTCTGGGAACAGCTGAAGGATGCCGGCGTGCACCCCATCGGCCTCGGCGCGCGCGACACCCTGCGCCTGGAGGCTGGCATGAATCTCTACGGCACGGACATGGACGACCAGACCAATCCGCTGACCGCCAACCTGGGCTGGACCATCGCGCTGAAGGATGCCGAGCGGGACTTCATCGGCCGCGCGCCGATCGAGCAGTCGAAGGCCGAGGGCGTGAAGGAACGCATGGTGGGGCTGGTGCTGGATGGTCGCGGGGTGCTGCGTGGCGGCACCCGCATCGAAACCGAGGCCGGCGACGGCGTGGTCACCTCCGGCAGTTTCGCGCCCAGTCTGGGCGTGTCGGTCGCGTTCGCGCGTATCCCGGCCGGGGTCGAGGCCGAGCAGCTGCACGCGGACATCCGCGGCCGCAAGCTGCCGGTGCGGGTGGTCAAGCCGGTGTTCGTCCGCAACGGCGAGCCGCAGATCGATCTGCCGAAAAACTGAAGCGAGGATTGCCTCATCCCGCGTGCACCGGACTACACTGCGCAGGCGGGATCTAACAAGCAAAAGGAAGATGTCATGAGCGAAGCACCGAAGGACCTGAAGTACACCAAAAGCCACGAGTGGGTGCGCAGCGAGGCCGACGGCAGCGTGACCGTGGGTATCACCGATCACGCGCAGGAACTGCTGGGCGATCTGGTGTTTGTCGAGGCCCCGGAAGCGGGTAGCACCATCGAGGCCGGCACGGCCTGCGCCACGGTGGAGTCGGTCAAGGCCGCCTCGGATATCTATGCGCCGATCTCCGGTGAGGTGACCGCGGTCAACGAGGACCTGGCCGACAGCCCCGAGAAGGTCAACGAGTCGCCCTTCGAGGATGGCTGGCTGTTCAAGGTGGAGCCCTCCGATGCCGGCCAGCTGGATGCACTGATGGATGCGGATGCCTATGCCGCGCACGTCGAGGCGGAATCCTGAGCGTAGCCGCGTATCACCGGTCCCGGCCGCGTCCGGCCGGGACCCAACCGAACTTCGCCGCAATCGGCGAAAGCGAGACCTGACATGCCGTTTATCCCGCATACCGAAGAAGACATCCGTGCCATGCTCGACAGCATTGGCGCCGAATCCGTCGAGGACCTGTTCGACGAGATTCCCGCCGACCTGCGTGCGCCGCCACTCACGGGGATCCCCGAGGGCGAGAGCGAAATGGGCATCACCCGCCTGATGCAGGAGCGGGCTGCGAAGGACGGCATGCCATCGAATTTCATCGGGGCCGGTGCCTACGAGCACCACATCCCGGCCGCCGTGTGGCAGATCGCTACCCGCGGCGAGTTCTACAGCGCCTACACGCCGTACCAGGCGGAGGCCAGCCAGGGCACGCTGCAGCTGATCTACGAATACCAGACGATGATCAGCCGCCTGACCGGGATGGAGGTCTCCAACGCCTCCCTGTATGACGGTGCCTCCGCCCTGGCCGAGGCCGTGCTGATGGCGGTGCGCGTGAATCGCCGCTCCAAGGCCAAGCGCGTGCTGCTGCCGGGGGCGCTGCACCCGGACTATCGGAAGGTGGTGAAGACGCTGATCGGCAACCAGGGCATCGAACTGGTCGAACTGCCGTTCGACGAGACCACCGGCCAGACCCCGGTGGAGGTGCTGGCGCCGTATGCGGACGACGACGTTACCGCCATGGTGATCAGCCAGCCCAACTTCTTCGGCATCCTGGAGGACGTGGATGCCCTGACCGGGTGGGCCGAGGAACGCGGCATCCCGGTTATCGCCGTGGTGAACCCGGTCTCGCTGGCGCTGCTGAAGCCGCCGGGCGAGTGGGGCGCCAATGGCGTGGACATCGTGGTCGGCGAGGGCCAGCCGCTGGGTGCGCCGCTGTCGTCCGGCGGGCCGTACTACGGCTTCATGACCACGCTGAAAAAGCATATCCGACAGATGCCGGGGCGCATTGTCGGCCGCGCCGAGGACGCCGACGGCAAGCCCGGTTTCGTGCTGACCCTGCAGGCGCGCGAGCAGCATATCCGCCGCTCCAAGGCGACCTCGAACATCTGCACCAACCAGGGACTGGTGGTGACGGCGTCGACGATCCATATGTCGCTGCTGGGTGACGAGGGCCTGACCCGCGTGGCCGAGGCCTGCTACGCCAACACCCATGCGCTGGTGGAAAAACTGGCCGCCAAGGGCATCAAGCCGCGCTTTACCGGCGAGTACTTCCACGAAGTCGCGCTGGACTTCGGCGGCGATGCCGCGACCCGCGTGCAGACCATGGCCGATGCCGGCGTGCTGGCGGGCCTCGAGCTGAGCCGGGATTATCCGCAGCTGGATGGCTGCGTGCTCGCCTGCGCCACCGAGACCAAGACCGAATCCGACCTGGAGCAGTACGTGACCACTTGGGAGCAGGCCGCCTGAGGCGGTTATCGGCTTCCCACGGTCAACGACACCAAGCGCCATACACATCAAGCCGGGAGGCAACCATGGCCGAAATCAAGCTGCAAGGTAATCCGATCAACACCAACGGCGATCTGCCGCACGTGGGCTCGCCGGCCCCGGACTTCAAGCTGACCAACAAGGATCTGCAGGATGTCTCGCTGGCCGACTTCGGCGACAAGCGCAAGCTGATCTCCATCGTGCCCAGCCTGGATACCCCGGTCTGCGCCGACTCCACCAAGAAGTTCAACGAGATGGTCGCCAGCCGTCCGGATCTCGAGATCCTGATCGTCTCCGCCGACCTGCCGTTCGCGATGAGCCGCTTCTGCGCTGCCGAGAACCTGGAACGCGTGACCGTGCTGTCGATGATGCGTGATCGCGATTTCGCCAAGGACTACGGCGTGCTGATCCAGGACGGCCCGCTGGCCGGGATCACCGCGCGCGGTGTGGTCGTGCTGGATACCGACAACCTGGTGATGCACGCCCAGCTGGTCTCCGAGATCGGCGACGAGCCGGATTACGACGCCGCGTTCGCGGCCCTGGATGATCGGGCCAACCTGAGCCCGACCCAGTAATCGGCCGGACTCCCTCCGTGCCGCCGGTGGCCGGGCCTGTGCCCGGTCGCCGTCACCCGAATACGCAAGCGAGAAACCGCTATGAGCACCACTGAAGCCAATCTGATCTTCGAACGTTCCCGCGCCGGCCGCTCGGCCGTGGCCCAGGCGCCGCGCGACCACGCCGCGACCCGCATCCCGGCGAACCTGCAGCGCAAGTCCGCCCCGGGTCTGCCGGCGGCCTCGGAACTGGACGTGGTGCGGCACTACACGCGGTTGTCGCAGAAGAACTTCTCCATCGACACCGAGTTCTACCCACTGGGCTCGTGCACGATGAAGTACAACCCGCGCGCCTGTAACAGCCTGGCGATGCTTCCGGGGTTCCTGAACCGGCATCCGCTTGCTCCGGCCAGCCACAGCCAGGGCTTCCTGCAGACGATGTTCGAGCTGCAGGAGATGCTGAAGGAAGTGACCGGCATGAAGGCCGTGTCGCTGGCGCCGATGGCGGGTGCCCAGGGCGAGTACACCGGTGTGGCCATGATCCGCGCCTACCACGATTCCCGCGGCGATACCGAGCGCCGCGAGATCATCGTGCCGGATGCCGCCCACGGTACCAACCCGGCGACCGCGATCATGTGTGGCTACGAGGTGCGCGAGATCCCCACCGACGATACCGGTGACGTGGATATCGAGGCCCTGAAGGCCGCCGTGGGTCCGCACACCGCCGGGATCATGCTGACCAATCCGTCCACCGTGGGCGTGTTCGAACGGCGCATCAAGCAGATTGCCGGCATCGTGCACGAGGCCGGCGGCTTGCTGTACTACGACGGCGCCAACCTGAACGCGATCCTCGGCAAGGTGCGCCCGGGCGACATGGGCTTCGACGTGATCCACATGAACCTGCACAAGACCTTCTCCACGCCGCATGGTGGCGGTGGACCGGGTTCCGGTGCCGTGGGCGTGGCCGAACGGCTGCTGCCGTTCATGCCGATCCCGCACGTTGTCGAGGCGGAGCAGGGCGGCTACCGCTTTGCCGAGGAGTCCGATCGTCCGCAGAGCATCGGGCGCCTGTCCGCGTTTGCCGGGAACGCCGGTGTGCTCCTGCGGGCCTATATCTACATGCGCATGCTGGGGCGCGAGGGCATGGTGCGGGTCTCCGAATTCTCGACCCTGAATGCCAACTACCTGGCGCGCGAACTGGCCGCAGCCGGGTTCGACCTGGCCTATCCCAAGCGCCGTGCCACCCACGAGTTCATCGTGACCATGAAGAAGCAGGCCAAGGAACGTGGACTGACTGCGGGCGATGTGGCCAAGCGCCTGCTCGACCACGGCTACCATGCGCCGACCACCTACTTCCCGCTGCTGGTGCCGGAGTGCCTGCTGGTGGAGCCGACCGAGACCGAGTCGAAAGAGACCCTGGACGGCTTTGTCGAGGCGATGGCCTGCATCCTGGCCGAGTCGGAGAACGACATGGAAACGATCAAGAGCGCGCCACACACGCTACCGAACCGGCGCTTCAACGAAGTGGCCGCCGCCAAGGCGCTGGATGTCGTGTTCCAGCCCGCCGAGGACGGGGACGCCAGCGCGCCGCGCACCGGTACGCACGGCTGACGGGATTCCCGGGGCCGGCCCCGGGCTTCCTGGTTCGTTCGGAAACGCCCCCGCTTGTCGGGGGCGTTTCCGTTTTGCAGGGCAGTAAACGCCTTTTTGTGGGGTCAAGCGGAAACCAGACTCGTCATCTGGTAGTTTTCTGGATTCAGTCTATCAATCCACTGCCAGGTCCGAGGGCAGAAGACACGCCGGGCGTGTCTTTCACGAAGTCTCCGAAAAGAGAGACACAGACGGGCAAGGAACCCGATGAGCGAGATTTGTGCCATCCACGGCTATGCGGCGCTGTTCGAGCATGCGCCGGTGGGGCTGGCCGAGATGGATACCGAGGGGCGCATCCTGCGCGCCAATCCCCACCTGGGCGCCTTGCTGGCCTGCGATCCGGCGGATCTGACCGACGCGATCCTGCAAGACTACGTGTGCCCGGACGACCGCGAGCGTTGCGCGGCGCGGCGTCACGCCCTGCTGACCGGGGATTGCAGCACCAGCAGCTTCGAGGCGCGTCTGCTGGATGCCACCGGCCAGACGCGCTGGGTGGAAATGACCACGAGCCGAATCCCGGCCACCGAGGACTGTCCCGAGGCCCTGCTCGTGGCGGTCGCCGATATCGCCGTGCGCAAGGAGACGGAGCAGCGTACCGAGACCCTGCTGCGTGCCAGTCCCGCGGTGATCTACACCATGGACCCGTCGGACTTCGGCACCATGACCTGGCTCAGCCGCAACGTGCAGGCGGTCACTGGCTGGGCACCGGAACAGATCACGACCCAGCCGGACTGGCTGCGGACCCATCTGGCTCCCGAGGATTTTCGTCGCTGTGTCGGCCAGGTGAAGCGGTGGCTGGCCGAGGGCGCGCGCGGATTCTGTCGTCTGAGCTATCGCCAGCGCATGCCCAGCGGGCACTGGCAATGGCTGGAGGATCAGGTGACCGCGATCCGCGACGGTCAGGGCGCGGTCGTCGAACTGGTGGGTGCCTTCCAGGACGTGGGGGCGCGGGTGGAGACCGAGCGCCATCTGGAAAAGATTGCGCACAACATGCCCGGGGTGATTTACCAGTACCGCCAGCACCCGGATGGCCGGGCGTCGTTCCCGTATGCCAGTGAGGGCATGGTCGATGTGTACGGCGTGACGCCCGAGGCCGTAATGCTCGATGCCCGCCGCGTCTTCGACGTGATCCACCCGGATGATGTTGATCGGGTCGCCGCCAGTATCGAGGCCTCCATGCGCTGCCTGGAATCGTGGCGTCAGCGCTATCGCGTGCGCCACCCCGAGCGCGGCGAGATCTGGGTGGAAGGGCACGCCAGTCCCGAGGCACTGGAGGATGGCAGTGTGCTCTGGTTCGGGGTGATCCTGGACATCACCGAACGGGTGCAAGCCGAAGAGGTCCTGCATCTGCGCGAGCGCGAGCTGGCCGAGGCCCAGCGCATCGCGCATATCGGCAACTGGGTGTCGGACTTTGCCCGCAACGAGGTTCGCTGGTCGGACGAGGTCTTCCGGATTTTCGGGATGTCCCGCGGTGAATGGGGCGGGACGCACGAGGCCTTTATGCATGCGGTGCATCCGGACGATCGCGAACGGGTCCAGGCCGAGGTGGATGCCTCGCTGGGTGGGGACGGGGCGCTTGATATCGTGCACCGGGTTCTGCGCCCGGACGGCGAAGAGCGTGTGGTGCACGAACGCGGTTATGTAGAGTTCGATGCCGACGGACGCGTCCAGCGGATGATCGGCACGGTCCAGGACATCACCGAACGCCATCATCTGGAGCAGGAGCAGCGTCTGCTGGCGGCGACCTTCGACAGCAGTCAGGCCATCTTCATCACCGATGTCGAGGGTACGATCCAGCGCGTCAATGCGACCTTTACCGAGCTCACGGGATTCACCGAGGAAGACGCGGTGGGCCAGAATCCGCGCATCATGAATTCGGGCCGTCAGGACCGCGGATTTTATGAGGAGATGTTCCACTCGGTGCGTGCAAACGGCCACTGGTCCGGCGAGGTGTGGAACCGGCGCAAGGATGGCCGGATCTTCCCTCTGCACGAGATCGTGACCGCGATCCGGGATGCCAGCGGTGTGATCGAGTACTACATCGCCATGTTCCACGACATCTCGCGGCAGAAGGAGCTGGAGGCTGCGCTGGAATATCAGGCCTTCTACGACACACTGACCGATGCCGCCAATCGGGGCCATTTCGAGGCATTGCTGGAGCAGGAGGCCCGGCGGGCGGAGCGCTATGCGGACCCCTGTTCGCTGGTGATGCTGGATCTGGACCACTTCAAGCGGATCAACGACACCCATGGCCACGACATCGGCGACGAGGTCCTGCGCCGGGTGGTGGCGACGGCCGGCGAACGCCTGCGCCAGTCCGATGTGCTGGGTCGTTGGGGCGGCGAGGAATTCATGGTCATGCTGCCCAGTACCCGGGCCGAAGATGCCTGCCGCCTGGCCGAGGATCTGCGCCGGCAGGTGGCCGCGCTGGATCTGCCCCGGGTCGGGCGGGTGACCATCAGTCTGGGGGTGGCCGAGTGTCGTCGTGGCGAGGCGATCAAGGACTGGATCAAGCGCGCGGACGATGCGATGTACCGGGCCAAGCGCTCGGGGCGCAATCGGGTCGTATGGCAGGATTGACGGCCACGGCCAACCGGCTGGGGGAGACTTGATGGATCCTGCGGGGCATGCAGGCGCGGGCTTGTTCCACCGGGCCGCCGTGGGGTTGGTGTTTCTGGAGGCCAGCGGTCGCATCCATGCGGCTAATGCGCGCCTGGCGGAATGGCTGGGCTGCGCGGCGGACGACCTCCATGGTGTGCGGCTGGCCGATTGTGTGCCGCAGGGGCAGCACAAGGCGTTGATGGACGCCCTCGGGCGCTCCGGTTCGGCCGAAGTGACTCTGGAGCTTTCATTCAGGGCGCCGCACGTGGAGGACGCGACGGCGGTTGCCTGCACGCTGGTGCTGGCGCCCGACCCGGACGGGCGGCTTGCCACCATCCAGCGCGGGGCGCCGGGCGACTCGGCCGCCCAGGTCTACGAACAGACCTTTACCGCCAATGCCGCCCCGAAGCTGCTGATCAACCCGGAGGATGGCGGGATCGTCGATGCCAACCCGGCCGCGGTGGCGTTCTACGGCTATTCGGCCGAGACGCTGAAGCGCATGCACATCCAGGACATCAATACCCTTTCGGCGGACGAGGTGCATGCGGAGATGGAGCGGGCGGCCCGCGAGGAACGCCGGTTCTTCCGCTTTCGCCACCGCATTTGCGGGGACGAGCTTCGCGATGTCGAGGTGTACTCCGGCCCGGTGGTGCTGGACGGGCACCGATACCTCTACTCGATCATTCACGACGTGTCGGAGGCCCGGCGCTACGAACACGAGCTGGAGTTCTACGGCGTGGCCTTCGGTCGCCTCCCGGTGGGGGTCTACCGCAACACCCCGGGGCCGGAGGGCCGCTTTGTCCGTCTCAATCCGGCCATGGTGGAGCTGTTCGAGGCCGCCAACGAGATCGAGCTGCGCTCGACGCCGGTCCGCGAGCTCTACCGCGATCCGCTCGAGCGCGATGCGTTCAGTCGCGATCTCGAGGCTTATGGGCGGGTGGTCGGTCGCGAAGTGGATCTGAGGACCCTGCGGGGACGGCCCTTCCGTGCCCGGATCACCGCCTACCGGACCGAGGATGCGGATGGCCGGTTCGTGTTTGATGGGGTGATCGAGGATGTCACCGAGCTGCGGGCGGCCGAGGCCTTCCAGACGCGTCTGCTGGGCAGTCTGGCCGAAGGGGTGTTTGGGCTGGATCGCTATGGCCGCTATACCTTCCTGAACCCGGCGGCCTGCCGCCTGCTCGGTTTCGAGAGCGAAGGCGATGCCCTCGGGCGGGACGCGCATTCGACCAACCATCACACCCTGGTGGACGGGACGCCCTATCCGTCCGAGGCCTGTCCGATCTACCGCGTCCTCGAGACCGGCAAACCGCTGGAGGCCTGGGACGATCACTTCGCGCGGGCCGACGGGACCCTGTTTCCGGTGAGCGTCTTTACCGCACCCACGTTCGACGTGTCCGGGCGGGTCGACGGCGCCGTGGTCTCGTTCCAGGACCAGACCGCCCGGTATGAGCGCGAGGCGCGTCTGACCAAGGCAACCAGCCACCTGCCCGGGGCGATCTACCAGTATCGGTTGTATCCGGACGGGCGGCATGCCTTCCCGTTCGTCAGCGAAGGCGTCCAGCGGGTGTACGGGTTGTCCCCTGACCAGATCCAGGAGGATGCCGATGCGGCCTTCGCCCGGGTGAACCCCGAGGATCTTCCGCGGATCCAGGTCAGCATCCAGGAGTCGGCGCGTTCGCTGGGGCCCTGGCAGGTGCGTTTCCGCGTCCGCCACCCGATACGCGGGACGGTCTGGGTCGAGGGCCGCGCGACGCCGCAAGTCCTGCGAACGGACGGCAGCATCGTCTGGCACGGGGTGATGATCGACATTACCGAGCAGGTGGCGATGGAGGAGGCCCTGCGCGAGCGTGGCGAGGAACTGGCCGCGGCGCAGCGCATCGCGCACGTGGGGAGCTGGGTCTGGACGATCCAGGAGGATCGCACGCGCTGGTCGGACGAGGTCTATCGTATCTTCGGCCTGCGGCGGGAGGATCGGGAGGCGAACTACGCGGGTTTCCTGCAGGCCGTGCACCCGGACGACCGGGACCGCGTGGCCGCCGCGGTGGAATCGGCGCTGGAGACCGGGGATTTCGACATTCATTTCCTCGTCCTGCGGCCCGATGGCCGTGAGCGCGTGGTCCACACGCGCGGCGCGGTCGAGCGCGATACCGGGGGCAAGCCCCGACGCCTGATCGGGACGGTGCAGGACGTGACTGCTCGCCGCGCGCTGGAGGAAAATCTGCGTCGTCTGGTCGGGATCCTGGAGCACACCCCCGATGTGGTCGGCATGCACGGGCCGGACGGTAGCATGCTGTTCCTGAATGCGGGTGGGCGCGCATTGTTCGGGCTGCCACCGGCCTCCGGAGAGCCGTGGGACCCCGACCGGCTGGAACACACGGGGCCTGCCGGCCGAGGTGGGGTCCCTGGAGGGCGCGATCCGGCGGTTTCATCCGCCCTGGGCCGCGGACGAAATCCTGCAGGAGGCGGCCCCGGTGGCGGTGCGCGAGGGCATCTGGCAGGGCGAGACCGCCGTGCTGGATGGCGAAGGCCGCGAGGTGCCGGTGTCCCAGGTGATCATCGTTCGCCGTGATGATCACGGGCAGGTGCGGCAGATCTCGACCATCCTGCGCGACATCTCGCAACGCAAGGCCGCGGAGGATGCCCTGCGCGAGAGCGAGGCGCGTTTCCGGCAACTGGCCGGCTCCGTGAACGAGGTCTTCTGGCTGCAGGACGCTGAATCGATCCTCTACGTCAATCCGGCCTACGAGCGGGTCTGGGGATACAGCCGCGAGCACCTGTACCGCGACTCGGTCGCGATGCTGGAGGCCGTGCACCCGGAGGACCGCGCTCGGGTGGAGGCGGTGTTTCTCTCCGGGGCTTTCGGCGACGGAACGGCCGACGAGACCTTCCGCATACGGCGCCCGGACGGCGAGCAGCGCTGGGTTCGCGTCTGCCGCTACCCGATTGCGGACACCGAGGGTCGGGTGACCCGGGTGGCCGGGACGGCGGTCGATATCACCGAGCTGAAGGCCACGCAGCAGGAGCTGGAACGCAACCAGGCGGAACTCGAGCGTCAGGCCTTCTATGATCGCCTGACCGGGGTTGCCAACCGGCGGTATTTCGAAAGCCTGCTGGACCGCGAAGTCCGGCGTGCCGAGCGGTATGGACAGGGGTTCGCGCTGGTGATGTTCGATCTCGATCACTTCAAGAAGGTCAACGACACCTATGGCCATGCCACCGGGGATGTGGTGTTGCAGGAGGTGACCCGGGTCGCGGGCGAGCGCCTGCGCAGCGTGGATGTGCTCGGCCGCTGGGGCGGCGAGGAGTTCATGGTCCTGCTGCCGGGCGCCGCGGCGGAGGAAGGCGCCCGGGTGGCGGAGTTGGTCCGGGCGCGCGTGGCCGGGCATGCCTTTCCCCGGGCGGGCCAGGTGACCGTGAGCCTCGGCGTGGCGGCATTCCATTCCGGCGAGCCGCGCGGCGAGCTGCTGCGGCGCGTCGACGAGGCGCTCTACCGCGCCAAGCGCGAGGGCCGCAACCGGGTGGCCCTGGCGCCGCCGCCCACCGCATGAGCGGGCGCACCGAGGGAAATCCGGGTGGCGCATAGTGGCCGGCGTGGCCTGAACCGGGTGCTGCATGCCTTCGGGTATTCCTGGCGCGGGCTGCGCGAGGCGTATCAACACGAGTCGGCGTTTCGTCAGGAGCTGGCGTTGCTCGCGGTATTGCTGCCGCTGGCGATCTGGTTGGGCGAGAGCGGGGTGGAGCGGGCACTGCTGGCCGGCAGTGCCTTGTTGATCCTGGTGGTGGAACTGCTGAACTCGGCGGTGGAAGCGGCGATCGATCGGTTCGGCGACGAGCGCCATCCACTGTCGGCCCGCGCCAAGGACATGGCCTCGGCCGCGGTGCTGGTCAGCTTCCTCCTGGCGGCACTGGTGTGGGGGCTGATCCTGCTCTGACCGCGGTGGGGCATCCGGACCTTTTCCCTTCGGTCACCCCGGCCGAAGCGAAGCGCAGAGCCGGGATATCCGGCCTTGGGGGCTGTCCCGGCGTGGGAGATCCCGGATAACCGCTACGCGGTTTCCGGGGTGACGGCACAGGAGGGTGGGGCGGCGATGCGCGGCTTCCGGAGGTGGGGCCGCGTGTCCGTCAGGAGCCGTTATGTGCCATGCAGTCGGTGAAGCCGTCCGCCATACCCTGCATCAGCAGGAACCAGGCATCGGGGCCAGGCTCCAGCTCCGCGCCGATGGGGTCGAGCATGCCGAGCCGGGTGCCGGTACCCTCGGCCACGGTTTCCGCCAGCGCTGGGCGAAACTGCGGTTCGGTGAACAGGCAGGCGACATCGCCCTGTGCCAGACGGCCGCGCAGTTCGGACAGCCGGCGGGCCCCGGGCATGCGCGAGGGATCGACGCTGATGGAGCCGGCCGCGTTCAGGCCATAGTGCTGCTCGAAGTACTGGTAGGCGTCGTGAAACACCATGAAGCGCTGGTCGCGTACCGGGGCCAGTTGCTCGGCGATCGTGGCGTCCAGCTCGTCGATGCGCTGGAGCAGGCCGTCCCGGTTGTCCCGGATCGTTGCGGCCTGTTCCGGATCGAGTTCCGCGAGGCGCTCCGCGAGTTGTTCGACGATGGCCCGTGCGATGGCCGGCGACAGCCACAGGTGGCTGTCGTAATCGCCATGTGCATGCCCGTGCCCGTCGTCATGCGCGGCGTGTCCATGATCATCCGAGCCGTGAGCAGCGTGGTCGTGCGCGTCATGGTCGTGTGCGTGGTCCGCGTGTCCGTTGTGATCGTCGTGGGCATGATGGTCATGTCCGTGATCGCCGTGATCGTCATGCCCATGGCCGCCATCGTCGCCGTGGTCATGATGGCCTTCCCATACGCCCCCGGTGCGGCCCTCCAGAAGATCGAGATCGAGGTCGTGCATCAGGCTGATGACCGTCGCGCGGTCGGCGATCCCGTGCAGCGAGCGCTCCAGAAAGCTCTCGAGCTCCGGACCGACCCAGACCACCAGGTCGGCCTGCTGCAGGCGCCGTGCCTCGGAGGGACGCATGGAATAGCCGTGGGGCGAGGCGCTGGCCGGCACCAGCAGTTCCACCTCGTGGGTGTCGCCGGCCAGCGCGGCAACCAGACTGTGAATCGGTAGAATCGATGCGACGATGCGCGGGCTGTCGGCCTGCGCGGGCGTGGCCACCGTCACCAGAAACGCCAGGGCCAGGAGCAGGGCGAGGAAGGTCGGGCGGCGGGCAGCAGAGCGCATGGGCGGATTCTCCATCGGATTCAATAACGTTATAGTATACCAATATGAATCGCGAAACCCCTTCCCCGCACGCGCAACCGGCGACGGACGCCTCGCCGTTGCTGGCCGCCCGCGACGTCTCGCTGGAACGCGGCGGGCGGGTGATCCTGGATCATGTCTCGGTCCAGGTGCGCCCGGCCGAGGTGACCGTGGTGATCGGCCCCAACGGGGCGGGCAAGACCTCGCTGTTGCGAGTGCTGCTGGGACTGTGGAAGCCGGGACAGGGCCGGGTACAACGCCGGCGCGGGCTCCGCATCGGCTACATGCCGCAGCGCCTGCAGATCGAGCCGGTGCTGCCGCTGTCGGTGCGGCGTTTCCTGACGCTGCGCCAGCGGGCCCCGGAGGCCGTCCTGCGCGAAGGCCTGGAGCGGGTCGGCGTGCCGCATCTGCTGCACAAGCCGGTGCAGTCGCTCTCCGGCGGCGAGATGCAGCGGGTGCTGCTGGCGCGCGCCCTGCTCAATCGACCGAACCTGCTGGTGCTGGACGAGCCCGCCCAGGGGGTGGATATTGTCGGCCAGGGCGAGGTGTTCAAGCTGATCGATGATATCCGCCACGAGACCGGTTGCGGGGTGCTGATGGTGTCGCACGACCTGCACCTGGTGATGGCCGGGGCCGATGCGGTGATCTGCCTGAACCAGCATGTATGCTGCACGGGTCGGCCGGAGGAGGTTTCGCGGCATCCCGAGTACCAGCGCCTGTTCCCGGAGACGGACATGCAGGGGATCGGCGTCTACCGGCACGATCACGACCACGTGCACGATGTGGCCGGGGATGTGCACGAACATCACGCCGGCTGCGGCCATGCCCACCGGCCCGGTCCCGGGGGCGATTCCCGATGATGGATGGCCTGCTCGACGATTTCCTGATTCGTGCCCTGCTGGCGGGGCTGATGGTGGCCGCCGTCGCGGGGCCGCTGGGGGCCTTCGTGGTCTGGCGCCGCATGGCCTATTTCGGCGATACCGTGTCCCATTCGGCGCTGCTGGGCGTCGCGCTGGGCGTGTTGCTGGGGCTGAATCTCAACCTGATGGTCACGATCGTGTGCGTGGCCATCGCCATCCTGCTGGTACTGCTGCAGCGGCGCCAGGAACTGGCCTCGGACACCCTGCTCGGGATTCTCGCGCACAGTTCGCTGTCGCTGGGGATCGTCGCCGTTACCTTTATCGAGGGGTTGCGGGTGGATCTGATGGCCTACCTGTTCGGTGACATCCTCGCGGTGGGCACCAACGACTTGATGTCCATCGCGATCGGCGGGGGCGTGGCGTTGCTGCTGCTGATCCTGCTGTGGCGCCCGCTGCTGGCGCTGACGGTGCACGAGGAGCTCGCCCAGGTGGAGGGTGTGCCGGTGTTGCTGGTGCGGCTGGGCCTGATGCTGCTGATCGCACTGGTGATCGCGGCGGCGATGCAGGTGGTCGGCGTGCTGCTGATCACGGCGCTGATGATCATCCCGGCGGCTAGTGCCCGGCGCTTTGCGGCCACCCCCGAGCAGATGGCGATCCTCGCCGGCATCATCGGCATGCTGGCCGTGGGGGCCGGGCTGTGGGGCTCCTTCCAGTACGACACCCCGACCGGCCCGACCATCGTGGTCGCCGCGATGCTGGGCTTCATCCTGGTCCACCTGCTGCCCGGCCGCCTGATCCCCCACTTTGGCGGGCGCTGACAACACCGTTCTTCACTACGAAGCGCACGAAGGCACGAAGAACGGGCTAAGGATCCGGGCGATTGTGCACCCTAGGGGGCACAGAGAAAGATTGTTCCTGATTAGCCACGAGGGTCAGCCAGTCAGGGGGATCGTCCAGGGGCGCAAATAGCCCGCCGCAGGTCGCTTTAATCCGGGCCTTTCTGGAATGTCACCGTCCCCGGCCCTTGCCCCTGTGCTGTCATCCCGGCCGCAGCGAAGCGAAGAGCCGGGATCTCCCCCGTCGGGGCAACCCCGGCCGCCGACGTCCCGGATAACCGCTACGCGGTTTCCGGGATGACGAAGCAGGAGGGGCGTGGAGCCCTGGGGCGTGTACCACTGCGTTCCAGGGCCACCTTCGGCCGCCGGGTGCTGTACACACCCGGGCCCGCACGGGGCGCCGGGTCGCGTTCAGCGGCGGCGTTCGAGGCGTTCGAAGGTGAAGGGGCAGGCGTGGCGTTCGTCGGCTTCGTGGTGCTCGGACCAGACGACGTCCCAGTCCGCAGGGTCGAGGGCGGGGAAGAAGGTGTCGCCGGCATGGCACTCGTGCACCCGGGTCAGGTGCAGCACGTCGGCGCGCGGCAGGGTCTCCTCGAACAGGCCGGCGCCGCCGATCACGAAGGCGGGGCCGGCCTCGATGGTGGCCAGCGCCGCATCCAGATCGCGATAGACCTCGACACCCTCCGCTTGCCAGTCCGCCTGGCGCGTCAGCACCAGGTTGCGGCGATTCGGCAGCGGCCGTCCGATGGATTCGAAGGTGCGCCGACCCATGATCATCGGGTGACCGGCAGTCATTCGCTTGAAGTGCTGCAGGTCCTTCGGCAGGTGCCAGGGCAGGTCGTTGTCGCGCCCGATCACGTGATCCGGATCGAGCGCGACCATCAGATGAATCTCGGGCTGGGGCATGGGGACTCCGGTAACGCTCAGATCGCGATGGGGGCCTTGATCGGGGGGTGGGACTCATAGTCGCGCACCTCGATGTCGTCGAAGGTGAAGGCGAACAGGTCGGTGACGTCCGGGTTCAGGTGCAGGGTTGGCAGCGGCAGCGGTTCGCGCCCGAGCAGTTCTTCGACCTGCTCCTGGTGGTTGCGGTAGAGGTGGGCGTCGCCGAAGGTATGGACGAACTCGCCGGGCTTCAGGCCCACCACCTGCGCGAGCATGTGGGTCAGCAGCGCGTAGCTGGCGATGTTGAACGGCACGCCTAGAAACACATCCGCGCTGCGCTGGTAGAGCTGGCAGGACAGGCGATCGTCGGCCACGTAGAACTGGAAGAGGGTGTGGCAGGGCGCCAGGGCCATGCGCCCGGCCTCCGCGTTGGCCTGTGGCGAGATGGATTCGTCCGGCAGGTCGGCCACGTTCCAGGCACTGATGATGTGGCGCCGGGAGTGGGGGCGGTTCCTCAGGTTGTCGATCAGTTCGACAAGCTGGTCGTGGCCGGCCCAGTTGCGCCACTGCGCGCCGTAGACGGGACCGAGGTCGCCGGCCGCGGTGGCCCACTCGTCCCAGATGCGGACCTTGTGCTCGCGGAGGTAGCCGACATTGGTATCACCGGCGATGAACCACAGCAGTTCGTGGATTACCGAGCGCAGATGGGTGCGTTTGGTGGTGACCAGCGGGAAGCCGTCGGCCAGGTCGAAGCGCATCTGGTAGCCGAATACCGAGCGCGTGCCGGTACCGGTGCGGTCCGGGCGGTCCGTGCCGTGGTCGCGGATGTGCCGCACCAGGTCCAGGTATTGCTGCATCTCAGGCGGTCTCCGGGGCCGGGCGGGGTGCGGGCAGGGGGTTGCGCCGCGACCAGACGATCAGGGCAACGCCGAACAGGATCACCGGCAGGGTCAGGACCTGCCCCATGGTGAGCCAGTCGAAGGCGAGGTAGCCGAGATGGGCGTCGGGCACGCGGACGAACTCGACCGCGAAGCGGAAGCTGCCGTAAAGCGTCAGGAACAGCCCGGAGATGAGTCCGGTACGCCGCGGCTGGCGCGAGACGACCCACAAAACCACGAACAGCACGAGCCCTTCGAGAAAGGCCTGGTACAGCTGCGACGGATGACGGGGGATGTAGTCCGCGGCCGGGAAGACCATGGCCCAGGGCAGGTCGGTGGGTTTGCCCCACAGCTCGCCGTTGATCCAGTTGCCGATGCGCCCGGCGCCCAGGCCGATCGGGATCAGGGGGGCGATGAAGTCGGTCAGACGGAAGAACGGCTGGCCGATCTTGCGGGCGTATAGCCAGCAGGTGACCAGCACGCCGGCCAGCCCGCCGTGGAAGGCCATGCCGCCCTCCCAGATGCGGAACAGGCTCAGCGGGTCGGCCAGCGTCGTGTCGAGGTTGTAGAACAGTGCATAGCCGAGCCGCCCGCCGACGACGACCCCGAGTACGCCCCAGAACAGCAGGTCACCGACCTGCCAGGGGTGCAGGGGGTCCCAGCTGCGACTGCGTGTGCGCCATACGCCCAGCGCCCAGAAGGCGACAAATCCGACCAGGTATGTCAGGCCGTACCAATACAGGGTCAGTGGGCCAATGGACAGGGCGACGGGGTCGATAAACGGGTGTGTGGGCATGGGCGCTTGCGGATGAAAAACCGGCTGCACATGCTACTCGCCCGGGCCCCGGCATGCACCTGTATGTCGCTAGCCCGATCCACCTGCAAGGAGGCCGCGCGATGAATCGACTGGCCGGGGCCAGCAGCCCGTATCTGCTGCAGCACGCCGACAATCCTGTGGACTGGTACCCCTGGGGCGAGGAGGCGCTGGAGCGCGCCCGCCGCGAGGACAAGCCGATCCTGCTCTCGATTGGCTACTCTGCCTGCCACTGGTGCCACGTGATGGCGCACGAGTCCTTCGAGGACCCGGACACCGCCGCGGTGATGAACGAACGCTTCGTCAACATCAAGGTGGACCGCGAGGAGCGCCCGGACCTCGACCGCATCTACCAGAACGCGCACATGCTGCTGTCGCAGCGCCCCGGAGGCTGGCCGCTGACCGTCTTCCTGACCCCGGACCAGGTGCCGTTTTTTGCCGGGACCTACTTCCCGAACACCCCGCGCCACGGCCTGCCATCGTTCGTGGATCTGATGACCCGGGTGTCCGATTTCCTCGCCGAGCACCCCGAGGAGATCCAGCGCCAGAACGACTCGTTGCAGCAGGCACTGGGGCGGATCTACAGCCCGGCCGGTGGCGCGATCCCGGCCCTCAGTGTCATCGACAAGGGGCGCGCCGAACTGGCGAAGACCTTCGACGAGCAGTTCGGCGGTTTCGGTGACGCCCCCAAGTTCCCGCACCCAGCCTCGCTCGAGTGGCTGGCCTGGCACTCGGCGCGCCATGGCGATGCCGAGGCGGAGCGCATGCTGGCCCGCACGCTGGGTGCGATGGCCGCCGGCGGGATCTTCGACCAGGTGGGCGGTGGCTTCTGCCGCTACTCGGTGGATGCCCGCTGGATGATCCCGCACTTCGAGAAGATGCTCTACGACAACGGGCCGTTGCTGGGGCTGTACGCCGAGCGCGCCGCCCACGGCGACGAACGCGCGCGGCGGGTAGTGGAGCCGACGGTCGCCTGGCTGGAGCGCGAGATGCGGGATCCCTCCGGGGCCTTTTATTCGAGCCTGGACGCGGACTCCGAGGGCGAGGAAGGACGCTTCTATGTCTGGGACCCGGAGACGGTCCAGGCGCTCCTGACGGAGGACGAGTGGGCCGTGGCCAGCCGGGTCTGGGGACTCAACGGCCCGGCCAATTTCGAGGGGCGCTGGCATCTGCACGAGGTGGCGCCAGCGGCGACCGTCGCGGATGCGCTGGGGATCGACGAGGCGGAGGCGAACACGCGTCTGGACCGTGCCCGCGAACGCCTGCTCGCGGCACGCGAGGACCGGGTCCGACCGCATCGCGACGAGAAGATCCTGGGCGCCTGGAATGCCCTGATGATCGCGGGCCTGGCGCGTGCCGCGCGCGCCCTGGAGCGCCCGGAATGGTTGCGCCTGGCACGCGAGGCGATGACCGCCGTGCGCGAGCGTCTGTGGCGCGCCGGGCGGTTGCACGCCAGCGTGCGCGAGGGGGCGACCGGCGCGATGCCGCGCGCCTACCTGGACGATCACGCCCTGTTGCTGGAGGCCACGCTGGCGCTGCTGGAGGCCGAGTGGGACAGCGACCTGCTGGCCTGGGCCACCACGCTGGCCGACACCCTGTTGGAGGAATTCGAGGACCGCGAACAGGGCGGTTTCTTCTTCACCGCCCGGGATCACGAGGCACTGATCCAGCGCCCGAAGGTCTATGCCGACGATGCCATGGCGGCCGGCAACGGGACCGCCGCTCAGGTATTGCAGAAACTCGGGTTCCTGCTGTCCGAACCCCGCTACCTGGAGGCGGCCGAGCGCACGCTGGCGAACGCCGGCCCGATGGTCGAGCAGGCGCCACTGGGCCACATGAGCCTGCTGACCGCGCTGGACATCCATTACCAGGCGCCGGCCCTGGTCGTGCTGCGGGGGCCAGCCGACGAACTTCCCGCGTGGCAGCAGCGACTGCGGGCGCAGGATGCTCCGGTGTGGACCTTCGCGATTCCCGCGCAGGCCGGCGATCTGCCCGCCGCGCTCGCGGAGAAAGCCGCCCCGGAGACGGGCGTGCGGGCCTATGTCTGTCGCGGGTTGCAGTGCGCGGCCCCGGTGACCGATCCCGTTGCGCTGGAAGGTGCGCTCGACGAGGGTTGAATCGCCCGGACTCGCACCCACGGTAGAATGAGAGCCCGTGTGTAGGAGCCTGCTTGCAGGCGAATGCCCCTGCCGGCATCTGACTCTGGCCGGGGCGTTCGCCTGCAAGCAGGCTCCTGCGGGGGGTAGTCCGATTCATTGCAAAAGGGAATGTTCGAATGAGCGAGAAGAAGCTGATGGATTTCGTCGCCGAGGCGCGGAAGAACGTGAAGGAGATCGCCCCGGCGGATCTTGCCGAGAAGATGGAGAACGGCGAGGACTGGCTGGTGGTGGATGTGCGCGAGCCCTATGAGTTCGAAAAGATGCACGCGCCGAACTCCATCCTGGTTCCGCGTGGCCTGCTGGAGGGTGCGGCCGATCCCAACACCCCGCACCGCATTGATGCGCTGGTGAACGCGCGCGAGAAGCCGGTGGCCGTGATGTGCGCAACCGGCGGCCGTGCCGCGATGTCCGTGCAGCGACTGCAGGACATGGGCTTTACCAACGTGGTGAACATCGCCGGCGGTATCAAGAGCTGGGAAGGCGAGGACCTGCCGGTGGAATCCGGCGCCTACACGGGCCCGCTGCCGTAGCAGGGGCTGGCGGGGCGGGGGCAGGGGCCTCCGCCCCGAACGGTGCCGTCTTCGGGCACGGTTCCGGCGGCGGGTTCATCCGACCGTCATCGTTCCTACACGGGGCGGTCAACCACGCGGCGTAGTCTCCGGGACAGTTCAACCGGAGGTCGCCACCATGAGCGAACCGCAGCTGTCCCCAGCTACACCGATCGCGGCAAACGAAACCGCCTACCGCATCCACCTCGCGTCCAGCCCGTCGGAGCTCGAGGCGGCCCAGCGCCTGCGCCACGAGGTCTTCGCTGGCGAGATGGGGGCTGCGCTTCCGGATGCTGGATCCGGTCTGGACCGGGATCCCCTGGACCCCTTCTGTCATCACCTGCTGGTGCGCGAACGGCGCTCCGGTACGGTGGTTGCCTGCACACGCATCCTCACCGAGGAGAGCGCCAGCACGGCCGGTGGCTTCTACTCGCTGTCCGAATTCGAACTGGGCCCGTTGATGAATCTCCCGGGGAAGACCCTGGAGATCGGCCGCACCTGCGTGCGCGCGGATCATCGTCAGGGGGCCGCGATCAACGCGCTGTGGACCGGCCTGGCGCGGTTCATGAACGCCCATCGTTACGACTACCTGATGGGCTGTGCGAGCCTGCCATTGAGCGAGCAGACGCCGGCCCAGCTGGCCTGGCTACGCCTGTTCCATCGAGCCCCGTCACGTCTGCGGGTGACGCCGCGTCGGCCGCTGCCTAATTCCCTGACCATCTGCCATGGCACACCCAGCCGTACCGGGCTGCCGCCGTTGCTGAAAGCCTACCTTCGCCTGGGTGCCCGGGTCTGCGGCGAGGCCTGTTTCGATCCCGATTTCAATGTGGCCGACGTGCTTGTCCTGCTGGATGTGCGCGCCATGCCGGACCGTTACCATCGGCACTTCATGGGCGCTATGACGCCCGCAAGCCGAGGAACGGAGCATGACCGGAACACTGCGGGCACTGGGTAGGCTGATGCGCATCGTGCTGCACATGCTGGCGGGGGTCTGGCTGACCTGGAGGATGGTCCGCCGGGGGGCCGATTTCGCGGAACGCAGCCGCATCCGCCGCGCCTGGTACGACCGCGCGCTGTGGATCGTGGGGGTGCGGCTCCGGATCCATGGCGAGGAACCCCGGCGTACATCACTGGTGGTGGCCAACCATGTCTCCTGGCTGGATATCCCGCTGATCGGCGCCGCGATGGACACCTGTTTCCTCTCCAAGGCGGAGATCGCACGTTGGCCGATCATCGGCTGGCTCGGTCGTCAGCATGACACCCGCTTTATCGAACGCGGGGCCAATCAGGCGTCGGCCCACTTCGAGGCGATGCGGGCCGGGCTCGACGAGGGCCTGCAGTTCGTGGTGTTCCCGGAAGGCACGACCAGCCGCGGCGAGTTCGTACGCCGGTTTCATCCGCGACTGTTTGCGGCCGTGGCCGGCACCCAGCATCCGGTGCAGCCGGTGGCGCTGGCCTACGAAGGCATGCCGAACGGCCCGGTGCCGGTGTCCTACGCGGAAGACGATCGCCTGATCTCGAATGTCTGGAAGCTGTTGTGTCGGCGCGAGACGCACGTGGACCTGCATCTTCTGGCCCCGCTGGAATCCGCCAACCAGGATCGGCGCAGTCTGGCCGACGGCGCCCGCAGCGCCATTGTCGATGTGCTCGGCCTGCCGGTCGATCCGCCTTCGGGGCGCGCAAGCGCCCGCGCCTCGTAGCGGCGGGCGGGGAGGGGGTTCACCATGTCGTCGCCGCTACACACGGAATCCCGCCGCCCCTCCCGCCCATGTCTGAACCTGGCCCTGGTGACCGAGACCTGGCCACCGGAGGTCAATGGTGTGGCCCATACCCTCGCGCGCCTGGTTGAGGGGATGCGCAGCCGCGGCCATCGCGTGCAGGTGCTGCGTCCGTGCCAGCCGGGCGAATCGAAGGCCGTCGTCGTGGCCCCGCTGGAGACGGACGGTTTAATGGAGGAGCGGCCACTGCCGGGGTTGCCGCTTCCGGGCTACAGCGGTTTGCGCATGGGATTGCCGGCTCGTCGGCGCTTGACGGCGCTGTGGACCGAACACCGGCCCGACGCTGTGTATGTCGCGACCGAAGGGCCGCTTGGCCACTCGGCCCTGCGCGCGGCACGGCGCCTCGGGATCCCCGTCGCCTCGGGGTTTCACACCCATTTCGATGGCTATGCCCGCTACTACGGCGTGGGCTGGCTGACACCCCTGGTGCGGGCCGTCCTGCGCCTTTTCCACAATCGCTGCGACGTAACCCTGGCCCCCACGCAGGCACTGGCCACAAGCCTTGCAGGCCATGGCTTCGAGCGCGTGCGGGTGATGGCGCGCGGCGTGGATACCCGGCACTTCACGCCGGCACGGCGATCCTCGCGCCTGCGTCGGCAATGGGGGCCCGGGCCGGTGGTCCTGTGCGTCGGCGCGACTGGCGCCAGAGAAGAATCTGGGGCTGGTGGTGGAAGCCTTCCGAACATTGCAGGAGCGCCTGCCCGACGCCCGCCTGGTGCTGGTGGGGGACGGACCCTCCCGTGTGGCGCTTGAGCGGGCACACCCGGACCTGATCTTTACCGGGCAGCAGGTGGGGCAGGCCCTGGCCCAGCACTACGCCAGCGCCGACCTGTTCCTGTTCCCATCCACCTCCGAGACCTTCGGCAACGTGGTGATCGAGGCCATGGCCAGCGGGCTCCCGGTGCTGGCCTTCGATACTGCGGCGGCGCATGAGCACGTGATCAGCGGCGTGAGCGGCGCCCGGGTGCGCTTTACCGGCGATGTGACGGCGGATGCCGCAGCCTTTGTCACGGCGGCTGCGGAACTCGCACAGACCCCGGAGGGGTGGAGCGAGATGGGGCGCCACGCCCGGGCGTGCGCCCGGGGCGTTGATTGGGTCGAGGTGGTCGCCGAGTTCGAAACGGTTTGTCTGGAACTGCTAGGAGAGGCGCGCGATGCGAGTCCTGCACTGGATGGATGAGTTCGAGCTGGCGGTCTGCCAGCGGTTCAATCACTACAATCGCCGTCGCGCCGTCAGCGGGTTCTTCGGCTGGATCAGCCGCCTGGGCGATGGGGCCATCTGGTATGCGCTGATGCTTGCCCTGCCACTGATCCATGGGCCGCAGGCGGCCTGGGTCAGTCTGCAGATGGCGGTAGTGGGGCTGGCCTCGCTGCCGCTCTACAAGTGGCTGAAGCGGCGCACCAGCCGGCGTCGTCCCTGCCATCGTGGTCGTCCGTTCGCGCGCACCGTGGATCCGCTGGACGAGTTCAGTTTCCCCTCCGGCCATACGATGCACGCGGTGGGGTTTACGTTGATCCTGGTGGCCTGGTTCCCGGTGTGGGCGTGGCTGGTCGTGCCGTTCGCGGTGCTGGTGGCCGCCTCGCGGCTGGTGCTGGCCCTGCACTACCCGAGCGATGTCGCCATGGGCGCCTTGATCGGCGCAACGGTGGCTGCGACCGTTCTTGGACTGGTCAGCCTGCTCTGACAGCCGAACCTGCGTCACCCACTTTGTAATCCCGGAAACCGCGCCGCGGTTATCCGGGATCTGGTTGAACGGCCCGGGGCGTTCCCGGAGATCCCGGCTCTCCGCTTCGCTGCGGCCGGGATGACGGGGAGAGGTTTGCTCCGGCCGGGGGGCGGTGACAGCTTCGCTCCGGCCGGGATGACGAGGAGGGCTTCACTCCGGCCGGGATGGCGGGGCGTTCAGGCCTTTCCGGGGTGATGGCCCACGGAATGCCCCGCCGGCTGTGTCCGGAGGCAGGGCGCGGCGTTAGCCGCGCAGGGCGAGCGCTTCCTCGTTGTAGGCGGCGTCGATGGTGACGATGGTCTTTTCCACCAGGCGGAAGCCCTCGACCGGGGCGTCGTCGCCCATGTACTTCAGGCGGGTCGGGCCGATGGACTTGACCGCCTCGGCCCGTTCCATGGTGGCGTCCGGGCTGTCGGAACCGGCGCCGTCCATCAGGGCGACCAGGACCTCGGCCGCGATGGGGTTGCGGTGGTCTCCGCTGCGCGCCTTTTCCAGTGACGCGGCGGGGTCGCCGTCCAGGAACACGCCGTCCATGTGTTCGTCCAGATACTGCAGCAGTTGACTTAGCGTCATGGTGTAGGTCTCCCGTTGGGTCTCGAAGCGCCGTCATCGCTCGCAGGCGATGACGGCGGCCGGTAATGGTTCAGCCTTGCTGCGCGTAGGTGGCGCGGGCGGCGGACAGCGCACGGCCAGGGGTGACCGCGCCCATGTCGGCCAGCACGGCCTCCAGCGCAGACAGGCACAGCAGCACGTTCTTCTCGTTGGCGCCATGGCCCATCAGGCCGATGCGCCAGACCTTGCCCGCGTACGGGCCGAGTCCCGCGCCGATCTCCAGGCCGTAGCGGTTCAGTAGTTCGCCACGTACCGCGGCCTCGTCGACACCTTCCGGCACGTGAATGGTGTTCAGCTGCGGCAGGCGATGCTCGGCGTCCACCAGGAAGCTCAGGCCCATGGCCTCGAGTCCGGCGCGCAGGGCGTCGTGATGACGGTTGTGGCGCGACCAACTGTTCTCCAGGCCCTCTTCGGCCAGGATCACCAGCGATTCGTGCAGGGCGTACAGGGCGTTGATCGGCGCGGTGTGGTGGTAGGCACGCTTGCCGCCGCCGCCCCAGTAGCCCATGACCAGGTTGAGGTCGAGAAACCAGCTCTGCACCTTGTGGCTGCGTGCCTGGATGCGTTCCACCGCGCGTTCGCTAAAGCTGACCGGCGACAGGCCCGGGGTGCAGGACAGGCACTTCTGCGAGCCGGAGTAGATCGCGTCCACGCCCCAGTCGTCCACGTACAGCGGGCTGCCGGCGAGGCCGGTGACCGAGTCGACGATGCTCAGGCAGTCATGCTCGCGGGCCAGGCGGCACAGCGTCTCGACATCCGAGCGCGCCCCGGTCGAGGTCTCGGCGTGCACGAAGGCCAGGATTTTCGCGTCCGGGTTGCCCTTCAGCGCGTCCTCGACCTTCTGCGGGGAGACCGGGGCGCCCCAGTCGTCCTCGACCAGGACGGCGGTACCGCCGCAGCGCTCGACGTTCTCCTTCATGCGGGTGCCGAACACGCCGTTGATGCAGACGATGACCTTGTCACCTGGCTCGACCAGGTTCACGAAGCAGGTCTCCATGCCGGCGGAACCGGGGGCGGAGACCGGCAGGGTCAGGGCGTTGTTGGTCTGGAAGGCGTACTGCAGCAGGCCCTTCATCTCCTCCATCATGCCGACAAACACCGGGTCCAGATGGCCGATGATCGGGCGGCTCATCGCGGCGAGCACGCGCGGATTCACGTCGGAGGGGCCGGGGCCCATCAGGGTGCGCTGCGGGGGGAGAAAGGATTTTGCCTGCATGGATGCGTCTACCGGATTGGAAAAGGGGGAATCTAGAGTGCTGTCGGGGCTTGGGCAAGCGCCCCTACGCACCGGCGGGAGTTGCGCCGCAGTGGCGTTCGAGCAGTGTGAGCCAGTGCTCGACCGGCGTATCGGTCCCGTACTGCAGGTGCGTCTGGCAGCCGATGTTGGCGGTCACGATGCGCGCGGGGCCGCTGGCCTCGAGGTTGTCCAGCTTGCGCTGGCGCAGACGGCCCGCCATCGCCGGCTGGAGAATGGAATAGGTTCCGGCCGAGCCGCAGCACAGATGCGGCTCGGCGACCGGCACCAGGTGGAAGCCGGCGGCCTGCAGTAGCGGTTCCACGCGGCCGGCCAGGCCCTGGCCATGTTGCAGGGTGCAGGGGGCATGCCAGGCGACGGGCGGGTGATCTGCCGGCGCCCGGATGCCGAGGCCGCGGATGGTCTGGATATCGAACAGCTCGACCGGGTCGCGGACCTGCGCCGTGAAGCGGGCGGCGCGTGCAGCATACGTCGGGTCGTCGGCCAGGATGTGCGCGTAGTCGCGCAGCATCACGCCGCAGCCGCTGGCGGTGCTGACGACGGCGTCCACCCCGTCCGCAAGAATCGACTCCCAGGCGTCGAGGTTGGCCCGGACCCGCTCGCGGGTGCGCTCCGCGAACGCCAGGTGGTGTTCCACCGCGCCGCAGCAGCGGGCCTCGCCGGCCTCGACCACCTCGATGCCAAGGCGCCCGAGCAGGCCCCGGAGTGCGGCGTTGATGCGGGCGTCGATCGCATCGTGCACGCAGCCGCCGAGCAGCAGCACGCGCCCGTGGGGAAAGCCCGCCGGAGTCGCCGCGCCAATGCGGGTTGCACCGGCCCGGGCACCGTGGCGTGCGGGCACGCGGCGCTTCAGGGTGGCGGGCAGCAGTGGGCGGGCCAGGCGGCCGAGCCCCAGGGCGAGACGGAACGGCCAGCGCGCCGGCAGCGCGCGGACCAGCAGGGTGCGCAGCAGCCGGTCGCGCCAGCCGCGCGGGAGGTCTTCCTCGATCACCTCCCGGCCAAAGGCGACCAGGTGGTTGTAATCGACCCCGGAGGGGCAGGTGGTCATGCAGTTGAGACAGGTCAGGCAGCGGTCCAGGTGGGTGCGGGTGGTGGTATTGGCCTCGCCGCTCTCCAGGACCTGCTTGATCTGGTAGATGCGTCCGCGCGGGCCGTCCAGCTCGTCACCCTGTTCCTGATAGGTGGGGCAAGTCGCGTTGCAGAAGCCACAGTGCACGCAGGCACGCAGGGCGTCTTCGGCGATGCGCGCCGCCGGATCATTCTCGAAGCGCGGGTGCAGGCGAGTTTCCATGGCCTCAGCTCGCCGGCACGGTGCGTGGATGAGGGGTGATCAGCGGGGCGAAGAACACGCCGTCAGGGTCCAGGGCGGCGCGGACCTCGCCCTCCAGGCGCGCATGGGCCGGTGCGCGGGGGTGCAGCCAGGCCGCCCCGGCCGGATCGCCGGACCACAGGCGGGCGTGTCCGCCCGCTTGCTCGGTGGCAGCGCGCACTGCGTCCGGGGTGGCCGTGGAGCGCAGCCAGCGCTCGCCGCCGCCCCAGTTGAGCAGCCATTCGCCGGGCAGATCCAGCGGCGGGGTGGCGGGCGGCAGGCTCAGACGCCACAGGCGCTCGCCGCGGGCCATGGGTCGGGTGAGGAAGGGCAGGTGCCGATCGCGCAGTTGCGCCCAGAAGGCCGGGCCGTCGATATCCGGTGCCGCGCCCAGGCGCTCGGCGGCCTCCTGCACGGCCTCCTGGCCACCGCCCAGGCGGATGTGGCCGATACCGTCAGCCCAGGCCAGGCCCGAGAACGGCAGGGCGGTTCGGCCCCAGTCGCGCGCCTGCTCGATGAAGGCCGCGGCGGAGCTCTCCTGGCGCAGCCAGGCCTGGTAGGCGGGGGCGGGCAGCAGCTTGAAGCTGACCTCCAGCAGCAGGCCCAGGCTGCCGAGGCTGCCGGCCATCAGCCGCGAGACGTCGAAGCCGGCGACGTTCTTCATCACTTCGCCGCCGAAGCGCAGGATCTCGCCGCGACCGTTGACGATGCGGGTGCCAAGCACGGCGTCGCGCAGGCTGGCGGTCCAGGGGCGGCGGGCGCCGGACAGGCCCAGGGCCACCATGCCTCCCACGGTGCTGGACGGCGTGGGCATGGCCGGTTCGAAGGGCAGCATCATGTCCACCTCTTCCAGCGCGGCCTGCAGTTCCATCACCGGCGTGCCGGCGCGCACGGTCACCACCAGCTCGCTGGGTGCGAGGTTGACGATGCCGTGATGGCCGCTGGCCTCCAGTGGCTGGACATCCGGTTCGAAGCCCGTGGGGAAGGCACGCGCGCGCTGACTGCCGCCGCCGGCGATCGCCAGGCGGTGCCCGGCGGCGACGGCCGTTCGGATGCGCTCGGCCAGCCCGGCGGACTGGTCGGTTCCAGTATCCATAGGTGCGCTCGCGAAGCTGGGGGCTAGCCGGTCTCGAGGGTCAGGCGCACGCGCTCCAGACGATGGCGTACCTCGCCGGCCAGGTCTTCGACACCGGGTTTGTCGACCAGACCCATGACCGCGACCGGGTCCATGAAGCCGACCGTGCAGGTGCCGTTCTCGTTGTCCTGCACCAGCACGTTGCAGGGCAGCAGAAGGCCGATGTTGGGGTCGGCCTCGACGGCCTGGCGTGCAAGGTTCGGGTTGCAGGCGCCGAGGATGCGGTAGGGGCGATGCTCCAGATCCAGTTTCTTCTTGAAGGCCGCAGCGACGTCGATATCGCTGAGGATGCCGAAGCCCTCCTCGCCGAGGGCGGCCGTGGTCTGCGCGATCACGTCCTCGATGCCGCCCTTCACGATGACATTGAAGCCGTAGTTGGGTTGTTCCATTGCGGTGTACTCCGATTGCGGTTCGTGGTTACGCCGAAAGGGCGGGGGTGTCGGCGGAAGGGCCGCGCCCCGGCGGTTCCGCGCGTCGGCGCTGATTCCAGACTACCAGCAGTCCCAGCGCCAGGGCCGGAAGGTAGAACCAGTATGGGCTGGGGCGCTCGGTCGGCACCAGTACGCCGGTGATGGTCCAGCCACCCTCCAACCCTACGCGGCCGGCCGGGCTGCCGAAAGCGACCGTCTGGATCTGTGCTTTCTGGTCGTCCGGGTCGAAGCGGACGTCCAGCCCGGCGTCGGCCAGACGCTCGCGCGGGGCCAGGTCGGGGTCGCCCAGGGGGAACATCACCGTGCGGGTGATCTCGCGGCCCTCCAGGTCGATGCCGGTGGCCTCCAGGCGCAGCGAGTCGCGGTCCGGGATGGTCTCGACGACCTCGAGCAGGGTCTCCGCCGGCTGGTGCTGATAGGGAGCCGCGATGCGGTCCATCAGCACGGTCGGGACCAGCAGCACGAAGGCGACTGCCATCAACGCGGCGGACTCCCAGTAGCGGCTGCGGGTCAGGAACCAGCCCTGGGTGGCCGCGGTAAAGGCGAGGATGCCGGCCAGCGAGCCGAGGAAGACCAGCGCCAGCTGGAACACGTTGTCCACCCCGATCAACAGCAACTGGCTGTTGAAGATGAAGAAGAACGGCAACGCGATGGTGCGCAGGCTGTAGGCGAAGGCCTGGATCCCGGTGCGGATCGGGTCGGCCTTGGCGATCGCCGCGCCGGCAAAAGAGGCCAGGCCCACCGGTGGCGTCACGTCGGCCATGATGCCGAAATAGAACACGAACAGGTGGGCCGCGATCAGCGGGATCAGGATGTCGTGCTGCGCGCCCAGATCGACGATGATCGGGGCCATCAGGGTCGCCACAATGATGTAGTTCGCGGTGGTCGGCAGGCCCAGGCCAAGGACCAGGCTGATCACTGCGGTCAGTACCAGCACCAGCAGCAGGTTGCCGCCGGACAGGGTATCGACCAGGTCGGTCAGCACCAGCCCGACGCCGGTCATCGCGACCGTGCCGACGATGATCCCGGCCGCGGCGGTGGCCAGGCCGATACCGATCATGTTGCGCGCGCCGGTCTCGAAGCCCTGGAACAGTTCCCAGACCCCGACCCACGCGGCTTGCAGGAGACGCCCCTGGCGCCGGAACAGGGCCACCAGCGGGCGCTGGGTCAGCACGATGAAGATCATGAATGCCACCGCCCAGAACGCCGCCAGCCCCGGCGACAGGCGTTCGACCACCAACGCCCAGACCAGCACCACCAGCGGCAGCAGGTAGTGCAGCCCGCTCAGGACCGTGGGGGCGACCCGCGGCAGCGGGCGTTCGGTATCCAGGGCCTCCGGGTCCGGCTCGCGCGCGACGATCCAGACCAGTACCAGGTAGGTGGCGAACAACAGGCCGGCGATGATCCAGGCCGCGGCATCCCCGGCGACGATCTTGATCCAGCCCAGACCCCAGTACACCGCACCCGCCAGGATAATCAGGCTGGCCACGGTCAGGGCGAAGCTGATCAGGCGCCCGCGCCAGGTCGTCACGGTGGCGCGCTGGAGGCCCTCCATGCCGTTCTTGCAGGCCTCCAGGTGGACGATGTAGATCAGCGCGATATAGGCGATCAGCGCCGGCAGGATGGCGTGCTTGAGCACCTCGACATAGGGGATGCCGACGTACTCGACCATCAGGAACGCGGCGGCGCCCATCACGGGCGGCATCAGCTGCCCGTTGACCGAGCTGGCAACCTCCACGGCCCCGGCCTTGTGCGGGGCGAAGCCGACCCGTTTCATCAGCGGAACCGTGAAGGTGCCGGTAGTGACCACGTTGGCGATCGACGAGCCGGAGACCACGCCGGTCATTCCGGAGGCCAGCACCGCCGCCTTGGCCGGGCCGCCACGCAGGTGCCCGAGCAGGGCGAAGGCGACGCGGATGAAGTAGTCACCGGCCCCGGCGCGCTCCAGCAATGCGCCGAACAGCACGAACAGGAACACGAAGCTGGTGGAGACCCCCAGCGCGATGCCGAACACCCCCTCGTTGGACAGCCATTGCTGAGCCATCGCGCGCGGGTAGCTGGCGCCGCGATGGGCGATCAGGTCCGGCATCAGCGGCCCGGCGAAGGTATAGAACAGGAAGATCGCGGCGATGATGGTCAGCGCCGGGCCGAGCACCCGGCGGGTCGCCTCGAGCAGCAGGATCAGGCCGATCCCGGCCATGATCAGGTCCAGCTCGGTGGGGGCGCCGGGACGTGCCGCCAGGGCCTCGTGGAACAGGTAGAGGTACAGGGCACTGAAGGCCGCGACCGCGGCGAACACCCAGTCCCCCAGCGGCACGCGATGCACGGGGTCGTTCCCACGCAGCAGCGGCCAGGCCACGGCGACCAGGGCGATGCCGAGCGCCAGGTAGACCTCGCCCAGGCGTTCCAGGCCGAGGAACTGCCACAGCCCCAGTGCGATCAGGGCCAGCCCACCCAGGGCATAGAGGATGCCGATGGCGTGTTGCCAGCCCTTGCCGCGGGCGGTGGCGCGGACCGCCGGGAACAGCAGATAGCCGAGGAAGATCGCGAACGCCAGGTGGATCGAGCGGGCCTCGGTCTCGGAGACGACGAAGATGTCGACCCAGTCTGCGATTGGCGAGGCGATCCAGATCTGGAACAGCGACCAGGCCACGGCGGTGAGCCAGATCAGGCTGCGGGTGGCGCGGCCCGGGTGGCGGCCGCCGGTCTCCAGTTCGGCGACCTGGCGGTCATCCGGGGCGGCTGGGTCCTGGGGTCGAGTCTCAGTCATCGATCAGTCCTGCCTCGCGGAAATAGCGCTGTGCGCCGGGGTGCATGGGGGCGGACAGGCCCTCGTCCACCATGCCCTCGCGTTCGAGACCGCTGAACGCCGGGTGCAGGCCGCGGAAGGTCTCGAAGTTGTCGAACACGGCGCGGGTCAGCTCGTAGGCAGCCGTGTTCGAGGTGCGGTCCGAGGTGACCAGGGTCGCGCCCACGCCGTAGGTGCGGATGTCCTGATCCTGCCCCGGGTAGGTATCGGCGGGGATCACGGCCGTGAGGTAATAGGGCGTCGAGCGGATCAGCTCCTCGATCGCCGGGCCCTCGATGGACACCAGGCGGGCGTCGCAGGTGGCGATGGGCTCCTGGATCGCAGCCGACGGATGCCCGACCGAGAAGACGAAGGCGTCGATCCGGTTGTCGCACAGCGCCTGCGCCTGCTCGCGCGAGGGCAGTTCGCCGACGCGGCGGAAGGTGTCGTGGTCCCAGCCGAGCTTCGCCATCAGCTCTTCCATCAGGGTGCGCTGGCCGGAGCCGGGATTGCCGATGTTCACCCGCTTGCCCGGCAGGTCGTCCAGGCCCTGGATGTCCGCATCCGGGCGGACCACCAGGGTCAGTGGCTCGGGGTGCAGGCTGAACATCGCCCGCAGGTGGTCGGCGGGCCCGAAGGCCTCGAAGCGGCCGCTGCCATGATAGGCGTGGTACTGGAGATCCGACTGGGCCACGCCGAAGTCCATGTCGCCGGAACGCACCATGTTCAGGTTGAATACCGAACCGCCCGTGCTCTCCGCGGTGCAGCGCATCCCGTGGCTGTCGCGGCGGGTGTTGAACAGCCGGCACAGGTGCTGGCCGGCCGGGTAGTACACACCGGTGACGCCGCCGGTGCCGATGTTGATGAAGCGTTGTTCCGCCTGGGCCAGGGGTGCGAGCAGCAACAGGCCGAGGGCAAGCAGCCCACCGGTCAGGTGCCGGGTGCGGCGTCTCGCGGTGCGGTGGTCGGGTCGTCCTCGCATACGGGCTCCGGGGAACAGGCGATTTCGGAAGTGTAGGGAATCGCGGGCCAATGTACACGGTCGCAGCCGGCTGCCAGGGCCACCTACGTGTAGCCCCGCCGCCGGGCAGGGCGTAGTGTAGGAGGTTCACCCCAAGAGGCCCCGTTCATGTGGCTCGAGACCCGTTGTGACTTCGAGTTCGAGATCGTCGAACCCACGCCGTTTGTGCTGATGCTGCGACCGCGCAGTGGCCCGCTGCAATGGGTCGCGCGCGAGGAATATCGCCTGGTGCCGACGGCGCCGGTGTCCGAGTTCGTCGACATCTACGGCAACCTCTGCCAGCGCCTGATCGCGCCGCCAGGGACGTTCTCCATCCATACCGCGGCGGAGGTGCAGACGGCCGAGGCCCTCGACCGGGCCCCGGGCGCACCGTTTGTCGAGGTGCAGTCCCTGCCGGATGCCGTACTGAGTTATCTCCTGCCGAGCCGGTTCTGCGAATCGGATCGCTTCAACCTGATGGCGACCGAAATCACTGCCGGCCAGTGGCTGGGTTACGACCAGGTGGCGGCCATCGAGCAGTGGCTGCGCGAGCGCATCGAATATCTCCCGGGGACCAGCGATATCCCGATCTCGGCCGCGGAGGTGAATCAGCGCGGGAGCGGGGTGTGTCGCGACCTGGCGCATCTCGGGATTGCACTGTGCCGCAGTCTCAGTATCCCGGCGCGCATGGTGGTCGGGTACCTGCACGGCCTGCAGCCGATGGACATGCATGCCTGGTTCGAGGCCTTCGTCGGGGGGCGCTGGTACACCTTTGATGCGACCCAGGCCGAGTTGCGGGGTGGCTACGTGGTCGTGGGCTACGGCCGTGATGCGGCCGATGTGGCGGTCTATAACCAGTTCGGCCTGCCGGTATACCCGACCCGCCACGACGTCGACGTCCGTCGAATCGAAGGGCCGAACTAAGGCGTTGGAGCGAGCGCACGCGGCCCGTTTTCCGGATGAGCGGAAGGGGTTTGTGCCTCTGGTCTTCCCGGGGTGCGGCCGGGCATCAAAGTGCCTGATCGGACTTGCGAAACACCGGTCTTGGAAGGGGGCTCGGTGGTCCGCAGCGGCCGTGTCGGGAGACGTCCGGCCTGAAAAGAAGGGCTGGATGGCGTATGATTGGCGGCCTTTTTGCGGCAGCGCCCCAAGTAGCTGGCGCGCCGAAATCCGCTGAATCCAACGCTTTGAACGGGAGACCCTAATGTTTTCGATCGACATGAGTATCCACGGCTACGATGATGACCTCTGGAATGCCATCCGCGACGAGTCGCAGCGTCAGGAAGAGCACATCGAGCTGATCGCGTCGGAAAACTACACCAGCCCGCGCGTGATGGAAGCGCAGGGTTCGGTGCTGACCAACAAGTACGCCGAGGGCTACCCGGGCAAGCGCTACTATGGCGGTTGCGAGCACGTCGACGTGGTTGAGCAGCTGGCGATCGATCGCCTCAAGCAGCTCTACGGTGCCGACTACGCCAACGTGCAGCCGCATTCCGGCTCCCAGGCCAACGCCGCGGTGTACATGGCCCTGCTGCAGCCGCATGACACCGTCCTGGGCATGAGCCTGGACGCCGGTGGCCACCTGACCCACGGTGCCAAGCCGAACTTCTCCGGCAAGATCTACAACGCGGTGCAGTACGGCATCACCGACGAGGGCCTGATCGACTACGACGAGGTCCAGCGCCTGGCCACCGAGCACCAGCCGAAGATGATCGTCGCCGGCTTTTCCGCCTATTCGCGCGTGGTCGACTGGAAGCGCTTCCGCGAGATCGCGGATAGCGTCGGTGCCTACCTGATGGTCGACATGGCCCACGTCTCCGGCCTGATCGCTGCCGGCGAGTACCCCAACCCGATCGACCACGCCCATGTGGTCACCTCCACCACGCACAAGTCCCTGCGCGGGCCGCGTGGCGGCTTCATCATCTCCAAGGGGCAGCCGGAACTGAACAAGAAGTTCCAGTCGCTAATCTTCCCGGGCACCCAGGGTGGTCCGCTGATGCACGTGATCGCCGGCAAGGCGGTAGCGTTCAAGGAGGCCCTGGAGCCGGAGTTCAAGACCTACCAGAAGCAGGTGATCGCCAACGCCCGCGCGATGGCCGAGGTGCTGGTGGAGCGTGGCTTCGATATCGTCTCCGGCGGTACCGACAACCACCTGTTCCTGCTGAGCTTGGTCGCCAAGGGCATGACCGGCAAGGCTGCGGATGCCGCGCTGGGCCGCGCCAACATCACGGTCAACAAGAACGCCGTTCCGAACGATCCGCAGTCCCCGTTCGTGACCTCCGGCATTCGCATCGGCACCGCCGCGCTGACCACTCGCGGCTTCACCGAGTCCGAGTCCCGCGAGCTGGCCGGCTGGATCGCCGACGTGCTGGATGATCACGAGAACGAGCAGGTGATCGACGCGACCCGCGAGAAGGTCCTCGAGATCTGCCGTCGCTTCCCGGTGTACGGGCACGGCGAATAACCACCGCCAGTTGGCCGGCTGACGGGGCCCGGGATGCGCTGTCCGTCCTGTCATGATCAGGACACCCGCGTGGTCGATTCGCGGGTGGCCGGCCCGGAGCAGGAACAGATCCGGCGCCGGCGGCAGTGCCGTGCCTGTGGTGCGCGCTTTACCACCTTCGAGCGGGCGGAGTTCAGCCTGCCGCGGGTGGTCAAGCGTTCCGGTGAACGGGTCGCCTTCGACGAGGAAAAGCTGCGCAGCGGTCTGCGCCGGGCACTGCACAAGCGCCCGGTGAAGACCGATGATGTCGAGCGCGTGATCGACGACATCAAGCGCCAGCTTTCGGCCGTCACGGCCCCCGAGGTGAAGTCCGACCGCATCGGCGAAATGGTGCTGGCAGCCTTGCACGGGCTGGACCATGTGGCCTATATCCGTTTTGCCTCTATCTATCTCAGCTTCGCCAGTGTGCAGTCCTTCCGTGAGGCAATCGAACGGCTGGAGGATGACCTCAGCCCGGAGATGCGCCGTTCGCAGATGCGCCTGATCGACGAGGAGGCGACCGGAAACGCCCCGGAATCCGCGGCGGACGGGCGGGCCACCCCGGAGACGGACGGCGGCTCGCAGGAGGGGATGTAATGGAAGCGCCGACGACCGAGCAGGTCATTGCCGACCGCCGGCACATGGCGCGCGCCCTGAAACTGGCGGATTACGGCCGCTTCACCGCGGATCCGAATCCGCGGGTGGGCTGCGTTATCGTGCGCGACGGCCGGGAGGTAGGCGCGGGCCTGCACTGGAAGGCCGGCGAGGTGCATGCCGAGGTGAACGCGCTGCAAGCGGCCGGTGAGGCCGTGCAAGGCGCGACCGCCTACGTGACCCTGGAGCCCTGCAGTCATCAGGGCCGCACCCCGCCGTGTACCGATGCGTTGATCCGGGCGGGCGTCGCGCGGGTCGTGATCGCGATGCTGGATCCGAACCCACAGGTATGCGGGGGCGGGATCGATGCCTTGCAGGCGGCCGGTATCCGGGTCGACAGCGGCGTGCTGGAGGCCGAGGCACGGGCGCTGAACCCCGGCTTCGTGCAGCGCATGGAGCAGGGGCGCCCCTGGGTGCGGGTCAAGCTGGCCGCGAGCCTGGACGGGCGGACGGCCATGGCCTCGGGCGAGTCGCAGTGGATTACCGGCGAGGCGGCGCGGCGCGACGTGCAACTGTGGCGGGCGCGGGCCGGGGCGATCGTCACCGGCAGTGGCACCGTGGTCGGCGATGACCCGCGCCTGAATGTGCGCATGAAGCCGTTTGATCTGGCTGCCCATGCCGGCTTCCCGGATCACCCGCGTTATCACGATCTGCCGACCCGGCAGCCACTGCGCGTCATCCTCGATGCGCGCCTGCGCACGCCCCCGGGCTCGCAGATCCTGCGTGACGGGCCGGTCTGGATCCTCACCAGTCCCGATGTGGTGGGCTCGCCTGCGGCGGATGCCCTGCGCGGCAAGGGTGCCGAGGTGCGGGCCGTGCCGCTGGCGGAGGAATCTGCCGAGGGTGGGCTTGATCTGGGTGCGGTGCTTACGGAGCTGGGACGGGCAGAGGTCAACGAGCTCCACGTGGAATCCGGCCCCGGCCTGGCCGGTGCGCTCGCCCGCGGTGGCTGGGTTGACGAGTGGCTGATCTACCAGGCGCCGTTGCTGATGGGCTCCAGCGCCCGTCCCCTGGTGGAGTGGCCACTGGCCCGCATGGCCGAACGCGCCGAACTCGAAGTCGTCGACACCCGCTGGGTCGGCGATACCCTGCGCCTGCTTGCCCGTCCGCGTTCCTAAGGGCTTGTTTGCATCACGAAGCGCACGACGACAGGAAGAGCGGGCAGGGCAAGTCGCAAGAGCGATCGACAGGAAGACGGGGAGGATGATGGAGCTCGAGGCGCGGCAATCCAACGCCTCGGCGCTGGATAAACCATAGGGCCCCCTGTTCGGCTTCGTTCTAAGCGCCTTCCGATCTGCAATCGCCATTGACCTTGCTTCGTGTCTTCGTGGGCTTCGTGATGGCCCTTGAAGGACTTGCGAGGACCGGCGTTGCCACTATAAACGCCCGGGTCGTGGTGCGAATTCATTAGCGTTTCCCTATGATGGGGCGCCTGTGGCCCGGCATTGTGCTCCGGACCCGACCGAACGAGTGGACATCCATGTTTACCGGAATCATCGAGACCCTTGGCAGCCTGGAGCGCCTCACCCCCAGCGGGGGCGATGTGCGCTTGCACGTCAATGCGACCGGGATGGACCTGTCGGATACCCGCCTGGGGGATTCCATCGCGGTCAATGGGGTCTGCCTGACGGTGACCGATCTGCCGGGTAATGGCTTTGCCGCCGATGTCTCGCGGGAGTCGCTGGATGTCACCACGCTGGGCCATCTCGGTCCGGGGGATCGGGTGAATCTCGAACGCGCGCTGGCGCTGGGTGATCGCCTGGGCGGGCACATGGTGTCCGGGCATGTCGACGGTGTGGGCGAAGTCGTGGCGATGGAGCCGGACGCGCGCTCCACCCGCGTGCGTTTTCGCGCGCCGGCGGCGCTGGCTCGCTACATCGCGGCCAAGGGCTCGATCACCATCGACGGCACCAGCCTGACGGTGAACCGGGTGGACGGCGCCGAGTTCGAGGTCAACATCATCCCGCACACCTGGTCACTGACCCGGTTTGCCGTGTACGCAGTGGGCACGCCGGTCAACCTGGAGGTGGACCTGATCGCCCGCTATCTGGAACGCCTGATGCTGGGCGATCGAGCGGCCGAGCCGGGTACCCAGGCGGGCGATCTGTCCGAGGCCTGGCTGGCCGAGCAGGGCTTTCCCAATCACTCCGGTTCGCGCGACTAACTGCGCGGCCGAAAGCAGGAATCTATGGAATTTTCCAATACCGAAACCATCCTGGAAGAGCTTCAGGCCGGACGCATGGTGGTCATCGTCGATGACGAGGATCGCGAGAACGAAGGCGATCTGCTGATGCTCGCCTCGCACGCGCGCCCGGAAGACATCAACTTCATGGCCAAGTACGGCCGGGGGCTGATCTGCCTGACGCTGACCCGCGAGCGCTGCAAGCAGCTGGCGCTGCCGTTGATGGTGACCGACACCAACGACGTGCACGGCACCAACTTCACGCTGTCGATCGAGGCGGCCGAGGGTGTGACTACCGGCATCTCCGCCTACGATCGCGCGCACACCATCCGCACCGCCGTGGCGCCCAATGCGACGCCCGAGGACATCGTCCAGCCGGGCCACGTGTTCCCGCTGATGGCGCAGCCGGGCGGGGTGATCGTGCGGGCTGGGCATACCGAAGCCGGCTGTGATCTCGCGCGCCTGGCCGGGGCCGAGCCGGCCGCGGTGATCGTCGAGATCCTGAACGAGGACGGCAGCATGGCGCGGCGTTCGGATCTCGAACGCTTCTGCGCCGAGCATGACCTGAAGATGGGCACCATCGAGGATTTGATCCGCTACCGCATCGAGAACGAGAAGACGGTCCGGCGGGTGTCCGAGCGTCCGTTCCCGACCGAGCATGGCGAGTTTCGCCTGCTGGCGTTCGAGGACGAAGTGGACCACGAACTGCATTTTGCCCTGGTGCGTGGCGAGCCAAAGCCGGACCAGGACACCCTGGTGCGCGTGCATCTGGAGAGCACGCTGTGCGATACCCTCGGCTATGCCGGTCCGGATCGTGGCTGGCCGCTGGATGATGCCCTGCGCCGGATCGACGAGGCGGGCGCGGGCGTGGTGGTGGTGTTGCGCAAGCACGAGAGTGGCAATGCCCTGGCCCAGCGGCTGGAGAATATCGGTCAGCCCGCGCCGGAGGAACGCAGTGGGCGCGAGAACTCCGCCGAATGGCGCATGTACGGGATCGGCGCACAGATTCTCGCCGACTGCGGCGTCGGGCGCATGAAGCTGATGTCCGCGCCGAAGCGCTTCCACGGCCTCGGTGGCTTTGGCCTGGAGGTCGTGGACTACGTCCACGAGTAGCCCCGATGGCGGGAGCCGCGGTGCTACACTAGCGGCTCCCTAGCCCGATCGACTTACTGGACCGACAGGTCCGTCATCTGCCCAACCGGAAGCTCATCATGTCCGAGATCAAGACCCTGGAAGGCGTATTCACCGACGCCGCCGACCATCGCTATGGCCTGCTGCTGGCACGCTTCAACAGCCTGATCGTCGAACGCCTGTTGGAAGGGGCCGTGGATACCCTGAAGCGCCATGGGGTGCAGGAGACGAACCTGACGATCGCCCGTGTTCCGGGTGCCTATGAACTGCCACTGGCGGCGCAGGCCATGGCGCGTTCCGGGCAGTACGACGGTGTGATCGCCCTGGGCTGCGTGATCCGTGGTTCCACCCCGCATTTCGATTATGTCGCTGGTGAGGCGGCCAAGGGACTGGCCCAGGTGCAGATGGCCGAGGACCTGCCGATCAGCTTCGGCGTCCTGACCACCGACTCCATCGAGCAGGCGATCGAGCGCGCCGGCACCAAGGCCGGCAACAAGGGCGCCGATGCCGCCATGGGCGCGATCGAGATGGTCAGCCTGATGCGCCAGCTGCGCGGCTGATGCCGCAACGTTTACCCAGTGCTATCCGCTCATCCAAACAGGTCTGCCGTGACTGAACCCTCAGATCCCCGCCCCGAAGGTGGTGCCCCGCGCAAGGATGCCGATGCCGGCAAGTCCTCTCGGGCCCGGCGCCCGCGCAGCACGCCCGAGCAGCGCGCGCGGCATGCGCGTTCCTTCGCGCGCCGGCGCGCGATGCAGGCGCTTTATTCCTGGCAGCTCACGGGCGCCCACCCGAAGGATATCCTGGCCGAATTCCGTGACGACGAGGAACACGCCAAGGCGGATGCGGAGTACTTCCGCGAACTCCTGATGGGCGTGACCGGCGACCGCGAGGCCCTGGATGCCCGCATGGAGCCCTACCTCGGCCGTCCGCTGGATCAGCTCGATCCCATTGAGCACGCCCTGCTGTGGCTGGGCCAATGGGAGTTGGCTGAACGCATGGAGGTGCCCTACCGCGTGGTGATCAACGAGGCCGTCGACCTGGCCAAGCGCTATGGCGCCGAGCAGTCGCATCGCTACATCAACGGCGTGCTGGACCGGCTCTCCGCCGACCTGCGCGGCCCCGAGCGTTCCGCCCCGCGCTGACCCCGGGCGGGTCAGCACCACGGCCATGGCCGGCCCCGAGTCCGAATTCGATCTGATTCAGCGCTACTTCGGCACGCCGAGCGCGGGCGCGGTTGCCGATGGCGTGCGTCTGGGCATCGGAGACGATGCCGCCCTGCTGGCCGTGCGTAGCGGCCACGAATTGGTCGTCACCGTTGATACCCTGGTCGAGGGCACCCACTTCTTTCCTGATCACCCGCCGGCAAGCGCCGGCCACAAGGCCCTGGCCTCCAATCTCAGTGACCTGGCCGCGATGGGGGCCGAGCCGTTGGGCGCGGTGCTGTCGCTGACCCTGCCGCGTGTGGATCATGACTGGCTGGCGGGCTTCAGCCACGGCTTTCTGGCGCTGGCCGAGGAGGTCGGGATCCCGCTGGTGGGCGGGGATACCAACCGGGGTCCGCTGGCGATCAGCGTGACGGTCCTGGGCGAGGTGCCCGCCGGCCAGGCGCTGCGCCGCGAAGGTGCCCGGCCTGGCGATCGCCTGGTGGTTTCCGGTGCGCTGGGCGGAGCGGCCTGCGGGTTGGCCCACGAGACGCAGCGGCGTGCAGAGGGGGGTCCCGTAGACGCCTCGAGCCCCGCCTGCGCCCGGCTGTTCTGGCCCGCGGCGCGTCTGAGTCTGGGCCGTGGTCTGCGCAACCGCGCACGGGCCGCCATCGATATCTCTGACGGCCTGCTGGCGGACCTGGGCCATCTGTGTGCCGCCTCGGGTTGCGGTGCGCGAGTCGACTGGCCCAGCGTCCCGCGCGACCCGCTGCTGGCGGAGGTGTCCGAGCAGCAGGCTCGCTCCTGCGCACTGGGCGGTGGCGAGGACTACGAGCTGCTGTTCGCCCTCCCGCCGGGGGAGTCGCTGGACCTGCTGGCTTTCAGCGTGGACGTCCCGCTGACCGTGATCGGTGAGTGCACCGAGGGTGCGGGTGTGGTGGTGGAGGACGCAAACGGGCAACGGTTGGACGTGGCGCGGGCGGGCCACGATCATTTCGCGAACACAGAATAAAGAATAGGGACAGGGGAGCCATGCCGGAGCAGAAGATCCGTAATCCGAAGATGCCATCGGTGAAGACCGTGTTCGGCGATCCCATTCACCTGTTGGCGTTCGGCTTCGGTAGTGGCCTGTCGCGCTGGGCACCGGGTACCACCGGCTCGCTGGGTGCACTGGTGCTGTACTTCGCGATCATGAATTTCCCGGAGTGGGCCTACCTTGCGATCACCGTGGTCGTGGTGATGGCCGGCTTCCACATCTGTGGCGAAAGTGCGCGCAAGCTGGGAGTGCACGATCATCCCGGCATCGTCTGGGACGAATGGGCCGGCATGCTCATCACGCTGGCGTTTGCCCCGGCGGGGCTGATGTGGGTGGTCGTCGGCTTCCTGCTGTTCCGGGTGTTCGACATCCTCAAGCCCTGGCCGGCGAACTACTTTGATGAAAAGTGGCACGACGGCCACGGGATCATGATGGACGACGTCGTGGCGGGCCTGTACGCCGGCTTCGCGCTGGTGATCCTGGGTGGGCTGTTCCAACAGCTGGTGGTCGAGGCTTAAGGAGCGCTGAAACGTGTTTCCCTGGACGTGATGGACTTGGCAGAGTCACATGCTGCGGGGAATCATGGGTACGCGCGGACGCCTCAGGGGCAGGCAACGACGCAAGGAGTGAGTGGCATGAAGTCCCTCTTTCGTTCCCTGACGCAGGTTGCGGTCGTGGGCGCCGTGCTGGCGTTCGGTGGCGCGCAGGCTCAGCCGTCGGGCGGGCCGCCGCCCGGATCTCCGGGCGCCAGTGGCGACACGCCCGCGGCGGGCACTTGGCCGCCCGGGCATGGTGGGACCCCGCCGGGGCAGCGCCGCGGCGACTCGCGCCCCGATCAGCGCCTGGATCCCCCGCGGGCGCCCGGTTCATCCTCGGCGCCGACTCCGGACGATCCGCCGCTGCCGGACCCGTCCGATCCTCCGAAACCACCGACGCCACCGGCACCGAACCTGCCAGGGCTTTGATCAGTCTTCAATCCGCACTTCCCTGGCGCGGGCGCCACGCGGCGGGTGAGGCGGGAGCCATCAGGACGGCATAGGCAGCCGTTGCCACGATGACGCCCAGCAGAGGAGGTACCACGGGTGCGTAGTACGCCGCGGCGGATCCCGCCGCGTACGCCAGCAGGCCGGGCCAGTGGAACCCGGGCAGGCGGGCCGAGCCCAGGCGGGGGTATTGCCCGCGATGGCGCAGCCAGAAGTCGGCGACGATCACGCCACCGAGCGGCGGGATGAAGGTCCCCAGCAGGATCAGGAACGGCACCAGATAGTCATGCATCCCGGCGACCGCGAGGGCCGTCCCGATCGCGGCCCCGAGCACGGTGACCAGCCGCCGGCGCTGGGTGCGCAGCAGATTGCAGCCGGCCACGCCGAAGTTGTAGATGGTGTTGTCCTGGGTGCTCCAGATGTTCAGCAGGAGCATCAGTACCGTGATCGTCACGAAGCCCTGCGCCAGCATGACGTGGACGATGTCGGCCTCGTGGTAGATCAGGGCGCCGAGCGCGCCGGTCAGCACCATTAATCCGTTCCCGAGCACGAAGGCCGCCAGGGTCGCGATGACCGCAATGCGCGGGGTGCGGGCGAAGCGGGTCCAGTTGGTGGCGAGGGTTGCACCGCCAACAAAGGTGCCGATCACGATGGTGAGGGCGGCGTGGAAATCCATCTCGGTGCGCGGGTCCTGACCAAGCAGGCCGCCGGGGCCGCCGGCGTCGCCGATCCCGATGAACAGCGTGAACAGGATGAACAGGAGCATGACCGGTACCGCGACGCGGGAAAGCCAGTCGAGACCGCGATAGCCGATCATCGCGGTGATGCAGAAGGCGAACCCGAATAGCACCATCAGCCCGACTTCCATTGGTTCCGGCAGTGCGGTGGTCTCGACCAGGATGATCGCGACGGTGGCCGTGCCCCAGGCGTACCAGCCGATCTGGGTGAACGCGAGGATGACGTCGGAGAGTTTGCTGCCCCATTCCCCGAAGCAGAAACGCCCCATCAGGACCGTGTGCAGTCCGCTCTTGCAGCCGATGTAGGCGAGCGTGGCCGCGTAGGTCCCCAGTAGCAGGTTGCCCAGTGCGATCACCAGCATCAGCTCGCCGAAGCTGAACGCCAGGCCCAGCGACCCGCCGGCCCACAGGGTCGAGGTAAAGAAGGTGAACCCGAACAGCACCACGGCCATGGACCAGAAGCCCTTGCGGGCATGGTCCGGTACTTCGCTTAGGGGGTGGTCGTTGTGATTCACGCGCACGGCCGGTCGGAAGACCGCACGAGTGTACCGGCCACAGGGTTACCGTGCCGCGTGTCCGAGCTCGCGCATCTTCTTCAGCCAGCGTTCGCGGGCGGCGGCATCACCGCCGTTCTGCCCGATCAGGGTGTGGCGGATCGGGCCGAAGCCGCAGAAGCGGAAGATGTTGCGTTCCAGGCTCTTCAGGCTGTGGGCGCCATAGAACCAGCGGTAGGCCAGCGCCGGCATGCCCATGGTGACCACGATGCGTACCGAGCGGCCCTTGAGGCGCGTGTGGCGCACGCGGTTCATGTCGCCATCGCCGACGAATGCCGGGCGCAGGGTCTGTTCCAGGAAGCCCTTGACCAGGGCCGGCATATCGCCCAGCCAGAGGGGATAGATCAGGACGATGTGGTGGGCGACCTCGATCAGTTCCTGCGCCTCGAGGATCGCGGGCGGAACGGTCTCGTCGACAAACTCGGCCTGGTTCTTCAGCAGTGGAAAGTCACGGTGGGCAATCGTCAGGGTGTCCACCGCGACGCCGGCCTTCTCGGCCCCTTCGCGGTAGGCATCGGCCAGCGCGTGGTCGAGGTGGCCTTCGGCCGGGTCGGGGTGTCCCTGAAGGATAAGGATGCGCGTCATGCAGCTGTCCTCGTGCCGGGAAGACTTCTCTTCAAGCCTAGATTAGATGACGGGGCTTGTTGCGACGCAATGGTTTTCTGCCGGGCGGGTCTCGCCTACGATTAGGGTGCGAGTTGCAGCGCATTGCGGCTTCAGCACACGGAGGCGAGATGGCATTCGATCCGGTTGTACTGTTCTTCCTGCTGGGCGCCATTGCGGGCCTCGCCAAGTCGGATCTGAAGATCCCGATGGCGATCTACGAGGCGCTTTCGATCTATCTGTTGCTGGCGATTGGCCTGATGGGCGGGGTCAAGCTGGCCGAGAGCGAGCTGTTGCCCTTGCTGCTGCCGGGGTTGGCGGTGCTGGCGGTAGGTTCGTTGATCCCGCTGATCGCGTTCCCGGTTCTGCGCTGGGTGGGGCGCATGCCGCGGGCGGACTCGGCCTCGATCGCGGCGCACTATGGCTCGGTCTCGGTGGTGACCTTCTCGGTCGCCGTGGCCCTGCTGGCTTCGCGCGGGATCGATTACGAAGGTCACATGGTGGTCTTCCTGGTGCTGCTGGAGATGCCGGCCCTGATCATCGGCATCCTGCTGGCGCGCATGGGCAGCAAGGGCCCGACGCGCTGGGGCAAGACCATGCACGAAGTGTTTTTCGGCAAGAGTATCTTCCTGCTGGCCGGCGGCCTGGTGATCGGTTTCATCGCGGGTCCCGTGCACATCGAGCCGCTGGAGCCGATGTTCTTCGACCTGTTCAAGGGCGTGCTTGCGCTGTTCCTGCTGGAGATGGGGCTGGTCGCCTCCAGTCGCATCGCCGACGTGCGCCAGTACGGCTTCTTCCTGGTGACCTTCGCGATCGTGATGCCGATCGTCTCGGCCGTGCTGGGTACGCTGCTGGGGTATGCGCTGGGCATGTCGATGGGCGGTACGCTGTTGCTGGCGACCCTCTATGCGAGTGCCTCCTACATCGCCGCACCGGCGGCCATGCGTATCGCGGTGCCCCAGGCCAATCCGGCGCTTTCGATTGGCGCCTCGCTTGGGGTCACGTTCCCGTTCAATATCTTCCTGGGTGTACCGCTCTATTTCTGGATGGCCCAGACCCTTTATTCGCTGGGAGGCTAGCGCGATGGAATCCGATGACATGCATCTGCTGACGGTGGTGGCTGAGGCGATCCTGGAGGAGATGCTGATCGACGAGGTGCGCGGCATGGGTGCGGCCGGCTACACGGTGACTGACGCGCGCGGCTGGGGCCGGCATGGCAAGCGCCGGGGCAACTGGCGCCAGGGTGGCAATATCAAGGTCGAGGTGGTGGCTTCGGCCGAGTTGTGCGATCGCATCGCAGCCCGGTTCAAGGAACAGTACGAGGCGGACTATGGTTTGTTGATGTTCACCGTCCCGGTGGCGTTGAAGAATTAGGGACGCACCGGGTCCGGGGAATCGAGTTTCCATGGAGTGAAGTGTTTCGCGGAATTTCCGGGAACTCGACTGTCACCCTTGGGGGGCGCGGGGTCTGGCTGCTATCAAGGGGGCCTGAATGAACGGCGTTACAGCCCGCAGGAGGCTCCCAATGACGAGATTTCGTAGCACGGCCCTGGCCATCGCGCTGGGTTCACTGTTTGCCGCCGGTTCGGCATACGGGCAGGCCCCGCAACATGGAGACCCACAGGGCGGAATGGGCCAGGGTATGCCGCCCGCCGAAGAGGGTGCCCCGCCGGCCGGTGGTCAGCAGGTCCCGGGCCAGGGCGGCATGCCGCGCGGCCAGGGTCAGGAGCGCGGGCAGGGCATGCCTCAGGGGCAGCCGCCGGAGCAGCCCGGCCAGCGCAGGCAGGGGCAACAAGCTCCCGGGCAGATGGAGCGCGGTGGCCAGCCGGCACCGGGGCAAAGCGGAGCGCCGACTCCGCCCCAGGGGCAGGGCCAGCCGCCTGAGGGACAGGGTCAACCTCAAGGGCAGGGGCAGCCCCAGGATGCGCCCCCGCTGGGACAGCAGCGCCAGCCCCGGGGCGAGGATGCACCGCCGCTGGGCGAGGGAACACCGACGCGACCGGGTACCGGAACCCAGCCAGCCGATCCGGCAGACCCCGCCCAGCCAGCTGACCCTTCGGCAACGGATAACCTTCCGCCCCTCGATTGATCCGACTCTCGCGGCTGGTCCGACTCTCGCGGCCGCCGCTGGCCTGCCGCGCGGGTGGGCTGGTCAGGTCCGGGCGAGGATGCGGTAGGGCCCGGGATGGCCGTCTTTTCCCGACTCGATCAGCGCAATCGTGTCCGCCAGCCAGCGCAGGGGCGGTTCGATGCGTTCGGTGTCGGGCGGCGCGGCGTGGCGTCGCAGGGACACGTGGGGTCGGAAGGGGCGCGGCGGACCGAGGTCGATACCGCAGTCGTTGCACAGGGCATGTGCCTGCTCGGCGAGGTCGGTCAGTGCGGCGGGCGGCTCGGCAGGAGCGGCCCAGGTGATGCGCGGCCCGGTGAAGTGGCCCAGATGATCCAGGGTCAGGTCGATCGGCGCGCAGGCGAGTTCCGTGATGCGCCCGGCCAGACAGTCGGCCTGTCCGACCGGGATCGTTCCGGCGAAGGCCAGCGTCAGGTGCAGGTGATCGCGCGGGACCGGTCGGCCGGGGCCGTCGAGTTCCTGGCCGAGGCGGGCTAGTGTGGCGCGTGTGGGGTCGTCGGGCCACAGGGCCAGAAAGACCCGCCGGGCTGCGGGGGATGCGGCCACCGATTCAGCCGCGCGGGCGGGGGAGATTCTCACGCTGACGGCGTTCCCACAGGGTCTTGCGGCTGATGCCGAGGGCCCGGGCCAGCTCGGTCTCGGTCATGCTGCCCTGGTTTTCCTGCACGAAGTGCCGGAAATACTCGTTCAGGCTCGAGCCCTTGCCCTTGCGGGTCGGAAACGCGGGGTTGGGGATCTCGTCGTCCCGGGCCGGGGTGCCCGTCGAGAGTCCCATGTGGTCCGCTTCGATGCAGCCATCCGGGCTCAGTACCCACCCGCGTTCCAGGGCGTTCGCCAGCTCGCGCACGTTGCCGGGCCAATCTTGCGACTCCAGGGCTTGCCGTGCCGCGTGTGACAGTTGAGGCACTGGCCCCGAACCGGCCAGTGCCTCGAGGAAATGCCGTGCCAGGGGGATGATGTCCTCGCGCCGTTCGCGCAGGGGCGGGATGGACAATTCCAGGACCCGCAGGCGGTAGTAGAGATCGGCACGAAAGGCCTGTTCCTCGATCATGGCCTCGAGGTCGCGGTGGGTGGCCGCCAGCAGGCGCACATCCACCTTCAGGTTCTCGTTGGACCCGACCGGGCGGAGCTCGCCATCCTGCAGGACCCGTAGCAGGCGGGCCTGGGCCGCAGGCGCCAGTTCGCCGATCTCGTCCAGGAACAGCGTGCCGCCGTGGGCGCTCTGGATCAGGCCGGTGCGCGCCTTGACCGCACCGGTGTAGGCACCCTGGGCGTGACCGAACAGCTCGGCCTCGACCAGACCCTCGGGGATGGTGGCGCAGTTGACCGCGACGAACGGGCCGCTGGCGCGCGGGCTCAGTTCGTGCAGGGCGCGCGCGGCGAGCTCCTTGCCGGTACCGGACTCGCCGCGCAGCAATACCGTGGAGTGGGTCATGGCCACACGCCGGATCTGATCACGCAATTGCTGCATGGCCTGGCTCTCGCCGATGAGGCCCAGTCCGGGGCGCGGAGCGGAATCGGTTCCCTCGTCGTCGGGTTCGTCGGTGTTGGGGCGGTCGCGCTCGCGCAGGGCGGCGCGCAGGGTCAGCAGCAGAGCGTCGTGGTCGAAAGGCTTGGCGATGTAGTCGGCGGCGCCTTCCTTCATCGCGTTGACCGCGGAGGGCACCGACGCATAGCTGGTCATGATGACCGTGGGCGTGTGGGCGAATTCCGGCAGCAGCTCGATCCCTTCGCCATCCGGCAGGCGCAGATCCACCAGTTGCAGATCGTAGGGATCGGCGGCTGCCAGCGCCCGCGCCTCGGCCAGGTTTTCGGCCACGCCGACCTCGAAGCCGTGGTGCTCCAGGAATCGGCGCACGGCGCGGCGGATCGGGGCTTCGTCGTCAACCAGGAGGATGCGGGTCATGAGTCTTGGCGGCTAGGGAAACACTGATCAATGAACGCGTTCGCGCTCGAGTCGCTTTTGCGTGCGAACAAGGCGCGATGACTGCCGTGCAGTCATTCTGCACAAGGGAGCCGCAACGCTGTGCGCGCGCCCGTTTTTGATAACAACGGGCGGCCGAGCCTCTGCTTTCAATAACTTGCGGGGTTGGCACCCCAGGTTCCCCGATCCTGCGTTGCGCCGCTTACAGGTAGAACCACTACCTGTTGCACGACGCGCCTTGTCTCGGAAAACCTGGGGTACCAACGCGAACGTGTTCATTGATCAGTGTTTCCCTAGTGTCAGCAGGAATCGGGCACCGCCCTCGGGGCGGTTGGCGGCCATCAGGGTACCACCGTGGTCGCGCACGATGCTGTAGGCCACCGGCAGGCCCAGGCCGGTGCCTTGGCCCGCCGGCTTGGTGGTGAAGAACGGCTCGAACAGGCGTTCCAGGCTGGATTCGTCGATTCCGGGGCCGGCGTCGTCGATGGTGATCTGGACATGGCGTCCGTGGAGCCGGGCCGCGATGGCGACGGTGGCGTTTTCGGGCGAGGCCTGCTCGGCGTTGGTCAGCAGGTTGATGAACACCTGCAACAGCGTGGCATGCGAGCCGCGGACGTGCAGCCCCGCGAGGCCCGAAGTCGTGAATTGCAGGTCGTTGCGCCCGGCCAGGCGCATCAGGCGGATGGCCTCGGCCACGAGCTCGTCCAGTGCGATGGTCTCGAAATGTCCGGCCGATGGGCCTTCGTCGGCGTGGGCAAAGGTGATCAGCGACTGCACGATGGCGTTGATGCGCCGTGTCTGGGCGAGGATGTCGTCGGCGATGCCGTGGATCTCCTGCGGATCGTCCTCGAGGGGCAGGGTCTGCGCCAGCGAGGCGATACCGGTCAGTGGATTGCCGATCTCGTGCGCGACCCCGGCGGCAAAGCGGCCGATGGAGGCCAGGCGATCGCCGTGGGCGATCTCGGACTCGAGCTGGGCGCGTTCGGTCACGTCCTCGATCAGGACCACGCGGCCTTCCACCTGACCCTGGGCATCCTGCAGTTCGGAGCGGTGCAGGTTCAGGCGGCGGTTGCCGTTGGGCAGATCCACGTTCAGCTTGTACCACTGGCGGTCCGGGCTCTCCAGGAAGGCGGTCAGCAGGCCGCTCCAGGGGCTGTCGAGCTGACCGATGTTCTGGCCCACGGCGTCTTCCGTGGCGACCTGCGTGAGCTGCGCCAGGGCCTGGTTCCAGCCGGTGATCTCGCCGGTATTGGTGAGGCTGGCTACCCCCAGCGGGAGCTCGTGCAGGATCTGGCGATGAAAGCGGCGCAGGGCGTCCAGCTCGGCCGCCAGGCCGGACAGCGGCAAGGGGCGGGTCTCCAGCTGTTCCTCGATCCGCCGCAGGCTTTCGCTCAGGGTGTGGCGCCCGGCGGCATCCAGGCGCAGGTGCTGGTCGACGATCATGCGCGCCAGTACCGGCCCCAGCAGGCCGGAGAGATTGCGCTCGATCCGTTCGCGGAGGTGGCGCAGATCGCCGCGTGAACGCGTATGGCGGGGCAGGCCGAGATCATCCAGGGCGCGCTGGACCTCGTGGCGCGCCGTGCCCGGGCCCAGGGTGGCCGCAAGTGCAGTCTCCATCTCGGTGACGTCGCCCGCCAGTGGCAGGCCCGCTCCGGTGGCGGTGGATTCGTTGGGGCAGCAGGCCCGGCCGGCCTCGGCCTCCTCGGGGTTCGGCCGGGTCAGCAGCGAGCCGACGACGAACAGGACCGCGTTGACGCCCAGGCTTAGCATTAGCGCGAAGGTCCACGGGTCCAGCATCTCCGCGCGCAAGAGGCGTTGTGGGTCGGGCAGGGCCGTCGCGATCCCGGCATCCGACAGCAAAGGCATGACGAGGGTGAACGCCCAGCCGGCAATCCCGGCCCCCAGGCCCAAGAGAAATCCGACCCGGGTCGCCTGTTTCCACAGCATCAGGCCGATCAGGCCCGGCAGAAGTTGCGCCACCGCGGCAAACGAGATCAGACCCAGCTGCGCGAGGCCCTCGACGACCTGCAGCAGGCCGTAGAAGGCATAGCCGAGCCCGATGATGAACACGATCCAGATGCGCCGCCCCCAAAGCAGGCGGGTGTAGAGGTTGGCGCTGCGCTCCTCTTCGTGCAGTCGGGTCAGTGGCGAGAGGTAGTTGGTGCCCATATGGGCGAGCGCCAGGGTGGTCACGATCATCATCGCACTGGCGGCGGACAACCCACCGATGAAGACCAGCAGGGCGAGGCTGGGCGACTCCAGCAGCCCGGCGATGCCGATGGCGTAATAGTTGGGCGAGATGCCCAGCCCGGCCGCCTCCCCGGCCCAGTAGAGCACCGGCATCGGCAGGTTCAGCAGCAGCAGGAATGCGGGGAACGCCCAGGCCGCGGTGTTCAGTGCCTGCGGGTTGATGTTCTCGGTGAACAGCATGTGAAACTGGCGTGGCAGCAGGAAGGCGGCCGCGAAGGCCAGGATCATCATCGCGAACCAGCCGCCCTGGCGCACCGGCTCGTACAGCGCATCGACCGCTTCGGGATGGGCGGCCAGCCAGTCGTTCAGCCCGCCGAGGCCGCCGAACACGGCGTACAGCGCCACGGCGGCAATCACGAGGATGGCGAGCAGCTTGACGATGGACTCGAAGGCGATGGCCAGCACCAGACCGGCGTGCTTTTCGCGCGGGGCGATGTGGCGGGCGCCGAACAGGATCGCGAACAGCGCGATGGTGCCGCTGAAGGTCAGGGCGAGCAGATGCGGCGGGGTCTCCGCGGTCAGCACGGCGGCGGACTCGGCCACGGCCTTGATCTGTAGCGCGATGTACGGGAGTACCCCAGCGAGCATGAACAGGGCGACCACGGGCCCGGTGAAGCGGCTGCGGTAGCGAAAGGCGAACAGGTCGGCCAGCGAGGTCAGTTGCTGTTCGCGGGTCAGGCGCAGGAGGGGACGCAGCAGCCAGGGGGTGGCGGCGAAGGCCAGGGTCACGCCGAGGTAGATGGTCAGGTACAGGTACCCCTGGTCGGCGAGGAAACCAAGGTTGCCGTAGAAGGTCCAGGACGTTGCGTACACCCCCAGCGACAGGCTGAACACCCAGCCATTGGCTGCCAGCCGGCCCACTCGTGGGACGCGGTCGGCCAGGAACGCAATGCCAAATAGCAGGGCGAGGTAGGCCACCCCGACCGCGTAGATCAGACCCAGGCTAAGGGTCACGTCGCCCGCTCCGGCTCAGTGCCGCGATGGCCACGACGAACAGCGCCCAGGCCGTGAAGGGCCACCACCAGGCAGGACTCAGGTAGGCAACCCAGAGGACCAGCGGGCTCAGAAACAGCAATGCGCCCAGCAGGGCGATCAGGATGGCGCGAGGGGCGTCCATCGTTAGCCGCTCGCAAGCACCTTGCGGTGCGCGGGCGAGCGATCCTGCGGGGCCGTCCGGGTTGGCGCGCGGGTGGAGAGCATGCGGCGAGTCTACACCGCGCGCACGGCCCCGGGCAGTGCCGCCGGCAATGGCAGGTGGTCGCCGAGGGTGTGTCCCTGCAGGCGCTCCAGGGCTTCGGCCAGCTGGGCCTCCGGTGCGTCGGGTGCCTGGGCGTCGCCCGGGGCCAGGCCGATCACCGTCAGGGTGTCGGCCAGCTGCCGCCGGGCGGTATCCGCGTGGATGCCCTCGGCTCCGGTGGCCTTGGCCAGCTTGTCGCCGCCGGGCGCGACAAGGACCGGGTGGTGGGCATAGGCCGGTGGGGTGGCGCCCAGCGCCTCGTAGAGCTGCATCTGGCGCGGGGTGGAGCCGAGCAGGTCGATCCCGCGCACCACGCGGGTTACGCCCAGGTCCAGGTCGTCCACCACGGTGGCGAGCTGGTAGGCGACGATGCCATCCGCCCGGCGGATCACGAAGTCGCTTCCGAGTGCCTCCAGATCGAAGGCGACCGTACCCAGAAAGCGATCCGCGATCGTCCAGTAGCGGGTGGTCGCCCGGGCACGCACGGCCCGTGGCTCGCGTTCGGACGGTAGGCCGTGGCGACAGGTCCCTGGATAGACCGGCCCTTCCCAGCCCGGCCGGCCGCGCGCGGCCAGGTCCTTGCGGGTACAGCCGCAGGGGAAAGCCAGGTTCGACGCCAACAGGGTGTCCACGGCGCGCTGATAGGCGGGACCGCGTTGGCTTTGCCAGGTGACGGGGCCATCCCAGACCAGGGCGAAGGCCTCGAGGGCATGGAAAATGGCATCGGCCGCCCCCGGGCGAACCCGGGGGGCGTCGATATCGTCGATTCGCAGATGCCAGCGGCCGTCGGTACTCCGGGCATCGAGCCAGGAGATGACGGCGGCCAGCAGGGAGCCCGCGTGCAGCGGGCCGGAAGGGGTAGGGGCAAACCGGCCGACATAGCGGTCGGCCCGGGTAATCCGTTCGGGCGTGACCGTCACGGCCCGGCCGGGATCAGGCGCGCTGCTTTTCCTTGATCTCGTCGAGCTGCTTGCAGTCGATGCACATGGTGGCCGTCGGGCGGGCCTCCAGGCGGCGAATGCCGATCTCCACGCCGCAGGTCTCGCAGTAGCCGTAATCGTGGGTGTCGATCTTGCGCAGCGCCTCGTTGATCTTCTTCGACAGCTTGCGTTCGCGGTCGCGGGAGCGCAGTTCCAGGCCGAACTCCTCTTCCTGGGTGGCGCGGTCGGCCGGATCGGCAAAGTTGGACGCGTCCTGGCGCATGTGCCCCACGGTGCGATCGACTTCCTCGGCCAGCTCCTGGCGCCATGCCCGCAGCAGGCTGCGGAAATGCTCGAGCTGATCCGGATTCATGTAATCTTCGTCCGGCTTCGGCTCGTAGGGCGCAATGCCCCCGGCGACCATGTGCTGGGTGGAGGGCTTGTCGGTCTTTTCGTCAGCAGCCATGCGGGCTTTCTCCGGCTGGAAAAATGAGGCGCACTTAGTACCAGAGTCGGGCGGGCCGGGCAAGTCCCGTGCCATGACTGTTGGTGCCTAGTCTCGGTTGGATGCCGGGAATATGCGGGCTCGCGGCCGGTTTTTCAGCGAGATACGGGAAAAGGCGGAAATAACGGGATGACGGAATTGCAGGCGCTGATTTTCGATGTGGACGGCACATTGGCGGACACTGAACGCGACGGTCATCGCGTCGCCTTCAACAAGGCGTTCGCGGACGCGGGCCTGGGCTGGGAGTGGAGCATCGCGCGCTACGGCGAGTTGCTGCGCGTGACCGGCGGCAAGGAACGCATCCGCCAGTACCTGTCCGAGGACCATCCCGAGGTCCTGAACGAGCCGGGGATCGATGCGCGTATTCGCGAGCTGCATGCGGCCAAGACGCGGCACTACGTGGCCCTGCTGGAGACCGGCGCGATCCCGCTGCGGCCGGGGGTGCGCCGGCTGCTGGACGAAGCGGAGGCCGAGGGTCTGCGCCTGGCGATCGCCACCACCACCACCCCCGAGAACGTCACGGCCCTGCTGGAGGCCACGCTCGGAAGCGAGGGCCCATACCGCTTCGAGGTAATCTCCGCCGGCGACATCGTGCCGGCCAAGAAGCCGGCTCCGGATATCTTTACCCATGCACTGGAGGCGATGAACCTGTCGGCGGAGGCCTGTCTGGCTCTGGAGGACTCCGACAACGGCGTGCGTTCCGCCCGCGGGGCGGGGCTGGAGGTCGTGGTCACGACGAACGACTACACCCGCGAGCAGGCGTTTGATGGCGCCTTGGCCGTGCTGGACGGGTTCGGTGAGGCGGATCAGCCCGCGACGGTCCTGGCCGGTCCGGCACTGGAAGGCTCGGTAGTGGATATCGCGACCCTGCGCGCCTGGGTCTCCGGGGCGAAGGGATAGCCGGCGCGCCGGCTCAATCGTTTTCGCGCGGCGGCAGACGCGGGTCCTCGATCTCGGTCCCGTCGAGCATCTGGGTATCCAGCAGGAAGCCGACGGCGGCGTCGCTGACCCCGTTGATCACGAACTGCACGGCCAGGACCGCGAGAATCAGACCGAACACCTTGGTCAGGATGTCCTTGCCGGTATCCCCGAGGAATTTCACCAGATAGCGCGAATGGACCATCGCGTAGTAGCACGCGACCATGCAGGCCAGCACCGCCAGGAACACGAGGACCAGGTGATAGATGGTGGGGGCCTCGCTGGTCAGGATCATGACCGTCGCAATCGCCCCGGGCCCGCTCATGAACGGGATGGCTAGCGGGATGACCGAAATGTCCTCGGTCACCTGCCCCTTGTCGGCCTTCACCTCCTCGGCGGTCTCGCGCTCGCTGGCCGCCTTCTGCCGGATCATGCCGATCGCGATGCCGAACAGGATGATGCCGCCGGCGATGCGGAACGCCGCCAGCGTGATCCCGAATAGCTGGAAGATCACCCCGCCAAGCAGTGCAAAGGCGAACAGCAGGGCCGTGGCGACCTTGACCGAGCGCAGGGCGGTGGAGCGGCGCTTCTCCTCGGAGGCGCGCGGCAGCATTGCGGTGAAGATGAACGCGGTCGTCAGTGGATTCACGATGACAAACACCGCGAGGAAAGTGACGATCAGGTATTCGAGCAATACGAGCATGGCTCTAGCTTAGGCAGAATGGGGTGTCGTTGCGAGGGCCTCCGTGGGGGTGCCACTGAGATCGTTCCGCACACCGTCATTGCCAGGGCCCGTGGCGATCGTTCGCCAAGTCCCCGAGTCCCATGGGTCTTCCGGACGGATGGCCGTGTCGCTGCGCTCCTCGCAATGACCCATACGACTACCCGTCATTGCGAGGCCCCGGAGGGGCCGTGGCAATCTCTGGAATGCCGCACGCCGTCGGAATCCGGTGGTTTCAGAGGGGGACCGCCACGTCGCTTCGTTCCTCGCGATGACGGTCCACTGAAAAACACTGGTCCCTGCGGGGGCTCGCGATGACGGGGTGAGCGTGCATGGGCATGGATCGGGTCCGATCGTTATACTCTGCGCGCATGAAGAAACGCCTGCACCCGGAATCCTTCCCGACCCTCGAGCACTTCGTCGGCAATACGCCGCTGGTGCGCCTGCAGCGCATGGCGGCGGATCTGCCGTCCACCGTGCTGGTGAAGCTCGAGGGCAACAACCCCGCCGGTTCGGTCAAGGACCGGCCCGCGCTGAACATGATCCAGGCAGCCGAGCGCCGCGGCGACATCCAGCCCGGCGATACCCTGATCGAGGCGACCAGCGGCAACACCGGCATCGCGCTGGCGATGGTCGCGGCGATGAAGGGCTATCGCATGATCCTGGTGATGCCGGACAACATGTCCGCCGAGCGCCGCGCCTCGATGAAGGCCTTCGGGGCCGAGCTGGTGCTGGTCTCGCGCGAGGAGAGCATGGAGGGCGCGCGTGACCTGGCGGACCGCATGGAGGCCGAGGGCAAGGGACGGGTGCTGAATCAGTTCGGCAACCCGGACAATCCGGATGCACATTACATCGGCACCGGGCCGGAGATCTGGCGCGATACCGAGGGCACGGTGACCCACTTCGTCTCCGCGATGGGGACTACCGGGACCATCATGGGCGTGTCGCGCTATCTCAAGGAGCGCGATCCGGAGGTGCAGATCGTCGGCGTGCAGCCGGCCGAGGGGGCGTCCATCCCCGGCATCCGGCGCTGGCCGGAGGCCTATCTGCCGACCATCTTCGAGGCCTCGCGGGTGGACCAGACCGTGGACGTGACCCAGGAGGAGGCAGAGGAGACCATGCATCGGCTGGCGAGTGAAGAAGGCATCTTCGCCGGGGTCTCCTCTGGTGGTTCGGTGGCCGCGGCGTTGAAGCTGGCGGCGCAGACCGAGGGTGGCACCTTCGTCGCGATCATCTGTGACCGCGGCGACCGCTATATCTCCACTGGCGTGTTCCCCGCATGAGTGCCCCGGTCCTGATCTTCGATCTCGAAACCGTTCCGGACATCGAGGGCGCGCGCCGCCTGCACGACTTCGAGGGGCTGAGCGATCACGAGGTCGCCGAGGCGATGTTCGCGCTGCGCCGTGCCCAGACCGGCTCCGAGTTCCTCAAGCATCCGCTGCATCGCATCGTGTCGATCGGCGTGCTCTATCAGGGTGGCGATGCGCTGAAGCTCTCCGCCTTCGGCCGCGAGGGCGAGGACGGCCAGACGCCCTCCGAGGCCGAACTGCTGCGGCAGTTCTTTGACGTGATCGACAAGCGCACGCCACAGCTCGTTAGCTGGAACGGCGGCGGCTTCGACCTCCCGGTGCTGCATTACCGCGCGCTGGTCAACGGTGTGCAGGCCCCGCGCTACTGGGAGCAGGGCAACGACGACCGCGAGTTTCGCTACAACAACTACCTGTCGCGCTTCCACTGGCGCCACGTGGACCTGATGGACGTGCTGGCGGGCTTCCAGGGCCGCGCGGTCACCAGCCTCGACATGATGGCCAGCCTGCTCGGCTTCCCCGGCAAGCTGGGCATGGATGGCTCGAAGGTCTGGCCGGCCTGGCGCGACGGGCGTCAGGCCGAGATCCACGACTATGTCGAGCACGACGTGCTGAATACCTATCTGGTCTGGCTGCGCTTCGAATACATGCGCGGCAACCTGACCGACGCCGCCCTGGCCAGCCGGCAACAGCAACTGGCCGAGTACCTGGAGGGCAGTGGTGCGGCGCACCACCGTGAATTCCTCGACGCCTGGCAGCCTGCCGGGCCCGACACCTGATGGCACGCATCGACAAGACCCCGTTCGAGGCCCGGATCGAGGAGGTCACCCTGGACGGCCACGGCGTGATCCGTCGCGAGGGCAAGGCCTGCTTCATCCACGGCGTGCTGAAGGGCGAGCGCGTGATGGCGGTGCAGACCGGGCGCAAGCGCCGTTTTGATACGGCCGAGGTGGTCGAGTTGCTGGAGTCGGCCTCGGGCCGGGTCGAGCCGCCCTGCGAGTTCTTCGGCCTGTGCGGGGGCTGCAAGCTGCAGCACGCCTCGGTCGAGACCCAGCGTGAAATCAAGGAACAGGCCCTGTTCGACGCGCTGGAACGCATCGGCCACGTGACGCCGGAGGCGCGCTTCGAGCCGCTGACCGCCGACACCCTGGGTTATCGCCGCACTGCGCGGCTGGGCGCCAAGCACGTGCCGAAGAAGGGCGGGGTGCTGGTTGGCTTTCGCGAGCGCGGTAGCCCGTATCTCGCCCAGATGACCCACTGCGAGGTGCTGCACCCGGCAGTGGGTGGGCGTATCCAGGCGCTGCGCGAATTGATGGACGGGCTGGAGGCGCGCGACCGCCTGCCGCAGATCGAGGTCGCGGTGGATGACGACGAGCGCGTGGCGTTGATCTTCCGCAACCTCGATCCGTTGTCGGAGGCGGATACCGAGCGCCTGTCCGACTGGGCCGAGGCCGAGGGCATCCAGGTGTATCTGCAGCCGGGCGGAGCGGACACGGTGGAGCCGCTGGCCGGGCCGATCGAGCCGCTGATCTACCGCCATCCGGACTACGGCGTGTCGGTGTCCTTCATGCCGACCGATTTCATCCAGGTGCACGCGCAGATCAACCGCAAGATGGTGCCGCAGGCCCTGGAGGCGCTGGACCTGCAACCGGGACAGCGCGTGCTGGACCTGTTCTGCGGGCTGGGCAACTTTACCTTGCCGCTGGCACGGACCGTGACCGAGGGCGAAGTGGTCGGCGTCGAGGTGGACGACGCGATGCTGGCGCGGGCGCGTGCGAATGCCCGTGACCAGGGCATCGCCAATACCCGCTACGAGCGCGCAGACCTGGACGATGTCGAGGCGTTGAAGAGCGCCGCCTGGTTGCGCGAGGACTTCGACCGTGTGCTGCTGGACCCGCCGCGTACCGGCGCGGCCGCGGTGATCGAGGCCCTGGCGCCGCAGCGGATCGAACGCCTGGTCTATGTGTCCTGCAACCCGGCGACGCTCGCCCGTGACGCCGAGCGCCTGGTGCATCATCATGGCTATCGCCTGGAGCGGGCCGGGATCATGGACATGTTCCCGCACACTGCGCACGTGGAATCCATGGCCGTGTTCCGGCGCGCCTGACGCGCTTCGATACTTTAGGGGAATTGCATGCTGGAGATCGTACAAGCGGGTGGGTGGCTGATGCTGCCGATCCTGCTGTGTTCCGTACTGGCCGTGGCCATCGTGCTGGAGCGGCTGTGGACGCTGCGCCGCTCGCGGGTCGTGCCGCCGCGCCTGCTGACCTCGGTGTGGGAGCAGATGCGTACGCAGGGACTCAAGCTGGACGATATCCAGCGCCTGCGTGCCGGCTCCCCGCTGGGCGCGATCCTGGCCGCGGGTCTCGCGACCCATGACCGCGCCCGCCAGATCACCCAGGAGAGCATTGAAGAGGCTGGCCGCCGCGTGGCCCACGAGCTCGAGCGCTACATGAACACGCTGGGCACGATCTCGATGATTACCCCGCTGCTGGGCCTGCTGGGCACCGTGGTCGGGATGATCGAGGTGTTCACCGTGATCACCGAGATCGGCGTCGGCAGCCCGCGCGACCTGGCCGGTGGCATCTCGCAGGCCCTGATTACCACTGCGACCGGGATCGGCGTGGCCATCCCGGCGCTGGCCTTTCATCGCTACTTCCGTGGCCACATTGACGAACTGGTGCTGGAGATGGAGCAGGAGGCCACCAAGCTGGTCGAGGTGATCCATGGCGAGCGCGAGGCCGGTGCGGTCGAGGGCGGGGCCAAGGCGTGAACTTCCGTACGCCAAGCCGGCAGGAAGAGCCCGGCGTCAATCTGACGCCGTTGATCGATGTGGTGTTCCTGCTGCTGATCTTCTTCATGGTCTCCACCACGTTCGATCAGCACGCGGACATCGAGCTGACCCTGCCCTCGGCCGACCGCGAGGCCGAGGCCGTGGAGCGCGCGTGGATCGACATCATCGTGGACGCGAACGGCAACTACTTCATCAACGGCCAGGAACTGATCAACCGCCGCGCGGAGACCCTGGAGCGCGTGTTGTCCGAGGCCCGCGAGGGCCGCGAGGGCGACCCGGTGCTGATCCGCGCGGACGCCAATGCCACCCACCAGTCGGTGGTGCGCGCGCTGGATGTCGTCGGCCGCCTAGGTATCACCTCGGTCTCCATCGCCACCCTGGGTGATGCCGCCGATGACGACTGACGACCCGCACCCACAGCACCTCGACTCCGGCTGGGCGGTTTATCGCCGCCTGCTTGGCTACGCCTTTGTCTACTGGCCGCTGCTGGCGATTGCGACGGTGGCGATGCTCGGCATGGCGGCAACCGAAGCGGGCTTTGCCGCGCTGATGAAGCCGCTGATGGACGAGTCGTTCGCCGAGGGTGATTCACACCCGCTGATTCCGTGGATTCCGGTGGTGCTGATCGGCTTGTTTCTGATCCGGGGCGTGGCCGAGTTCGGTTCGGTCTACGCGATGCGCTACGTCGGGCGGCAAGTCGTCAAGCGCCTGCGCGAGGAGCTGTTCGAGCGTCTGTTGCACATGCCGGTGCAGCGCTTTCAGGAGCAGAGCAGCGGCGAGCTGATTTCACGCGTGACCTACAACGTGGAGCAGGTGGCGACGGCCGCCACGGACGGGTTCAGTACGCTGGTGCGGGACACCCTCACCATCATCGCGCTGCTGGCATGGATGTTTTGGCTGACCCCGAGCCTGACCCTCACGATCCTGGTTATTGCGCCGGTGATGGCCATTCTGGTGCGGGTGGTGACCAAGCACTTCCGGCGTATTTCGCATCGCCTGCAGTACAACATGGGCGACGTGACGCACGTGACGCAGGAGGTGATCGAGGGCCACCGGGTGGTGCGCATCTTCGGTGGCGAGACCTACGAGCGCGAGCGCTTCGAGGACATCAATGAGCGCAATCGCCGCCTGCACATGCGTATGGAGGGTATCAAGGCCGCTTATACCCCGACCATCCAGTTCCTGGTGGCGGCAGTACTGGCTTTCGTGATCTGGGTGGCGACCTCCGATTTCGGCGATGACACCGTCACTGCGGGCACCTTCGTGTCATTCCTGACCGCGATGCTGTTGTTGCTGAGCCCGATTCGCCGGCTTTCGATGATCAACGCGACCCTGCAGCGCGGGATCGCGGCCGGGCAGAACATCTTCGCCGTGCTGGACGAGACACCGGAACGTGACACGGGGCACGTACCGCTGGATCGTGCCGAGGGGCACCTGGTGTTCGACGACGTCGCTTTTCGCTACGGTCCGGAAGGCCCGGACGTGTTGAAGGCGGTCTCCTTCGAGGTGAAGCCGGGCGAGAACGTCGCGCTGGTCGGCCGCTCGGGCAGTGGCAAGACCACCCTGGTCAACCTGCTGCCACGTTTCTATCACCCGACCGAGGGCCGCATTGTGCTGGATGGTCACGACCTCGAGACGATCCGTCTGCGCGACTTGCGCCGTCAGATCGCCTATGTCGGTCAGAACGTGACCCTCTTTGCGGATACAGTCGCAGCCAATATCGCGTACGGGCGGCCCGAGGCGAGCGAGGCGGAGATCCGCGAGGCTGCCCGGGCGGCGCATGCGCTGGAGTTCATCGATCGCCTGCCGGATGGGATGCAGACCCTGGTCGGCGAGAATGGCACACGGCTGTCCGGCGGCCAGCGCCAGCGTCTGGCCATCGCCCGGGCGCTGCTTCGGGATGCACCGATACTGATCCTGGACGAGGCGACCTCGGCGTTGGACAACGAATCCGAACGTCAGGTGCAAGCCGCTCTGGACGCACTGGTGAGCACCCGTACCACGCTGGTGATTGCCCACCGTCTGTCCACTGTCGAGGGCGCCGACCGTATTCTGGTGATGGATAACGGCCGTGTGGTCGAGACCGGACGGCACGACGAGTTGATTGCCCTCGGCGGGGTTTACACGCTCCTGCACCGCCTCCAGTTCCGCGAGGAGGTGGGGGATGCGGGGTGATGCAGGGGGTTACGGCGCTCGGCGGTTTGCGGTCTGGGGCGCGACCTGGCGCGATTATCGTCGCGGTGAGGGGAACCGTGCGCGGGCCCGTCGGGGCTTCCTGACGCCACCCGACGAGCGGGGGCGGCTGGTCTGGATCAAGGCCGGCGGCACGCCCGAGGAGGTGCGCCTGGGGATCGAACTGCTCGGCGCGGTGCGCGACAAGCGCCAGGATGTACGCATCGTCCTGACCTTCGAGCAGGACTACCCGGAGCTCTTTGAACGACACATGCAGCCGTTTCGCAAGGTGGGGGTGGGCTATGGCCCCTGTGATCGCCCGCGGGTGGTGCGCCGGGTGCTCGAGCGTTTTCAGCCCCATGGCATCCTGCTGGCCGGCGGCCAGGCCCCGACGAATCTCCTGCAGGCGGCCGAGGTCCCGGTGATCGCGGTCAATACGGGTCCGCCCACCCGGGCGGTGCCTCCGGTCGTGCGCCACTGGCCGGTCGATCCGGCCGGGGCGCAGGCTTGGCCGGAGGCCGCGTTCGAAGCCGCACTGGCGCCCGCCGACCCGCAGGCGCGATTTGTCGAGGCCCAGGCCGATGTGGTCCTGCGCGCATTGGTCGGGGGTAACGTGGAGCGCCTGTGGTGGTGGCACGGCACGTCGGAGCAGTGGCCCGCCTGGCGCACGGCCTGGCAGGCCTCTGGCCGGGGGCGCAGCGATATCCTGCTGGCGAGCCTGCGCGGGGATGCGACCGAGGCCGGGCTGCCCGGCGCGGATCTGGCGGTCTCGGCCTGGGATCGTTCGACGTTGGCGCCAGGGACTATCCTGCATCTGGATGACCGACGCTGGTTTGCCGCTGCGGCCAGTGCCGCCCATGCGGTGCATCTCGCGGCCTCGGATCGCCAGGCCTTGTGGCAGGGCCTGGCCGGCGGGGCGGCGGTGAGCCTGGGCGAGGCCCCGGCGACGGCGTTGCCCTGCCCGGTGCTGGGCGACCCCACCGCGGTACTGGAGGCCTGGCAGCGGTTGAGCGCCGACCCGGCCGCGCGGCGTCAGCAGGGGGATGCGGCGCGGCGGCGCTTCTGGGACGAGCGGCGCCAGGTGGATGCCAATTTCGATGCTGTGCTGCAGCAGGTCTGGGACTGGTAGTCATGGGGTCGTTTCAGGCGTGGCTGAGCGCCCGTTTGTGGGATCAGTGGAGCCAGCGCGGGCCGTTCGCCGCCGCGATGTTCCCGTTGTCGTTGGGCTACGCCGGGCTTGCCGAGTGGAACCGTCAGCGCCAGGAGCAGGCGCGGCGCGATATCTCCATCCCGGCGCGCGCGGTGATCGTGGTGGGCAATCTGACCCTGGGCGGCAGCGGGAAGACACCGATGACGGTGTGGCTGGCCAAGCGCCTGCGCGCCGCTGGCTATCACCCCGGCATTGTCAGTCGCGGCTATGGCGGGCGTGGGGATGTGGCCGGGATCGCGGTGACGGCCGATTCCGATCCGGTGGTGGTGGGCGACGAGCCGTTGCTGATCGCCCGGCGCACGGGCGTCCCGGTGCAGGTGGATCGCGACCGGGTGCGCGGGGCGCGAGCGCTGACCGATCAGGGCGTGGATGTGGTGATCGCCGACGACGGCATGCAGCATCACCGCCTGCCACGCGATATCACTATCCTGATGGTCGATGGGCGACGCCGCTTCGGCAATGGGCTTTGTCTGCCGGCGGGGCCCTTGCGGGAGCCGAAGCGGGCCCGAGAACGGGCCGATTTCGTGATCGTGACCGGTGGCGAGCCGGGTCCCGGCGAGATCCCGATGGAACTGGTCCCGTCCAGTCGGTTGCAGCGGGTGGACGGGGCGGAGGAGGCGCGCAAGCCCCACCGCTTTGCGCGGCGCGATGCCCACGCCATCGCCGGGATCGCGGATCCGGAGCGCTTCTTCCGCACCCTGGAAGCGGCGAAGATCGGTATCATTCGGCATCCGTTTCCGGATCACCATCGTTTCCTGCCGCATCAGATCCGCTTCGATGACGAGTTGCCGGTTCTGATGACGGAGAAGGATGCCGTAAAATGCCGGTCGTTTGCGCAGGATAATCACTGGTACTGGCCGATCGCGGCCCGGTTGCCAACCACTTTCGAGCCGGCGCTACTCGCGCGTCTGGAGACGGTCAGTCGGCTCAAACACCTGGGGTAATGCATGGACAAGCGTCTGCTCGATATTCTGGTCTGCCCGGTTACCAAGGGTCCGCTCAAGTACGATCGCGAGAATCAGGAGCTGATCTCCGTCTCCGCCGGTCTCGCCTATCCGATCCGGGACGACATCCCGGTGATGCTGGAGGACGAGGCGCGCAGTCTCTCCGAGGACGAGAAGGAACGCTGGCGCGGGGCCTGAGCATCCGCATGACGGGCTTCGTTGTGGTGATCCCGGCACGCATGGCCTCCAGTCGTCTGCCGGACAAGCCGCTGGCTGCGGTGGCCGGGCGCCCGCTGATTGCGCATGTGATCAGCCGTGCGCAGGAGAGCGCCGCCACCCGCGTGATCGTCGCCGCGGATGACGAACGCATCCTGGCGGTGGCGCGCCAGTGCGGCGTCGAGGCCTTCCTGACCGATCCCGCGCTCCCTTCCGGCACCGACCGCATCGCGGCTGTGGCCGCCGCTGAGGGCTGGGGCGACGAGTCCATCGTGGTCAACCTGCAGGGCGACGAACCGCTCACCCCGGGGACGCTGCTGAATGACCTGGCGGCCCTGCTCGAACAAACCCCGCAAGCGGATATGGCCACCCTGGGCGTGCCGATCCGCTGTGCGGAGGATCTGGCCGACCCCAACCAGGTGAAGCTGGTCACCGACCGCAACGGCCGGGCCCTGTATTTCTCGCGCGCCCCGATCCCCTGGGACCGCGAGGCGCGCCGGGCGGGGCAGCCGCCCTCGGTCGACCATGCCATCCGGCACCTGGGGCTCTACGCGTACCGCGCCGGCTTCCTGCGGCGCATGAGTGCCGAGCCGCCCGCGCCGCTGGAGCAGTTGGAGCAGCTGGAACAGCTACGCGCGCTGGACATGGGTGCCTGGATCCAGGTCGGCCGCCGCGCCGAGGCGCACCCGCCTGGCGTGGATACCCCCGAGGACCTGGACCGCGTGGACGCCTTTCTTTCGGGCACGGCCCGCGTGTAACGCGCGACCGGACTTCTGACTAGCCCCATCCTTCGCGGGCCAGAGGGCCCCCTGAGCGCTTCCGAACCGCCGTTGGTTCGCCTGCAAGCAGGCTCCTACCGGGTCTTGCCCTCGTAGGAGCCTGCTTGCAGGCGAAGGGCCCCCGCCAAAGAGCTTCGATCCTGACCAGGCTCGGTAGAATCGCGCGGACAGCCGCCTACTGGTTGTCGGGGTGGGTCGGGTCGAGGGCGGCCAGCAAGGCCTCGTGCTCCAGTCGCGCATCCTCGATCTCGTCGAGCACGCCATCCACGTCGGGGGTCTCTTCGCTGTGAACAAAGTGTCCCGTCAGGGGTGTTTCCGGCGTCAGGTCACCGTTGGCGAACAGGTCCCACATCTCGTGGGCGTACTGCGTCTCCAGCAGCGTGGGGTCCGCGCGGCCGAAGGTTGTGCGCATGTTGTTCACGTCCCGCTGCAGCATGCGGAATGCGCTGTTGTTGCCGGCGGCGTTGACGGCCTGGGGGAGGTCGATGATGACGGGTCCGTGCGCGTCCACCAGCACGTTGTACTCGGACAGGTCGCCATGGATCAGGCCGGCGCACAGCATGCGCTGGATCTGGCGGATCATGAATGCGAACCACTCGCGTGCTGTCTCGGGGTCCAGCTCGACTTCGTGCAGCTGGGGCGCGGTGTTACCGTCGGCGTCCAGCACCAGTTCCATCAACAGGACGCGGTCGAATACGCCGTAGGGGACGGGCACTCGAACGCCCGCGTCGGCAAGGCGGTAGAGCGCCTCGACTTCCGCGTTCTTCCACTGCGTCTCCTCGACCTCGCGGCCGTGACGCCCACGTCGGGCCATGGCCCGCGCATCGCGGCTGCCGCGGACCTTGCGGCCTTCCTGATACTCGGCCAGTTTGTGGAAGCCGCGATGCTTGGCTTCCTTGTACGCCTTGGCACAGCGTGTCGCACCCCCGCTGCGGACGAGGTAGATGTTCGCCTCCTTGCCGCTTTGCAGCTGCCCGAGGACAGCATCAATGACGCCGTCTTCGATCAGCGGCTGGAGGATCTTGGGGATTTTCATAAGCGCGTACGGGGTTGGCGAAACGAAAGACGCCGACCTGGGGGAACCCCGGAGGCCGGCGTCGTACGTTCCAAAACGGTTGGGTCAGGGCAGAAAGATCTTGGGTTTGCGCTTCTCCGCCTTGGCGGTGCGTTTCTCCATCAGTGTCTTTTCGGCCTTCTTCTTGCTGTCGCGCTTACGATCCATGGTCTTCATGGGGTGGGTCCTCTGGGGCGCCGGACGGATCATCCGGCTGATTGCGTGCCCGTTTCTGCTGGCGTTTTTCTTCCTGCTTGGCGGCTTTTTTCAGCTCGCGCTGGCGCTTTTCGTATTGGTAGTTCGGTTTGGCCATAGGGCAGCAGGGTCTCCATTGGGGTGTCGCCAGCGAGGCGGGGTCACGAAGCGTTGTCTCTCCACAATAGCACCGAAACATTGTCATGGGGGCGAGCGCTCGAAGCAGGGCTAGAGTTTCCTTCCCCGTGCCGTTCAGGCGGGCGGGTGCGAGCCGGCTTGCAGGGCGCGGGCCAGGGCCTGGCCCTCGCGGATGGCCCGCTCCGGTGTGGAGTGGTGCGGTTTGAGGGTCGCGATCACGCGGTGTTCGAGCTCGGTCTCGGTCAGGATTGTGTTCGGGTCGATATAGCCGTTGTCGGTGAGCCATTCGGACAGCCGTTCGCGGGCACTGCTCTGGAAGCGCTTGACCGTACCGTTCTCCAGTTCGCGCAGGAGCTGTTCGCCGTTGCCGTTCAGCTGCTTCGCCAGGTCGGAGACGGCGTCGATGAAGGTCGCACTGACGGCCTCGGAGGCCTCCAGGGCCGCGCGGTCTACCGGGCGGCCGCGACCCTGGCGCCAGGCGCGAGTCCAGGCGCGGGCGGCCTCGCTACGGGCCTGCAGCGTCTGGCATTCCGGGGGTTCCAGCAGGGAGTCGGCGGGGCCTTGTAGCAGGGATTCCAGCGCGCCCAGGCGATCCACCCCCAGCTCCAGCAGGCGCTGCAACAGCTCCAGACGGTCCCGCAGCAGGTGAAACAGATGGATACCGGCCGGATCCTGCCAGGGGTCGATCAGGGGAATGCCCCCAATCCGCTGCGCGTAGTCCTCGGGCGCGTCGCTGCCGGGGGAGGGTATCGCTTCGGGTTCCGGAAGGCTCAGCTGCTCGTGGCTACCCAACGCTTGCTGCCCCCAGCGGCGTGCGGCCAGGTCGATGATCTCGACGCTGGACTCCTGTGCCTGCCAGTAACGCGCGTCTTCGGGCTGGGCGGTCAGGTAGAAGACCTGGCGGCCGGCGTCGTGGGCCAGTGCCTGCAGGCTTTCGGCGACCGCCCGGAAGCGGTCCGGGTCCGCCGTGCCCAGCGCCTCGTCGAGGATGAGCGGGAGCGCGCTGCGCCCGCGTTCGGCCTCCAGCGCAAAGGCGATGCGTACGGCGAGCAGAAGCTGCATCCGCGTCCCGCTGGAGAGTTCGCTGAGCGAGCGGGTGGCCCCGCTGGCGGTCTCGCGGGCGTTGAACCGGGCCGAGGCACGGGGCGAGAACTGAAGTTCGTAGTGATGCCGTGTGAAGCGCCGGAACCACTCGCGGGCCTGGCGCAGGGCGGCGGGCTGCACCGCCTGTTCGTGTTCCATCTCGACCTGGTCCAGCAGGAAGTTTCCGGCCGTGGCGAACAGGGCCTGGTCGAGGCGCTGGGTCAGGGCGTCGCGGGCGAGTTCGCGGCGGGCGCGGGCGGTTTCCAGCTGGCGTTCATGGCCGGCGCGGTCGATGGCCGCTTCGATGCGGGCGATCTCCTCGCTCAGCCGGTCGCGTTCCGCCGCCTGGTCGCGCAGTGTCTGAAGCTGCGATTCCAGGGGTTCCGCGGCATCGGCCTCGACCGCCTCCAGTAGGTCCGGGCGGTCCTCGAGGTGGCGGCGGCGTTCGCGTTCGCGTTCGCGCACATTACCGAGTTGCTCGCTTAGCTCCTGCCAGTCGGGCCACAGGCGCAGCCTTTCGCGCAGGGTCGACTCATCGTCATTCTCCAGGCCGGCCGCTGCGTACAGGGCGGCGATCTGCTCCCGCGTTCGGTTCGCGTCGGCTTGCAGGCGATCGAGTTCGCGCTGGGCGGCCTTCTCCTCCCGCTGCGCGGTGTCCCGCGTCTGCAGCCGGGCGGCGAGACGGTCCAGGTGCTGGGCCAGGGTATCCGCCGAAGGCTCGGAGTCCGGAGGGGCCACGGCATACTGGGCGAGAAAGGCCATGACGGGCGCCCGGGTCGCCTCCAGCTCGGCTGTCAGGCGTTCCTGCTCTGCCCGGGCCGTGTTCACGGCCTGGCGCGCCCGGTCATGGTTCGCGGTCAGGTGGATCCAGCGCTGCAGCGAGGCATCCATACAGCCGGGGTCGAAGCCGACCTGCCGGGCAATGTCCTTCAGGCGCCCCTCTTCCCGGTCGCGGGCGGCGCGCCGCTCTTGCAGTTCCCGTTCGAGTCGAGCGCGGCGCTCCGCCGTTCGCCGCGCGCCCTCCGCGGTTTCCAGTTCACGCTCCAGGTGGGCCAGGCGCTCGCGGACCGCGTCGGCCGTCCAGTCCGTGGGCAGCGCCAGACCGGTATCGCGGAAGCGTGCCTTCGCAGCCTCGCGGGGTATGTTGTCGGTCGCCGGGCGAGCGGCGATGTAGGCGCCCCAGGCGACCGGGAGCGCGAGTACGGCGAAGGCGGGGTGTACCAGCAACGTCGCTGTGCCAATGGCGCCGCCCGCCGCGAGCAGGGCGATCCCGGCGGCGACCCGGCGCAGGCCGGTCCAGGGGGTGGGGCGCGGGGACCCCAGCCAGTGCAGCAGCTCGTCGCGGCCGCGTCGCAGTGTGTCGGGGGTGGGCAGGGTGTCCTCAGTCGGAGGCAGGGAGGCGAGTTCATCTTCTCGTTGCGCGATGCCGGCCTGCAGCCCACGCAGGGTCTCCAGGGACTGTTCCACCGAGTGGAGCGTGGCGGGGTCCAGGGCCGGAATCGCCTCTGGCGTGCCCCCCAGTTCTTCGGTTGCCTGGTGCCGTGTCGCCTGGGCCGCGTGCAGCTCCCTTGTCGTCTGCTCCAGCCCCCTCTCCAGCTCCAGCAGCCTGCGAACCACGGGGCGTTGATCGTCCACGCCATCCGCATCCAGATCGGGGTCTTCCAGCCCGGTTCCCTCGCGGCGTTGACGGGCATCCTCCAGGCGTTCACGGGCCTGTTGTTGTTCGTGTTCCAGGCGGCGCCATTCGTCCTGGAGGGGGGTGAGGCGTTGCAGCTCGTCGCCGCGCAGCCGGTCCAGACCGGGAGGCAAGGATGCCATCCGGGTCTCCAGATCCCGGTGTTCGCGTCGGGCCCTCAGCAGGTCCAGGGTGCGTGCGTACTGATCGGCCTCGTGGGCAGCGCGCTGGGTCTGCTGGCGTTGCGCTTTCAGGTCGGTCAGGCGCTGCTCGTCGTGCTGCAGGCCGCGCTGCTGCTGACGCCGCTCGCGCAGTTCCTGTTCCGCGGCCGTCAGCGCCTGGGACTCGCTACGGGCATGGGTCGTCTTCAGACTCAGTGCGGGATCGTCGCGCAGGGCGGGCAGGTCGTAGCCACCGGCCAGTTCGCGGGCCAGGCGCAGGCCGATCTCCTGCTCGGTGCCGTGGTCGGCGTTCAGCAGATCCTCGATGCGCAGGGTGTAGCAGTCGATGAAGCGATGATCCGGCAGTGGGGGCGCCTCGACGCGTTCGCCGTTGCGGGACCAGGACAAGTCGGTCCCCAGCCGATGAGCCTGTAACGGGCCCTGGGCATCGACGAAGCTCGCCTCGATGTGGACCCCTGTCTGGCGCAGTTCCTGGGTATACAGGACGGCCCGCAAGGCGCGCACGAGGCTCGATTTTCCCGAAGCGTTGGGCCCGACCGCCACGTTCACGCCCGGCCCCAGGGCATCCAGGCGGAACCCCGGATGGATGCCCGGCAGACGGATGATGTCCAGCGATTCCAGCTTCATGCGGCCCTCACGCCTCGCGCTCGCGCTGGAGCAGCAGCCGGTCAAGGGTGTGCAGGGCGGCCGCTTCCAGGTGGCGGGCGATCGACTCGTCATCCGGGATATCGGGGGCGAGGGCGCGATAGCGCGGGTCATGAATCACCTGGGCGAGCGGGTCGCGGGCCTTCTCCAGGAGTTCGCGGCGGGCCGCGTTATCCGGGCCTTGCAGCAACTGCAGCTTGCGGGCCAGCAATGCGGCGGGATCGCTGCCCACGGCGAGTTCCGCCAGGTCCAGGGCGGGCAGGGCCTCCAGGCGCCAGTCGTGGACGAAGTACAAACGGCCCCCGAGTTCCTGCGGGGTGGCGCGCGGGTCGTCGGCGTACAGGCTGCGCTCCAGCGCATGGCGTTGATCGCTGCGTCCGGTCAACCGCAGGCGGCAGCCGACGGCCGCAGGCCTGTGGCTCCAGGTCTCCAGCTCGGCATGGAGGGCTCCCAGTGCCTCGGTCACCCGGCGGTGGATATCGGCCGCTTGCTGCAGGCCATCCACGGCGATCTCGAGGGTATGCCAGTACAGCGGTGCCAATGGAATCTGCTCGATCGCGAGGTCGCCGCCCGGGGTGATCTCGAGACACCAGGGGCCATGGCGGCCGGGTTCGCCCGGATCCATGCCGCTCAGGGAGCCCAGATAGCCCATCGGCCGGGGCGCGGCGAGCGGATCGGGGCGGTGGATGTGGCCCAGTAGCCAGGCCTCCACCGGGGCGGCCTCCAGGTCGCTGCTGCGCACGGGGGCGTGCGGGCTGCGGGACTGGTCACGATCACAGTGCAGGAGCCCGACGGTGGGGCAGTCTGTGGGGGCGGGAAAATCGCCTTCAAGCGGACTGGTGGTTACGCGCGCTTCGGGGAACGACCAGCCCGCAATCCGTAGACGCTGATCATCGTGGCCGCGCAACTCGCGGGTTTCCCACTGCCCGCCGGCCCCCAGCAGCTCGAAGGCCGGCAGGGATTCGGCCAGCCGTGGCAGGACCTGGACGTCATGGTTGCCGGCGACGCCGAGTACCCGGATGCCCGCCTGGGTCAGGCGCTCGACACCCGCCCTCAGGTCGCGGTAAGCCTCGTAGAAGTCGTCCTCCTGTTCGACCACGTCGCCGGCCAGCAGCACTGCGTCGATGCCTTGTTCCACGGCGTAGTCGACGCTGCGGCGCCACGCAGCGGCCGGGCCGAGGTTTGCGATGCCGAGCGCCTCGTCCACCGCGGGCGGGATGCGCGACGGCTGTCGGCCCAGATGGATGTCGCCCACGCACAGGAGCTTCATGGACGCGGGGAGGGGGTCGGGATCATGGGCGCAGTTTGGAAGAATCGCGGACCAAAGCCAATCCCGGAGCATGGGATGGGCCCCTTCATCGGTTCTGCCCGCGTGGGAGCCTGCTTGCAGGCGAAGCCCCTGCCAGAGTCGGACGCGGGCAGGGGCTTCGCCTGCAAGCAGGCTCCCACGGGTGTGGTGGCGCGCAGGGTCAGGTGTCGATGCCGAGTTGCCGGGGTAGCTGGCCGAGGCGGCCGAGGGTCAGGCAGGGGCGGGGATGACCGTGTTCCCAGGGGAGGGATTGCGGGTTGAACCAGGCGGCGCGGAAGCCGGCCTGCAGCGCGCCCAGGACGTCCGCCGTGCTGTCGTCTCCGACGTGCAGGATGGCGTCGGGCTCCATCCCCGCATGCTTGCGGGCCTGATCGAAGATATGCGGATCGGGCTTGGCCGCACCCGCTTCGCCGGCGGCGACGGCGAAGCCGAAGTACTGTCCGAGGGGCGTGCGAAAGACATCCGCGTTACCGTTGCTGATCGCGCCCAGGCGGAAGTGGCGTGCCAGGCTTGCCAGCACATTCTGGGCCTCGGGATAGGGCGTGACCTCGTTGCGCGCCTCCCAGAACACCTGGAAGCCTTCACCCGACAGACGCTCCGGGCAGCAGCCACAGGTTTCGGCCAGTTCGCGCAGCCAGCGCTTGCGCAGGCGGGTCAGGTCGTGGCGCTCGTGGTCGGGGGCCGCGCGCATGAAGGCCGTGCGCGCCTGGATCAGGGCGTCGGGACCGAAGCGCTCGCACACCTCGGGCGCCTGCTCGCGAAGCCAGGCATAGAAGCGCGCCTCGGCGTGATGGATGACCGGCATCACCGGCCACAGCGTGTCGTCGAGGTCGAAGGTCAGACAGCGGATACGGCCGGGTTCGAACGCTCGAGGTCGAACAGGCTCGCGACGGGGTGCGTGGTTCATCCGTACAAGGGTAGCGTGGAACTGCGACGGCGCGACCATTCGGATAACACCTTTGGGGGTACTCACGGCGTTCGGCCGTCGGAGTGGACTGCTACGCTGGGAAGGAAGCGACGAGGAGGTCTTCGACATGCAAACAACCAACGATTCCGGTGTCTGGCCGCGCTACAGTCGGGGCCAGCGGGTGGTGCACTGGCTGGTGGCGGTATTGGTGCTGGGCGCGCTGAGTCTCGGCGGGACGATTGGCTGGTTCGGTTTCGAAGGGTTGCAGGCGCGCTTCGGCGAGGATGCGACCAACACCATTTACACCTGGCACAAGAGCTTCGGGGTGCTGATTCTGGCACTGATGCTGGTGCGCATCGGGCTGCGGCTGCGTCATGGCAAGCCGCCCTACGCGGTGGCACTCGCCCGTTGGCAGCGGATTGGCTCGGAGGTGGTGCACGGGCTGCTCTATGTCCTGCTGATCGTGATGCCGGTGATCGGGTGGTGGGCGACCGCAGCCGGGGGCTATCCGGTCCAGCTGGGGCCGTTGATCCTGCCGGGCTTGTTCCCGGAAAACGAAGCCCTTTCGGAGACCCTGTTCGGCTGGCACCAGGCGCTGGGGGTGGCCATCCTGATCCTGGCGCTCGGCCATATTGCGGTGGCGCTGTTCCACTGGCGCGTGCGTCGGGATGGCGTGATGCAGCGAATGACCTTCGGTTCGGCTCGGCGCTGATTCCGGGGCGCCGATGCTGCGATTGCTGCTGACCCTTGTTGCGCTGAATGTGGTGCTGCTGGGTCTGGAAATCCCGCGCTACGCGGGACTCGCACCGTACTGGTTGGCCTGGGAGGCCGTGCTGCTGGTGGGCCTATTCGCGCTTCTGCCGGCGGGCCGGCTGGCGCGGGGGTTGGCGTGGCTGGCGGGCGGGCTCCTGCTGGCGCTGGTGGTGCTGGCGTTGTTCGATGCCCTGACCCGGGCCAGCCTGACCCGGCCGCTCAACCTGATCCAGGACTGGATACTGCTGGATGCGGTGTACCAGTTGGTGACCGGGAATCTCGGTACGCTGGCCACGGTGTTGCTGGCCATCGTCCTGATCGCCGGGCTGGCCGTGGTGATCTGGGGAGCGGCTCGGGGGCTGTATGCGCTGGGCAGCCGTGCCGCAGTCGCGCGGCGGGTGCCGCTGCCCCTTGCCGTTGGGCTGCTGGCGCTTGGCCTGGTGGGTACGGCCGCCGGCATGCGCGACGTGGCGCCCACCGGAACGGTCGCGCCGGCGGCTGGGATGGTGCAACAGCAGATCGCGGCGGGGCAGGCCGCCATCGCGGAGAACCGGGCCTTTCGTGCGCGGCTGCAGCAAAGCCGTGAGCAGGCCGGGGCACAACCGCTGCCGGGACTTGCCGGGGTCGACGTGATTCTGGGCCTGGTGGAGTCCTATGGCGTATCCGCCGTTTTCGACGAGCGCTATGCGCCCGTGATCGTGCCGGGACTCGAGTCGATCGGCGACGATCTCGACGCCGCGGGCCTGCACGTGGTGACCGGCGTGCTGGAGGCGCCGATCGCCGGCGGGCAATCCTGGCTGGCGCAGGCCTCGCTGCTGTCGGGCCTGCAGGTGCGCTACGCCGGGCACTACGACGCGTTGCAGGCCGAGCCCCGCGATACCCTGGTGCAGGATTTCCAGACGACCGGCCACCGCACGGCCATGCTCGCGCCGGCGATCCAGCTTGACTGGCCGGAGGGCCGGTGGTTCGGCTGGGACCGGATGGTGGGCAAGCACGACTTCGACTACGCCGGGCCGCCATTCTTCTGGGTAACGATGCCGGACCAGTACACCTGGTCGTTCTTCGACCGCGAGGTGCGCGCGACGTCGGAAGACCCGGTGTTCGCGATGCTAGGGCTGGTCAGTTCCCATGCACCCTGGACACCGATCCTCCCGGTGCTCGAGGACTGGGATGCGATCGGGGATGGCGCGATCTTTGACCAGTGGGCCGACCAGGGGCCCGCGCCGGAGACGCTGTGGCGGGACTTTGGTCGCGTGCGCGAGTACTACGCGGAGTCGGTGCGCTACTCACTGGAGGTGACCGGGGCCTACGCCGCCCGGTTTGCCGACGAGGAAACACTGTTCTTCATGCTGGGCGATCATCCGGCGGCCGCGCTGATCACCGGTCAGGACGCCAGCTGGGCGGTACCGGTCCACGTGATCTCGGGCGATCCGGAATTACTGGAGCCGTTCCGGGCGCGCGGCTTCGTGCCGGGGATGCTGCCGCCTTCGGAGCGGGCGGAACATGGCTTTGACGCCCTGCGTGGCTGGCTGCGCGATGCATTTGGCGGGGCGCCCGGAAAGGACTGATCGAGTGGTGACTGTCGCGGTTTCTCGAGCCGAATGGCCGGGCCTGGTTAATCGTCTGGTGTTTACGGTGGCTTCTGTCCGGCCGCCTGCCAGGCGCTGACTCGCCAGCGCACCGCGAGGTACTTCTTTGCTCGTGCAAAGAAGTACCCAAGAAACACGCCCGACTGCCGCGACCCCGGCCCGCTGCGCGGGCCGGGGTTTCCCTCGCTCCGAGGCTTTTCGCGGGCGGCGCTGAACTCGCTGCGCCTGCGCTTCGCTCAGACATCCAGCGCCCCGTGTCTATTTAGAATCGTCCCGCGAAAAGCCTCTCCACTCGGCGCGACGACAACGGGGAGGCAGGTCCAAACAACGGCTATCCCGGCGCTATGGCCAATGGATGATGGCTAGGTGTTCATACATCTTCGGCACGCTCGGCCTTTGGCCATGGCGTGCCGCACCCGCGAAGCGGGTGCCGGGGGGCGTAGGATGTGATGAGCGCAGCGAATCGCATCAGGGTTTCGCGCGGCGTGGGAAACGGTGCGTTTCGCTACGCTCAACCGCACCCTACGGGGTGCGGGCTGGTTGCTGGTGTCTGGATACCGCCTGTTTTGACCTTCTTCTCCCGTATGGAGCCCCTCGCGGAGGGCGTGATGGGCCGGGAGAAGGCGCTGGATGTCTGAGCGAAGCGCAGCGTAGCGAGTTCAGCGCCGCCGGCCCAGCGCGTCCGGAGCGAGGTTCCCGGGCGGAATCCGGGTGCCCTTCTTTGGGTACTTTCTTGGGCAAGCAAGAAAGTACCTCGCGGTGCGCTCGCGAGAGAGCGCGTGGCAGGCGGCCGGACGAAGGCACGTAAACACCTAGCGCCGAACCATGGCCAGCCAGCAACCGGCAGGCGTCGGACCCGAGCCACCGTAAACACCAGCGACGAACCGGGGCCAGCCCGGGCCTGATGGCAGTAAGCAGGGGCCGGGTGCCGGTGGGGCTAGAAGTTTTCGGTGGAGGTGAACAGGCCGACGCGGAGGTCGTGGGCCTCGTAGATCGGGCGGCCGTCGACCTTGACGATGCCGTCGCCGATGCCGAGGACCAGCTTGCGCGAGATCACCCGTTTCATGTCGATGTGGTAGGTGACCTTCTTCGCGGTGGGCAGGACCTGACCGGTGAACTTGACCTCGCCCACGCCCAGGGCGCGGCCGCGGCCCGGGTTGCCGAGCCAGGCCAGGTAGAAGCCAACCAGCTGCCACATCGCGTCGAGGCCGAGGCAGCCGGGCATCACCGGGTCACCCGGGAAGTGGCAGGCGAAGAACCAGAGGTCGGGGTTGATATCCAGTTCGGCGATCATCTCGCCCTTGCCGTACTGGCCGCCGTCGCTGTTGATCTCCAGGACGCGGTCCATCATCAGCATGTTGGGGACCGGCAACTGGGCGTTGCCGGGGCCGAACATGTCGCCGTAGCCGCAGGCCAGGAGTTCGTCGCGATCGTACTGATTCTTCTGCATGGGAGCGCCGCTCGGGGAAAAGGCCGGTATTGGACCGAAACCCGCGCGCAAAAGCAATTGCGGCGGGCGTGGTGGCGCTGACGGGCCGGTCGTCAGGCGTCGGATGGATACCGTAGCAGGTCCGCGAGGGTGAAGAAGCGATCGCCGCGCAGGTAGCCGGCCTGGATATCGGCGGTCAGGGCCGTCGGGCGCCCCTTGCTGTCGCGTTCGGCGACCCAGGGCGCGGGCACGGTATCCAGGATGTGCGTGCAGGCCAGGCGCCCGTCATCCAGATGGCTGGCATGGACCGCGCCGGTGCGGCGGTCGCGGAAGGCCGGGAGCCAGCCGGCGGTGAACCCGGCATCCAGCCAGGCGGGGTTCTCGGTGCGGGCCGGGGCGGGTGCCGGCAGGAGGTCGAGGCTGAGCATCGCGAAGTCTCCGGGGATTTAATCCGGATATCGGCGCGGGCACCGCAAACTTGAGTACGGATCCTTCCGTGCGCCGGCAGGCGTGGAGGCGTTGCGACATAATCGGAGCGCGAAGGCGGAGGTCCGAGTTGCGCTGGAGGGTGCGGGCACCGACCATGCCGTAAAACAATAAGCAAGGGGTCGTCGTGGCGGTCACTGTAATGCTGTGGGTAGTGGGGGTTGTTGTCGCGATTATCGTGCTCGATCTGGCGCGACGGCCGCTGCGGCGATTGCTGGTGGGCCTGACGGGTGGGATTACGCGCCTGGTCTGTGCCCTGCGGCGCCAGGTGTTGCATCTGCGCGATGCGGCTCAGCGCTGGCACCAGGCGCATCTGGCGAGGCTGGAGGCGGAGCGCGTCCATGTCGCGGTGCATGCCCTGGAGCGACGCTACGCTCGGCTGGTGGGCCATGATCTGGCCGAGATCCCCGATCTGCGCCAGCAGGTCCACGAGACGCTGCGCCAGCTGGAGGACGCCTACGCCCGCGACGAGGGGCGCTTGTCCGCCGAGCCGGGCTGGGTCAGCCGGCTGGAGGCGCTGGTGAGCACGCCCGTCGGCGAGAGCCCGCAGGGGCAGCGTCTGGCGCAGGACATGCAGGAGACGGTGCTGCGCATCGCTCGCCTGGGTATGGAGGAGCACCGCCAGATGTCCCGTGGCCTGTTGTCGGCGCGCCGCCGCATGGAGGCCCCGTTGCACGAGCTGACCGGGCGCCTGGAGCAAGTTCACCGGCGACTGGCGGACCTGCAGCGCCAGGGGGAACGTCTCGACAACGGTTTGACTCGTTGCGAGAGCCGTGACCATCCGGCGCACCGACAGTGGCCGGCGTATGCCCAGGCGGGTAGCCAGTGGTTGCTGGGCGCAGCCGGACTGGCGCTGACGGCTGTGGCAGTGATCGTGTACCAGCGCCTGTTCGACCCGGCCCTGGGCTCGCAATTTCCGGCGTCCATGGAGGCCGGCGGCGTGGCCTTTCCGGATCTGGTGGTCGTGATCCTGTTGGGGGCGGCCGCGGTCTGTGGCTGGCTGCTGGCCGAGGCGCGCGGTGTCTCGCGGCTCTTGCCACAATCCCTGATGGACGGCAGCGAGGGCGTGCGCCGCGCCCTGGTGGTGGTGGCTGCGGTGGCATTGGCCGCACTGACGCTGGTCTCCGGGTTTGGCGGTTTCCACCTGGAGTGGGTGGCTTATCGCCAGGAAATGGTGGATACCCTGCTGGCAGGGGGCGAGGCACCCCCGGTGACGCTGGATCTGTTCGAACAGTCGGTGGGGGCGATCCTGGGGCTGGTAATCCCGCTGATCGTGGCGCTGGCACCGATCTGGCTGGTGGGCGTCCTGCAGGCGACCCGAGTGATGCTGGGTGGGCTTCTGAGCTTGCTGCTCGCCGTGCTGGCCGGGGTCCTGTATCTGCTGGCGGTGACGGCGGCGCAGATGCGCCGGCTGGCGCCGATGGCGTTTGACCTGCTCACGTTTCCGTCGCGGGTGGTGCGCGAGCAGTTCTTGTAAGGCTCGCGGTAACCGTTATGTGAACTCGATCAACCCCTGGCGCGGCCTGGCACGCGCTGCGCGGATACCGCTGTAGAATGCAGCGCCGTTGATCCCTGACGAATCAAGAGATGGCAGAAGACATGACGACGAATGGGTGGCCGATGCGGGTGATGGTGCTGGTTCTGGGCGGATTGCTGATGGTGGCCTGGAGCGGCGCCGCCGCTCAGCAGACCCGGTATATCAGCGAGGAGCTGGAGGTTGGCGTGCGTGGCGGTCCGTCGAACCAGAACCGGATCGTCAGCGCAGTACGTGCCGGACAGCCAGTGGCCGTGATGGAGCAGTCCGGTGACGGCTGGAGCCGGGTGCGCCTGCCCAGCGGCAACGAGGCCTGGATCCTGACCCGCTACCTGCAGGACGAGCCGCATTCGCGCGAGCGCCTGGCCGAAGTCGAGGCCGAGCTGGCCGAGATCCGCTCCGGGGCAGATGACCAGGAGGGCCGGATCGCGGAACTGCTGGATCGGCGCAATGCGTTGACCGCGGAACGTGACGAACTGCAGGCACAGCTCGCTGAGATGGAAACCGAGCTGGAAGAGTTGCGTGATATCGCCTCGCGGCCGCAGGAAATCCAGCGCGAGAATCGCCGCCTGGAAGAGAACCTGATCGATGCCCGCGACTCCGCCGACGAGTATCGCCGTCAGGTCGAGGTGATGCAGGCGGACAGTCAGCGCAAGTGGTTCATGACTGGGGCATTGGTCACGGTTGGTTCGGTGATTCTCGGGATCGTGCTTACGCGGATTCCCGCCCGTCGCCGTCGCAGCGAATGGAGCTGATACCGGGGTCTTGATCGGCGCTTTCCTGAGACCGGTTCTTCTCGTCTGAATCGGTCGCTGTCAGCGTGTCTTTCGGGGCTTGCGCGAGGAACGTCACGTTTCTTGCGCGGCCTCGGCCGAGTCGGTAGGCTTCCGCGACCGATTTGACCCTGGTGTGCCTTGAGCGGCTCGCCCCGTCAGGATCGGATGGACCCTCACATGCGCGGTCGCGGCCGCGTGCCTTGGCCCGGAACTGAAAGGACTGAGCTGACCGGATGCTGTACGCAATTCTGTCAACGTTCCTGGTGGCGGCGTTTGCGCCCACGATCCACCGCCTGACCGGCCGCACCAGTGGCTGGGTGCTGGGCTTGTTGCCGGCCGGGCTGTTCGTCTATTTCCTGAGCTTCCTGCCGGCGGTTTCCAGCGGCGAATCCATCGTGCTGGCCTGGCCTTGGCTGCCGGGGCTGGATATCCAGCTCTCGTTCCTGGTGGACGGCCTGTCACTGCTGTTTGCGTTACTGATCTCGGGCATCGGTTTCTTCATCGTCACCTACGCCGGGCGCTACCTCGAGAAGGATCGCGATCTCGGGCGCTTCTACGTGATTCTGCTGGCCTTCATGGGGTCCATGCTCGGGTTGGTGCTGGCGGATAACCTGATCGCGATGTTCGTGTTCTGGGAGCTGACCAGCATCACGTCCTACTTGCTGATCGGCTACAACCACGAGAACGCGGACGCCCGCAAGTACGCGCTCCAGGGTCTGTTCGTAACCGTCGGCGGCGGTCTGGCAATGCTCGCCGGCATCATCATGCTGGCGATGGCCGGCGGCTCCTACGAGATCTCCGAAATCCTCTCCAACGGCGATGTAGTGCGCGAGCATGCGCTGTATCTGCCGCTGTTGTTCCTGATCCTGCTCGGGGCCTTCACGAAGTCGGCACAGGTCCCGTTCCATTTCTGGCTGCCGCGCGCGATGGCGGCGCCCACGCCGGTCTCCGCCTACCTGCACTCGGCCACCATGGTAAAGGCCGGCATCTACCTGCTGGCGCGCCTGAATCCCTCGCTGGGTGGCACGGATGTCTGGTTCACCACGCTGGTGTTGGTCGGCTCGGTGACCATGTTCACCGGCGTGTTCCTGGCCTACCGCTCCACGGGCGTGAAAAAGGTGCTGGCGTATTCCACGGTGATGGCGCTGGGCACCCTGACCATGTTGATCGGCATTGGCACCGAAACCGCTCTGATGGCGGCGATGGCCTTCCTGCTGGCGCATTCCCTGTACAAGGGCGCGCTGTTCATGGTCGCGGGCATCCTGGATCACGAGGCCGGGGCCAAGGACTTCCTGCAGACCGGCGGACTGCGCAGCACGCTGCCGGTGACGGCGGCATTCACGATCCTCGCGGCGCTGTCGCTGGGGGGCGTGATCCCGCTGTTCGGCTTTGTCGCCAAGGAGCTGATGCTGGAGTCGGTGCTTGGGGCCCCGGGGTTGGTCGGCATCCTGACCCTGCTGGCGGTGCTGACCGCGATCCTCGGGGTGGCGGTCGCCGCGATTGTCGGCATCCGGCCGTGGTTCGGGCCGAAGACGGACACGCCCAAGACCCCGCAGCATGACGCCCCGGTGGCCATGCTGGCCGGCCCCGCGGTGCTCGCGAGCCTGGGCCTGATCTTCGGCCTGGGGCCGGGGCTGGCCGACGAGGGCCTGATCAACGCGGCGGCGGCCAGCGTGCAGGGTGCGCCGGTGGACGGCTATCTGTCGCTGTGGCACGGCCTGAATTGGCCGCTGGCGATCTCCGCCTTCAGCCTGGTGGCCGGTGGGGTTCTCTACTGGCGCTGGGAACAGGCGCGCCGCGCGCTGGCCTGGGTCGATCGCGTCGCCGAATACGGCCCGGAGAAGGGCTATTTCAAGATGATGGACGGCCTGGTGTGGCTGTCCGAATGGCAGACTCGAGTGCTGCAGAACGGCTATCTGCGCTATTACGTGATCGTGATCGTCGTGGCGACCGCGGGTCTGGTCGGGGTCACCGCCCAGCTGTTCGAGGTCGGCGTAGGGTCGCTGAATCTCGAGCGCCTGAAGGTCCACGAGATCGCCATCTTGGCGGTCCTGGTGGCCTCCACGCTGTTCGCGGTGCTGACCCGCTCACGACTGGGCGCAGTGGCGGCCCTGGGCTCGCTGGGCTTCACCGTGGCGCTGGTTTACGTGCTCTACAGTGCGGCGGACGTCGGCATCACCCAGGTTCTGGTCGAGACCCTGACCGTGATCCTGCTGGTGCTGGTGCTGTTCCGACTGCCGGGCTTCCTGAACCTGTCGTCCACCGCGTTGCGCCTGCGTGACGCCGGGATCGCGCTGGTGATGGGCGGCATGATCACGCTGCTGATCCTGAGCACCGTGGATGCGCGGCTGTTCGACTCCATCTCGCAGTACTTCATCGACGAGTCGGTGCCGTCCGGTTACGGCCGCAACATCGTTAACGTGGTGCTGGTGGACTTCCGTGCACTGGATACCCTGGGCGAAATCTTCGTGCTGGCGCTGGCGGCGATCGGGGTGTACGCGATGCTTCGTTTCCGCGCGGAGGACCGCCGATGAACATGCATTCCCTGATCCTGCGCACCGCGGGACATTTCCTGCTGCCGCTGCTGCTGCTGTTTTCCGTGTTCCTGCTGTTGCGCGGGCACGACGAGCCGGGCGGCGGTTTCATTGGTGGGCTGGTCGCGGCGGCGGCGATCCTGCTGTACCTGTTTTCGATGGATACCGAGTCGGCACGCAAGGTGCTGCGGGTGGACCCTCGGGATCTTCTGGGTGCCGGCATGGTGCTGGCGGTGATCAGTGCCATTCCCGGCGTGTTTCGCGGGCAGGCCTTCTTTACTGCCCAGTGGTGGGAGTTCACTGCGCCGATCTTCGGCGAGATGAAGCTCTCGACCGTGCTGATCTTCGATATCGGGGTGTACCTGGTGGTCATCGGTTCGGTGCTGACCATCATGCTCAACCTCGCGGAGGCGGAGGACTAATGGAAGTCGTCATGGCCTTCGTGGTCGGCGGTCTCTATGCCGCGGCCATCTACATGATGCTGCGCCGCTCGATCGTGAAGCTGGTGATCGGCCTGGTGCTGCTGTCGAATGCCGCCAACCTGCTGATCTTTACCGTCGCCGGCATGACATCGGGCGCGCCGCCACTGATCTCCCCCGGGGACACGGTGCCCGAGGGGGTCGCGGCCGATCCCCTGGCGCAGGCCGTGGTGCTGACGGCGATCGTGATCGGTTTCGGGGTGCTGGCGTTCGCCGTGGTACTGATCCACCGCGCCTACGAAGTGGTGCAGGCCGATGACATGGACCAGATGAAGGACACCGATCGATGATGATGTCCGTGGCCCTCCCGATCATCGTGCCGCTGCTGGTCGGTGCGTTGTCGGTGATGTTGTGGCGTTCGCACTTCGCGCAGCGGGCCCTCGGTGTGCTCGGCACCGGGCTGATGCTGGCCGTCAGCGTGTGGCTGCTGGCGGATACCTGGGAGCACGGGCACGTGGTGATGGAGATGGGCTCCTGGCCCGCGCCATTCGGTATCGTGCTGGTGTCCGACATGCTGGCGGCGATCATGGTGGTGCTGACCGGAATCATCGGCTTCGCCACGGCGATCTATTCGCTCTCCGGCATTGGCAGGATGTCGGAAAAGTTCGGCTACTACCCGTTGCTGCACCTGCTTCTGGCCGGCGTGAACGGCGCCTTCCTGACCGGCGATATCTTCAACCTCTACGTGTGGTTCGAGGTGATGCTGGTCGCCTCCTTCGCGCTGCTGATCCTGGGTGGCGAACGCGCGCAGATGGAGGGGGCGATCAAGTACGTCACCCTGAACCTGCTGTCGTCGATGATCTTCCTGACCGCGATCGGCCTGACCTACGGGCTGACCGGCACCCTGAACATGGCGGATATCGCCGACAAGCTGTCCACCGTCGAGGACACCGGTCTGGTGACCGTAATCGCGATGCTGTACCTGGTCGCGTTCGGGGTGAAGGCCGCGGCGTTCCCGTTCTTCTTCTGGCTGCCGGCGTCCTACCACACGCCGAAGGTGGCGGTCTCGGCGCTGTTCGCGGCGTTGCTGACCAAGGTCGGGGTCTACGCGCTGTACCGCGTGTTCACGCTGATCTTCAATCAGGAAGTCGACTACACCCACGAGATCCTGCTGTGGGTCGCAGCGGCGACCATGCTGACCGGCGTGCTCGGGGCGGCCGCGCACTACGAATTCCGGCGCATCCTGTCGTTCCACATCATCAGCCAGATCGGCTACATGATCATGGGTCTGGCGCTGTTCACGCCGCTGGCCCTGGTGGGCGGGGTGTTCTACATCATGCATCACATCATCGTGAAGGCGAATCTGTTCCTGATCAGCGGGATCACGTTCGTGATGAAGGGCACCCACGAGCTGAAGCTGATGGGCGGGATCTACCGTACGCATCCAATGCTGGGGGTGCTGTTTCTGATTCCGGCCTTGTCGCTGGCAGGGCTGCCGCCGCTGTCGGGTTTCTTTGCCAAGTTCATCATCATCCGCGCGGGCATCGAGGCCGAGGCCTACTGGGTGGTGGCGGTCGCGCTGGTGGTGGGTCTGCTGACGCTGTACTCGATGATCAAGATCTGGGCCGAGGTGTTCTGGAAGGCGCAGCCGGAAGGGGTCGAGGGCGAGACGCTTGACGTCACTTCCGGCCCGATGATCTGGATGTGGGTCCCGGTGATCATGCTGGCGCTGATGACCGTGGCCATCGGCCTGTACGGCGAGCCGATCTACCAGATGGCTTTGATGTCGGCCGAGCAGTTGCTGGATCCGTCGCAGTATATCGAGGCGGTACTCGGGGAGGCCCGCCAATGATCGCGCTGACCTGGAACATCGCGCTGGCCCTGATCTGGGTCTTTCTGACCGGGACGTTTACCACCGGCAATCTGCTGGTCGGATTTTTCCTGGGCTACGTGCTGCTGGCCTTCGCCCTGCGCGACAAGCCGGGGTTCGCCAGCTATGCGCGGCGCGTGCCGCGCTTCATCGGGTTTATCGGCTTCTTCCTTTGGGAGCTGTTTATGTCGAACCTGAAGGTGGCCTACGATGTGATGACACCGACCCACCACATGGTGCCGGGTGTGATTGCCTTTCCGCTGGATGCCAAGACCGATGGCGAGATCACGATTGTCGCCAACCTGATCTCGCTGACGCCGGGGACGCTGAGCCTGGACGTCTCCACCGACAAGAAGGTGCTGTATATCCACGTGATGTACCTCGAGGACCGGGATGCGGTGATCCGCTCGATCAAGTACCTGGAACACCGCGCCCTGGAGGTCCTGCGCTAGGCGCGGGGAGGTCCGATGTTCGATATCGCCATTATTGCTTCCAATGCGTTGCTGAGCCTGGCCCTGGTGCTGGGGTTCTGGCGGCTGTACCTGGGGCCGACGCTGCCGGATCGCGTGGTGGCACTGGAGCTGATTGCGTCGCTGACCATCGGTTTCATCGCGGTCTACGTGATCTCCAGTGGCCGCACCCCGTTCATCGACGTGGCCATGGTGTTGGCGTTGACCGCGTTCCTTGCCGCAGTGGGCTTTGCCCGTTACCTGGAGAAAGGGGGGCACCGGGACGATGACTGAGTTCTTGACGGGGTTGTTCCTGGTCGTCGGGGCCGCGTTCATGGTGGTCGCGGCGCTGGGTCTGGTGCGCATGCCCGACCTGCCGATGCGCCTGCATGCCACCACCAAGGCCGGTGTGCTGGGGGCGGGTCTGATGATGGTCGGCGTGGCGGTCTACTTTGGCGACGGCGGGGTCACCACCCGCGCGGTGGCGGTGATTGGCTTCCTGCTGCTCACCGCACCGGTGGCCGCGCACGCGATCGGGCGCGCCGGCTACTTTGTCGGGGTGCCGCTGTGGGAGCACAGCAAGACCGACGAGCTGAAGGGCCGCTACGACGAGAAGAATCACACCCTGGCCTCGCCCCCGGAGATGCAGGACGCGAAGCAGGACGACGACGTCCCGCGCGCGTGAGCCCGCCGGCGCTCGTGCGCGGATAGCCGATCATCCGGGTAGGGGACATGACGGCGCGCCAGACACGAAAAAGCCGGGGCGCAAGGCCCCGGCCATGGGTACAGTCGTCGGAGAGACGATCGTGCCTGAATAGCGGCCCTCAGGCCGCGTGGGTTTCCTTCGCCTCGCGGGCGGCCCTCGCCTGTTCCGGATCGTAGGCTGCGCCGGACCAGAGCATCTCGTAGGCGATCTCCTCGTTTCCGTTCTCGCACAGTTCCAGTACCTGCTGAAACAGGGGCTGGAAGGTCTCGCTCTGGTGCGACGCTTCGTGTTCGTCGAAGCTATTCCAGAAGGTGATGATGAGGGCTTCCTTGTCTTTCATCGGGCTCTCGACCGCCTGGCCGATGGTGGAGCCTTCATTGGAGACGGAGCCGGAGTTCAGCGCGACAAAGCCGCCGACGAAGCCGGTATCCGAGTGATAGGTCTTTACGTTCTCGCACAGGACGGCGACACGTTCCTGCAGATCGTCGATGGTGTATTCCGGCTTGAGGATCACGCGGTTGATGGTGACGACACCGTCGGCCGGGAAGTTGTTGATCAGTTGGCTCATGACGTTCTCCTGTTGCAGGGGAAGTGTGCCCGAAGGCACGGGTTGCTCGTTAAGTTAGTAAGCAACTTCTAATTGAAGTTCCCGAGTAAACTACTCAGGAATAGGCGAGACCCCAAAATCACCCAGAAATTGGAGGGCCCGATCCAGCGCGCCCCTGGCGGCGGGAGGGCTTCTCCGCGGCTAGATGCGGGTCATCACCGGACTTGCGTGCGATCCCTGGGTCATCTATCGTTCATTCCAAGGAATATTGGAGCGAACGCCGTGTCCGGACGTGAACTCAAGGATTTGCTGTACGAACAGGTGGCCCGCATCGCCCGGGCCGCGGCCAGCCCGAAACGCCTGGAGCTGATCGAGGTGCTAGTTCAGGGCGAAAAGAGCGTCGAGCAGCTTGCGGCCGATGCAGAACTGAGCGTGAAGCTGACCAGCGCCCACCTGAAGGAGCTGCGTCAGGCACGGCTGGTCGAGGCCCGGCGCGAAGGGCGTCATATGTTCTATCGCCTGGTGGATCAGCATGTCGCCGATTTCTGGGTAATGCTGCGTACCCTGGCGGAGGAGCGCCTGCTCGAGTTGCAGGCCGCGACCCGCGAAATGGCCGAGGGTCCTGGCGAGCTGGCCCCGATGGCGGGCCCCGAACTGCTGGAACAGGCTCGTCGGGGCGATCTCATCGTTCTCGATGTCCGTCCCGGGATGGAATACGCGAACGCCCATCTGCCGTATGCCCGATCCATCCCGATCAGCGAGCTCCGCAATCGGCTCGGCGAGCTGCCGACCGACCGACCGGTGGTGGCTTATTGCCGCGGTCCCTACTGCCTGATGGCCAGCGAGGCTGTAGAGATCCTGGCCGCGCACGGGTTCCAGGCGACCCGGTTCGAGGATGGCGTCGCCGAATGGCGTTATCACGGTCTGCCATTGGCAACTGTGAGCAACGAGGACAAGGAGAACGCCACATGACGGACCATCACAAGGCCGCGGAGGCCTATGCCCACCTGACGCACGGGATCCGGGAGAACCTCGGGCAGTTCGGTCAGCAGCTGATCCAGGTTTTCTTCGTCGGCCTGACGATCGGGATGATGCGCACGGTCGTGCCGGCCCTGGCGGAGAGCGAATTCGGCGTGGCCGAGGGCTCGTTCATGCTGCTGACCGCGTTTGTGGTCGCCTTTGGCGTGGTGAAGGGGGCGCTCAATTTTGTTGCCGGTCGCCTGTCCGAACGGCTGGGCCGCAAGACCGTCCTGATGCTGGGCTGGGTGGCGGCGATCCCGATCCCGTTCATGATTCTCTACGCGCCGTCCTGGAGCTGGATCGTGGCCGCGACCGTGCTGCTGGGCGTGAACCAGGGCCTGGCCTGGTCGATGACCCAGACGGCCAAGATGGACATCACCCGTGCCGATGAACGCGGTTTCACCATGGGGATGAACGAGTTCTCCGGCTATGTCGGGGTCGCGGTGGCGGGGATCGTGACGGGCTACATGGCTGCAGCGTTCGGTCCGCGCATGGGGCTGTTGATTTTTGGCCTGGTGGTCATCGCGCTGGCGATCGTGCTGACCGCGCTGTTTGTGCGCGAGACCCTGGACTGGGCGAAGGCCGAGGGTGCGCGGCATGCCGCGGGGCAGTCCACAGGGCCCATCCCGCGGTATTCGAAGAACATCTCCGATACGCCCAGCACCTGGGAGGTGTTCACGCTGATGTCCTGGCGCGACCGGCGCATGGCCGCGTTCAGTCAGGCGGGGCTGGTCGAGAAATTCGTGGATGCGCTGGTGTGGGTGTTCTATCCGGTGTTCCTCTATCAGCAGGGGCTCAGTCTCGCGGCGATCGGCTGGGTGGTCGGGATCTACGGGTTTGTCTGGGGCGGATCGCAGTTCCTCACCGGCCGCCTGTCGGACCATATTGGCCGCCGGCAGCCGATTATCTGGGGCATGTGGATCTGCGGCGGCGGGGTGGCCCTGACGCTGCTAGGCGAGGGCGTGCTGTGGTGGTCGTTCGCGGCGGCGGTGACCGGTCTCGGCATGGCGCTGCTGTATCCCAACCTGAGCGCGGCAGTGGCGGATATCGCGCACCCGAACTGGCGCGGTTCGGCGATCGGGACCTACCGCTTCTGGCGGGATCTTGGCTACGGAGTGGGGGCCTTCGGGTTGGGCATCGTGGCCCATATTGGCGGGTCGGTGGTCTGGGGCTTCTGGTTCGTGGTGATCGCGATGTTTGCCTCCGGCGCCGTGGTCTGGTGGTGGGGCGAGGAGACGCATCCGCGCCTGAACCCCGACGACGATTAGGCGTATGGCGGCTCGTCCGCCGGGCGCCGCTACCAGCGGCGCTTGTCCCACATCTCCGGGTTGGCCCAGAAACGGGCGTTCAGCCAGTCGGGGGTGAGCTTGTAGTCGTACAGGCTGGTGCGATAGACCGTGTGATCCGGCGCGGCCGCCTCGGCCTCCGGGTCGTGGCGGAAACCGAGGGCGAGGAAATCGTTCAGGCCCCAGCGTTCGTCGTCCCGCCGATGCAGGATCAGCACCTCGTCGGCCCAGCGGTCGCGCAACCCGCCCAGGAGTTGCTGGCCCGTCGTGACGTCCAGTGCGCTCAGCGTATCCGGCAGCAGGACCAGCGGCACGCGCGGCCCGGGCGGGTGCTCGAGAAATGCCGCGACGCTCTCCTGCTCCACGCCCGGAGGGCTTTCCTGGCTATCCGTGTTGGCCACAAGCAGGACGGTCCGGCCGTCGCGCAGGCGCCGCGGCAGGTGGCGGCGCAGGGCATCGATGTCGATCAAGCGGTACCTCCCCGGTGGTCTTGGTCGCCCCGTCCCGGGGTCGCGTTCGTTATACTCTAATGTACTCCCACTTCTACTGCGGACCCGTCAGAAGGAAGCCTCTCCATGTCCAAGGAACTGCTGACCGAATTCCTCTCCAAACACCCGATCTCGGCGTCGCTGACGCCGGCCGAGGTCGAGATCCTTCTCGAATACCTGGAGGTGCTGGAAACCCACCACAAGCAGGTGATCGCCGATATCGGCGAGGTCGGAGAGTCGTTGTTCTTCGTGGTCAGCGGGACCGCCGCGCTGTACCACGACGACGGCAACCAGGAGATCGAGGTCGGGCGCATGCAGACCGGCGAACTGGCCGGGTCCATGTCGTTCTTTGACCGCGTGCCCCGCGGCGTGCGCATGCGCGCCCTGAGCGACAATACCCGCCTGCTGCGCCTGTCGCGCTCCATGTATGACCGCCTGCGCGTCGAGCAGCCGTACATTGCGGTGAACCTGCTGGAGTTCGCCATCATCAGCCTGGATCACCTGATCCGCCGGGTCTCCGAGGACGTGGCGACGTACGCCCACTACCTCTATTCCCCGGGCAAGAAGTAGGGCGGATCGCAGGCGGAGAGCGCCGTGCTCGCGTCCCTGCAGACGGTTGCCGAATACCTGTTGCTGCCCCCGGGGCTTGGGATTGCGCTGACCCTGGTCGGGGTCGCCTTCTGGCGCGCCGACTGGCGCGGGGGGCGGCCGTTATTGGCGATCGGTCTGCTGGCGCTGGTGCTGCCAAGCCTGAATGTTGTTGCCCAGCCACTGGCGCACGCCATCGAGCGCGATTTGCGCGATGCCGTGGTGGCGGTGGGGCGGGCCGATGCCATCGTGGTGCTGGGCGGCGGACGCTGGCCCGGACGCGGCGAGGACGGCGGCCGCGATGCCCTGAATCCCCAGACCCACGAGCGTCTGCGCCATGCCGCCCGGCTGCACCGCGATACCGGGCTGCCGCTGCTGGTCTCGGGCGGGCGTCCGGGCGCGTTGCCCGGGCGGCGCTCCGAGGCCGAGCTGATGGCGGCCACCCTGCAAACCGATCTGGGGGTGCCGGTGCGCTGGCTGGAGAGCACCTCGCGCAACACCTGCGAAAACGCCACGCACACCCGCCAGCGCCTGCAGCAAAGTGACGTGCAACGGGTGCTGGTGGTGACCCAGGCCCTGCACATGCCGCGTGCCCTGGCCTGCTTCGAACGTGCCGGGCTGGCGGCCGACCCGGCACCGACCGGCTTTCGCGGCCCCACGAGCGATCCACGGCGGGTCGAGGACTTCCTGCCGACCCTCGAGGCCTTGGAGACGTCGCGCTTCGCGATGCGCGAATGGCTGGCCCGCCTGGCGCGGCCGCTACGCGACCGTCTGCCGGAGCGGGGCGACCCGGCCTGATGCTCGCGCTGCGCCGTGCACCGGGCTTGTATGGCGCGGCGGCCGGGCTGATGCTCTTTCTGCTGGCGGGTGTGGCCGTGGCCGCGGATGCGGAGGTGGAGTTCGATGGCGGCATCCAGCTGGATCTGCGGATCGAATCCCTGTTGCGCGACGATCTTGACGCGCATGGCCTGAGCACCCGTGTGCAATGGACGCGCGAAGGCCTGTCCCTGGCGATCCGCGCGGATCGCGTCGAACTCCCCGAGCCCATCGGAACCCTGCAAGACCTGCGTGTGGAATGCAGTGATCTGCAGGTAAGTCGTGCCGAGGTCCGCTGCGATACGGCGCGACTCTGGGGCGATGCCGGGGATCTGCACCTGCGGGGTGCCCCGGTAGGCCTGTATTGGGGGCGCGAGACGGGTGCGCTTGCGCTGGCGGGTGCGTGGCCCGGCTGGTTCGGGGCGCAGGGCGATTTCCACGTGCGGCTGGATCCCGCCCGCGGCTGGGATGTGCGGGCCGATCTCGCGGGGATCAACCTGGCGGCCCTGGCCGGGTCGGCGCGCCTGCCAATGGATTTGCCCGTGCATCTGGGGCAGGGCACGGCGGATCTCGCGCTGCACTGGCGTGAACGCGGGCGTTCCGAGGTCACGCTGACGGTGCATGATCTCGCATTCAGCGACGATCTGGGCCTGCAGGCGGGGGAAGAACTGGACGGCCGGCTGCGCCTCGCGGGCGATGCCGACGGCTGGGATGTTGATCTGGCACTGACAGCGGGTGTGGTGTTCGTCGATCCCTGGTTTGTCGACCTGGATGCCGAGGGTCCGCTGACCCTGGACGCCCGCGGGGTGGTGGTGGACGGCGAGAGCCGAGCGGTGCGAGCGGAGTCGCTGTCACTGGATTATGGCGAGGCGGCCTCGCTGCAGGGACAGGGCCTCGCCTTTGCGCCCGAACGTGGTCTGGATGGCCAGTTCCGGGGTGAGGTCGGGGCACTTGGCGTGATCTACGAGACCGTGCTGTCGCCGTGGCTGGTGGGCACAGCCCTGGGCGAACTGGATGCCGCAGGGCGTATGACCGGCGAGGTCGAGGTGCAGGCCTCCGAGCCGCACTACGCCCGGCTCGAATGGTCCGGGGTCGAGGCTCAGGACCGGCGTGGGCGTTTTGGTGTGAGCGGTGCGCAGGGCGAGCTGGACTGGTCCGCCACCGTGCCGGGTGGCCCCGGCCGCATCGGCTTTGATGCGGCCCATCTGTACGGCCTGCCGTTCGACGGGTTTTCCGCCCGGGTGCGTGCGCGGCCACAGGGGCTGGAATTGCTGGAGGCGACCGAGATCCCGATCCTCGATGGGGGCCTGCGGGTCAGGGCCTTCAGCGTGCAGCAGACCGAGACCGGGCCGGACGTGCAGTTCCAGGGGGGGATTCGGGCGATCAGTCTGGAGTCGCTGACCGGGGTGTTAGGCTGGCCTCGCTTCTCCGGTCAGGTGGCCGGGATGATCCCGCGGGTGCGCCTGGAGGACGGTGATCTGAACGTGGATGGGCGGCTGCTGGTCCAGGTGTTCGATGGCGAGGTGGTGCTGCGCGATGTCTATATTCACGATCTGTTCGGGTACGCACCGGAGCTCGGGCTGTCCACGCAGATCCAGCGCCTGGACCTGGAACTGGTCACGCGGGCCTTCGATATCGGCCGGATCCAGGGACGGCTGTCGGGGCACGTGAACGACCTGGTGATGGTGGACTGGTCGCCGGTGCACATGGACCTGGAGCTGATGACGCCAATGGACGATCCGGGACGGCGGCGCATCAGCCAGCGGGCGGTGGAGAACATCACCGAGCTGGGTGGCGGCCTGCAGGCGGCGGCTTCGTCGATCTTCCTGCGCGTTTTCGAGAACTTCAGCTATCGCCGCCTGGGCTTTCGCTGCGAACTGCGCGGGGACGTGTGCACGGCCTCCGGGGTGGCAGATCGCCCGGACGGCGGGTTCGTGCTGGTACAGGGCGGTGGCCTGCCGCAGATAGAGGTGATCGGCTACAACCGCCGGGTGGACTGGCCGGAACTGATCGACCGCCTGGCGCAGATTCAGGGCGGCGAGGGGCCGGTCGTGCAATGAGTCAGCCGCGGTGTTTGGTTACGGTTCAGGATGATGGTGTAGATTGGGCACATGCGGGGTTTACCCGCCCGAACAAGGGATGACAGGCATGAAGGCTTTGTGGAGTGTTCCGGGACTGGCTCTGATGTTCGCGCTGCTCGCGGGCTGCGTGACCATCAATATCTACTTCCCCACCGCAGCGGCGGAGGAGGCGGCGCGCGCCATCGTGCGGGATGCGCTGCAGGTGCCCGAGGCCGAGCCGGCACCGGAGCCCGAGTCCGGTGTGCAGCTGCAGCCGTCGGAGCCGCGCCACACGGGCACGACGAGCGCCGCGCCGGTGCTCGTGTGGGTGCTGGAACGCCTGGTGAGCCCGGCCGCCGCGCAGAGCCCGGACCTGCAGATCGAGACCCCGGCCATTAACCGCATCCGGGCCTCGCTGCGCGAGCGGGGGCCGCAGCTGGCACCGCATTTCCGCAGCGGTGCGATCGGTTTCGGTAACAACGCGGATGTGGTGATCCGCGATCTCTCCGAGGTTCCGCTGCGCGATCGCAGCACCGTGCAGCGACTGGTCAGCGAGGAGAACTCGGATCGGGATTCGCTCTACCGCGAGATCGCCCGGGCCAATGACCGTCCGGACTGGGAACGCCAGATCCGCGAGACCTTTGCCCGCGTCTGGGTGGAAGAGGCCCCCTCGGGTTACTGGTACCAGGACGGCAACGGCCAGTGGCAGCAGAAGTAACGGCGCGTGAGGGAACCCCCTATCCACGGGAGTGATGCGTGGCCGGCATAGCCTGGGCCGAGCGCCTGGATGCCCGGCGCCGCCAGTTGACCGAGCTGGTCAATGACACGGATCTTTCGGCGTTGCCGCGCTGGAAGGCCGTTCCGCTCGGGATGGTACGCGGTGTCTTCGCGCTGGTGCGCGAGGTCTCCGAGGGGCAGCTGACGCTGCGCGCGATGAGCCTGGTGTTCACCACCCTGTTGTCGATGGTGCCGCTGCTGGCGCTGTCATTCTCGGTGCTCAAGGCCTTTGGTGCCCACAACGCGGTAGAGCCATTCTTGCTGGGCGTGCTCGAGCCCCTGGGCGAGCAGGGGGTGGAGATTGCCCACAATGTGCTCGAGTTTGTCGACAATATGCGCGTGGGCGTGCTCGGCTTCGTGGGTCTGCTGTTCCTGGTCTACACGGTCATCGCACTGGTGCAGAAGATCGAGCTGGCCTTCAACGCCATCTGGCGGGTGGAGAACAACCGCAGCCTGGCCCAGCGCTTCTCCAACTACCTGTCGGTGATTCTGATCGGTCCGGTTCTGGTGGTCTCCGCACTGGGGGTGACCGCTACCGTGATGTCGTCGGCGGCGATGCAGACGGTCGCCGGGATCGGGCCCGTCGGCATGCTGATCACCGAGATCTCGCGGCTGGTGCCCTATCTCCTGATCATCGCCGCCTTTGCCTTTATCTATGTGTTTGTGCCGAACACCCGGGTGAAGGTGATCCCGGCGCTGCTCGGGGCCGTGGTGGCCGGGTTGCTGTGGCAGAGCGTTGGCTGGGTGTTCGCCAACATGGTGGCGGGTTCGACCCGCTATGCGGCGATCTACTCCAGCTTCGCGATCATGATCATGCTGCTGATCTGGCTCTATCTCGCCTGGCTGATCCTGCTGATCGGGGCGAACGTCGCCTTCTTCGTGCAGCACCCGGAATACATGAACGTGCGCGGTATCCGCCTGCGCTTGTCCGGCGCGGGGCGCGAGCGCATGGGCCTGCACCTGATGCAGCAGGTCGGACAGCGCTTCCATGACGGGCATCCGGCGCCGACGCTGGACGAGGTCGCCGCGGCGCTGGCCGTCCCGGGCAATGCCCTGGGAGGCTCAGCGCGCCGGCTGGAGGAGGCCGGGCTGTTGCTGAAGGCGGGCGAGGACGGGCAGCAGCTGGTCCCGGCGCGGGATCTCGACGCCATCCGTGTGGACGAGATCCTGGAGGCCCTGCGCGCGGACACCGACGACCGCGCGATCCGCCGCTTGCGTGGCAGTGCGGCGGTGGAGCGGACCCTGAAGGACGTCGATGTGGCGCGGCGGGAGCGTCTGGATGGACGCACCCTGCGCGATCTATTGAACGAGGCTGCCGGCGATTCCGGGGCGGTGGAAACCGCCTGACGGCTGGCCTGCAGGGCCGTCAGGCGCGTGGCGCCTGGGCGTCCAGGCGCTGCTGGGCGCGGTCCATCAGCTGCCCCGATACGCGCTCCACCAGCGACTGGGCGACGCGGCGCACGGCGGCATCCAGGATCGGATTCAGCTTGTACTCCAGTTCGAAGTCCACCCGCGTATGGCCCTCGCCATCAGGGGTCAGCCGGTAACTGCCGCGATTGTGAATCCCGCGGATGGAGCGCCAGGCGAAGTGTTCGGGGGCGATGGCGCTGCAGACTTCGACGTCGAAGCCCATGCGCATGCCGGCGGCGCGAATGGTCCAGCGGTAGCAGTCATCGCCCAGCCGTTCGATATGTTCCACGTGGTCGCACAGGTCCACGAAATTGGGGACGTGGCTCAGGAGCTCGAAGACCCGATCCGGCTCGGCGCGCAGGGAGGTGGAGTGGCTGATCGTTCGCATGGCGGATTCGTCTTCGCTGGCGGCTCTTTGGACTAAGAGCCTGGCGCGGGTTCGGGGTTCCACGCAAGCGTGGGTCGGATCGGTTTCCACCGGCTTGTCGCATCCGGGGTGGGGGCCTACGATGTTCGCTTACGCTGGCGACCCCCGGATGCCCTTGATGTCCACCGCGCAACAATGTCCCGAACTCGGCTTTCTGCAACGATTCGAGGCCGGTTCCACCGGCATCCTCTACTGGGAGCAGCTGGACCAACTGTGGGAGCGTCTGCGCGAGCGCGCGGACGCCGGATGGTACGTCTATGCGGTGGGCGACGATGTCCCGGATCAGCCGGTGCCGGAGGAGACCTTCCGGCGTTTCGTCGACGAAGTCGACGCCCTCTTGCGGCGTGATCACGACGAGGATTACTGCGGAATCGTGTACGTCGATGACCGCGAGCATCCGGAGTTCGTGAAGATCTTCGATCCCAACAACCTCGGCTCCAGCTGTGGCTCCTCCGGGCTCCGGGTCCTACCGGGCTGGGTCGTGTCGCGGGTGCCGCCGGTGGATCTTGAGGTCGCGGTGCCCCCCACCGGCAGTCGCCGGCGCTGGTGGCAGCGGCTGTTCGGTGGTGCACAGTGAGAGCGGGGGCCGGGTTTGCTGGTGCGGTTCGTCCGGGCGCGGCTGGAAGCGTAGCGTGAGTGGGTCTGTCTGGCATCGCCTGCGCGCCCAGTCCCGGTTGTTCATCGCCCTGGGCATTCTGGTCCTCGTGGTGGTCTGGATCGTCTCCGGGATGCTCGGGCACGAGACGGAGGAGGCGCCGCGGGCAAGCGATCCCCAGCCCATGGTGGTGGCGGTAACGGAGCTCACGGCCGAGCCGGTAGAGCGTTTGCTGGTGCTGCAGGGGCGGGTGGAACCGGACCTGCGCGTGATGGTTCGCGCGGAGACCGCCGGCCAGGTCGCCGAATGGGCCGTGGCCCGCGGGGCGCGGGTGGATGTTGGGGATGAACTCGCGAACCTGCGCATGGATGATCGCGAGGCGCGGCGGCGCCAGGCGATTGCCCGGTTGCGCGGGGCGGAGAGCGAATAAGAGGCGGCCCAGCGCCTGCACGACCAGGGGCATGTCTCGCGTACCCAGCTGGAGGCCCGCGAGGCAGAGCGCGAGGCCGCACGGGCCGAGCTCGAGGCGATCGAGCTGGACATTCGCAACACGCGGATCGTCGCACCCGTCGCGGGGATCGTGAATCAGCGCCTGGCGGATCGCGGCGACTTCGTCAGTCGCGGCGACCCGGTGGCGGAGGTGGTCGACAACGACCCGCTCCTGGCGGTGGTGCATGTCCCCCAGCACCAGATCGGGCGGGTCGAGCCGGGCCAGCCGGCGCGGATCCGTTTCCTTGATCGACGGCGTGCCGAGGGCGAGGTGCGGTTCGTTTCGCGCGTGGCCGAATCGGGCACGCAGACCTTTCGCGTCGAGATTGCCGTGCCGAACCCGGACGAGGCCCTGCCGTCGGGTATCAGTGCCGGCGTCGAGATCCCGACCGCTGTGGTGCAGGCGCACAAGCTGTCCCCGGCCTGGATGGGGCTGGATGACGCCGGGCGTGTGGGCGTGAAGACGGTCGACGCGGCGGATCGGGTGGTGTTCCACGCCGTGGAGGTGATCCGGGCCGCGGTCGATGGCGTCTGGGTGACCGGCCTGCCCGAAACGGCACGGGTGATCACCATCGGCCACGGTTTCGTGACCGATGGTGAGCGGGTGCGCCCGCAAGCGGCGGAGACGGACCCCGGGGCGGCGGTGCCGGAATCGGTGGACGGGGCGGCGCCGTGAGGTCCCTGATCGCCTGGGCGGTGGCACATGCCCGGACGGTACTGCTTTTTCTTCTGCTGATCCTGGTGCTGGGGGCGACCGCGTACCACATCGTGCCCAAGGAGGCGGCACCGGAGATCGATGTCCCGATCTTCTTTGTCTCGGTGCCGTATCCCGGGGTCAGTCCGGAAGACGCCGAGCGCTTGATGCTGCGGCCGCTGGAGCGCGAGCTGCAGGCATTGGCCGGGGTGGACGAGATGCAGTCCTGGGCGGGCGAGGGTTTTGCCCTGGTGCGTCTGGACTTCGAGCCGGGCTGGGACAATCGTCAGGCGCTGTCGGACCTGCGCGAGGAGGTCGACCAGGTGCGCCCCGAGCTGCCGGTGGGTGCGGAGGAGCCGAGCGTCTCCGAGGTCGATCTGTCGCTGTTTCCGGTGCTGACGCTGAATCTCTCCGGGCCGCTGGACGAGCGGGCGCTGGTGCGCCTGGCGCGCGAGCTGCGCGACCGGGTCGAGGCGATCCCCGGGGTGCTGGAGGCGGATGTCGGCGGGGATCGCGAGGAGCAGATGGAGGTCCTGGTCGATCCGCTGGTGCTGGAGACGTATGAACTGTCCTTCAGCGAACTGACCCGCGCGATCGAGCGCAACAACCGGCTGGTGGCAGCCGGCGCGCTGGACACCGGGGCCGGACGTATTCCGCTGCGCGTGCCGGGTACCATTGATGATGTCGACGACGTGCTGGACACCGCGATCCGTGTGGAGGGCGATGCGGTGGTGCGGGTGCGCGATGTCGCGGAGGTACGTCAGACCTACCGCGACCCCGAGGGCTTCACCCGCATCGATGGTCAGCCTTCGGTTTCCCTGGAAATCCGCAAGGCGTCGGAGGCCAATGTCCTCGAGGTGGTCGCGGCCGCCCGTGCGACCATCGAGGCTGCCCGCGCCGACTGGCCGGAAGCCGTGGAGGTGACCTATCTGCAGGACATGGCGCGGGATGTAGGTGACCTGCTGGGGGACCTGGAGAACAGCGTGATCACCGCGATGCTGATCGTGGCGCTGGTGATCCTGGCGATGATGGGGGCGCGCGCGGCGCTGCTGGTGGGCATGGCGATTCCCGGGGCCTTCCTCGGCGGCATCCTGGTGATCTACCTGATGGGTTTCACACTGAACGTGGTGGTGCTGTTCGGCCTGATCCTGGTCGTGGGCATGCTGGTGGACGGTGCCGTGGTGGTCGTGGAGCTGGCGGATCGCTATGTGGCCGAGGGCATGGCCCGGGCGGATGCATTCCGCGCGGCCGCCCAGCGCATGGCCTGGCCCATCACAACGGCCATTGGGACCACGCTGGCGGTGTTCGCGCCCATGCTGCTGTGGCCCGGCATGGTCGGCGAGTTCATCGTCTACCTGCCGGCCACCGTGATCGTGACCCTGATCGCCTCGCTGGCGATGGCACTGGTCTTCATCCCGGCGCTGGGTGCGGTGATCGGGCAGAGCCGGCCGATCAACGCCGCGCAGACGCGCTACGTGCGCGCGGCAGAGGAGGGACGCTACGACGAACTGCAGGGGATTACGCGCGCCTATATCCACCTGCTGCAATCCCTGGTGCGGCATCCCGGCTGGACGCTGGCGGGGACGGTCGCGGTGGTCGTGGTGGCCTACGCGCTGTATGCCACGCAGGGCCGGGGTGTGGAGTTCTTCCCGCAGGTCGAGCCCGACTTCGTGCAGGTCCAGGTGCAGGCACGCGGGGATCTCTCGGTATGGGAGGCGGATGCCCTGGTCCGCCAGGTGGAGGGCACTCTGCACGGCGTACCCGAGATCCGCCACGTCTACGCGCGCACCATCGGGACCCAGCTGGGCCGTCTGCAGGGCGACTATGCCGAGGACGTGATCGGGGTGATCCAGCTGGAACTGATTGGCTGGCGGCAGCGGCCACCGGCGGAGTCGATCATCGAAGACCTGCGCCGGCGGACCGCGGACCTGCCGGGGATTCGCCTGCAGTTCCGCGCCCAGGAACGTGGACCGAGCGAGGGTCGTCCGATCGTGCTCGAGGCCGCCAGCGCCGACCCCGAGCGGATTGCACCCGTGATCCGTCAGCTACGCGCCGAAATGGACGCCCTCGGCGGGTTCGTGGACGTGACCGACGACCTGCCCCTGCCCGGGGTGGAGCTGGAGGTGCGCTTTGACCGTGAACAGGCGGCTCGCTTCGGGGTTGATGTCCCGTTGCTGGGCGAGGGCGTGCAACTGGTCACCAGCGGGATCTTGCTGGGAACCTACCGTCCGGACTACAGCGACGAGGAGGTTGATATCCGCTTGCGCTTGCCGGCCGCGCAGCGCCATCTTCAGCAGCTGGCGGGCCTGAACCTGCCGGGGGCCACCGGGCTGGTGCCGCTGGCCCATTTCGCCGAGCTGGTGCCGGTGCCGGCGACCGGCCTGATCAAGCGCCGCGATGGCCAGCGTGCGTACACCCTGGAGGCGGATGCGGGCCCCGGCTATCTGGTAGACGAGCGCCAGCGTGCGCTCGAAGGCCGGATGGCCGACCTGGAGCTGGACGCCGAGGTGCAGCTTCGCTTTCGCGGTCAGGCCGAGGAGCAGGCCGAGGCCACGAACTTCCTGCTGGGGGCGTTCGGGCTGTCGCTGTTCCTGATGCTCGCGATGATGGTGACCCAGTTCAATCGCTTCTCCCAGGCCTTTCTGGTGCTCTCGGGGATCGTGTTTTCCACCGCCGGGGTGCTGCTGGCGTTGCTTCTGCGCGGGGAGCCCTTCGGTATCGTGATGAGCGGGATCGGCGTGCTGGCGCTGGCGGGGATCGTGGTGAACAACAACATCGTGCTGATCGATACCTACAACGAGCAGCGCAGGCTTGGGCTGGATGCGATGGAGGCGGCCCTGCGCGCGGCCGCACAGCGGATGCGGCCGGTGCTGTTGACCGCGATCACGACCATCCTCGGCCTGTTACCGATGGTGCTGGCGTGGACGGTGGACTTTGCCGGCCGGGACTTCTACGTGGGTGCGCCGGTCACCGGGTTCTGGGTCCAGCTGGCGACGGCCATCGCCGGAGGGCTGTTGTTCGCGACTCCGCTGACCCTGCTGTTTACGCCCGCCATGCTGGTATTGCTGGACCGTTGGGGGCTGGATCGACCGCCCACGTCCGCAAGCGCGGCGGGTTCCGCGGTCAGCGGCTCGCCAGGCGCTTGACGCACTCGAGGTAGGCACTCTCGTCCGGCGCGGCGTTGCTGCGCTGGGCTTCCCACAGGACCTGGCCCAGGCACTCCATCATCCGGTGCTCGGCATCCATGACGCCAAAGCGGGCGCACAGCCCCTGGTGCAACTGGCGGGTCCCGGCTGGGCGGTCGGTGCGCGCCTGGTCGCGCAGGCTCAGGTGCATCGCCATGTGCAGGAACGGGTTGGAGGTGCCGAGCTCCGGCGGGAATTCGCCGGTCAGCGCGGTCTCGCGGTCCTTCAGGTAGTCGTGGTACTCGGGGTGGTCCGAGATCACGTCCACCAGTTGCTGTTCCAGATCGGACAGGGCCTCGCCGGCCTGGGCCTTCTGCCAGGCGTCGACGAACTGGGTGCGGATCTGGTCGCGGTTGCCGTACATGGGAGGTTCCTTGAAGAGGGTAGGTTCGTTCAGGCGCCGACCGGGGGCGGTGTCTTTGCCTTGTATTCGCACAGGTCCGCGATCGGGCAGCGCCAGCACTCCGGCTTGCGCGCCTTGCAGACGTAGCGCCCGTGCAGGATCAGCCAGTGGTGGGCGTCCTGCAAGTAGGCCTTCGGAGTCAGGCGCATCAGGCGCTTCTCCACCTCCAGCACGGTCTTTCCGGGGGCCAGGCCGATGCGGTTGGCGACCCGGAAGATGTGGGTGTCCACCGCGATGGTGGGGACGCCGAAGGCCGTGTTGAGGATGACGTTCGCGGTCTTGCGCCCGACGCCGGGCAGGGCCTCCAGCGACTCGCGGTCACGGGGGACCTCGCCGCCGTGGCGTTCGACCAGCATGCGGCAGGTCTTCATTACATTCTCGGCCTTGGCGTTGTACAGGCCGATGGTCTTGATGTGTTCCTTGAGGCCGTCGAGGCCCAGCTCGAGGATCGCCTCGGGCGTGTTGGCGACCGGGTAGAGGCGGCGCGTGGCCTTGTTGACGCCGACATCCGTGGCCTGGGCCGACAGGATGACCGCGATCAGCAGTTCAAACGGGGTGGCGTAGTCGAGCTCGGTGGTCGGCTCGGGGTTCGCCGCCTTCAGGCGCTCGAAGATGGCTTCACGCTTCGCGGCATTCATGGATGCGGGGGGGCTCCAAACAAACCGGCCCCGCTTCGCGGGGCCGGCAACTCGCGTAGTGACGTTGCTCAGACGTGGCGGAAGAGGCCGACATCCGGCGCGGCGTCGCGCGGGTTGGACTCGGCTTCCTTCTCCAGGTCCTTGATCAGCTTGGCGTGCTTCTCTTCGATGTCGTGCATCGCCTTTTCGTCCATCTTCGGGAAGATGACGTCACGGATGAACGAACCCAGCTCGTCCAGGCAGCTCGGCCAGTACTTGTCGTTCAAGTGGAACGCATGGTGGGCATGGGTGCCCATCGGGTAGCTGTCGAACTTGCGGATCATGGTGTAGGACAGGTCGCTGTCCTTCTCGACAAAGTCTTTGGCGAAGTCGTACCACCACTTGTAGTACTTCTCCTGGAGCTCGTCGTTGAACCCGTGGTTCTCGAAAAAGGCGGCGATCGTGCCGCGCGGGGCGAGGCCGTAGCGCGTGCCGCGCTTGCCAGCAAACGGGAAGTGTCCAGCCATGCCAATCTCCTGGGACGTTTGAATGTCCGGGGCTGTGGCCCCGGTAGAACGGATTCGTGGCGCCGGAAGTTTACCGGCTGACAGCCAGGAATCAAGGCCGGAGCCGATCAGGCGTTGTCGGGGCTCGCCTCGGTTGCGGTCGCGGTCTCGTCGCCGGTGGGGCTCGGTTCCGCTTCAAACTGGCTGTCGATCCAGTTCTTGGCAGCGATCAGCAGGCCCATGGCCATGAAGGCGCCGGGGGGCAGCAGGGCCAGCAGGAAGCCGTGCTCGGACGGGTAGAGCTGCAGGGTCATGCCGTGGCCCCACTCGCCGAACAGCAGGTGGGCGTTGGCCATTAGCGTGCCCTGGCCGAGGACCTCGCGCAGGGCACCCAGGGCAATCAGCACGCCGGTGAAGCCCAGCCCCATCATCAGCCCGTCCAGCGCGGCGCGCGGGACCGAGTTGCGCGAGGCGAAGGCCTCGGCGCGGCCGATGATCGCGCAATTGGTCACGATCAGCGGGATGAAGATGCCGAGGATCAGGTACAGCCCGTGAAACCAGGCATTCATCGCCAGTTCGATGGCGGTGACGATGGAGGCAATGATCAGCACGTACACCGGGATGCGGATCTCCGGGCGCGCATGGTCACGGATCAGCGAGACCAGCACGTTCGACAGCAGCAGGGTCAGGGTGGTCGCGATGCCGAGGCCAATCGCGTTGACCATGGTGCCGGAGATCGCCAACAGCGGGCACAGTCCCAGCAGCTGCACCAGCCCGGGGTTGTTGTGCCACAGGCCGTCGCGAATGATGTCGGTCAGGGTCGGGTTCATCGGCTTGCCTCGTCGTCCCCGTTGATCTCGCTGGTCGGGAGCGGTTCCGTGACGGAGCCGGTTTCCTCGGGCCGGGTCGCCAGCAATTCGTCACGGTGATGGTCGAAGTATTCCAGCGTGCGATAGACGGCGCGAACCACCGCACGCGGGGTAATGGTGGCCCCGGTGAACTGGTCGAAGACCCCGCCGTCCTTGCGCACGTGCCAGCCCTCGGCCGGTGGGTTGCCCAGCGAGCGCCCGTCGAAGCCGCGGATCCAGTCGGAGCGCTCGGCCTCGATGGCATCGCCCAGGCCCGGGGTCTCGCGGTGCGCGGAGACCCGCACGCCCTGGAGTTCGCCGTCGCGGTCGACGCCGATCAGCAGGTGGATATTGCCACTGTAGCCGTCCGGGGCGATCGCGGAGAAGACGATACCGACCACCTCGTCCTCGGCATCGCGGGCGAACCAGACCGGCAGGGGACCTCCACCCAGCAGATCGTGGTTCAGATCGATGGTGTCGTGGACGGGGTCGTTGCGGTAGTCGAGTTCCCCGGTCAGCTCCGCGATGCGGTTGCGATTGACCGCCATGCGGTTCTCCGCGATACGCGCCTCGGTGGAGTCCTGTACCAGGGCGACGATGCCGGCCCCGGCGGCGGCAAACCCAGCGAGCAGGGCGGTCGCCAGCAGGATGTCCCGTGGCTTCAGGTTACCCATGGCCGTCCCCCGGTGGCGGTCCGCGGCGCTCGCGCCCGAAGATGCGCGGGCGCGTCAGGTGGTCCAGGGTCGGGGCGACCATGTTCATCAACAGTACGGCGAAGGCGACCGCATCCGGGTAGCCGCCCCAGGTGCGGATGACGAAGATCAGCACGCCGATGCCGGCCCCGTAGAGGATGCGCCCCAGCGGAGTGGTGGAGGCGGACACCGGGTCGGTGGCGATGAAGAAGGCGCCAATGATCACCGCGCCGCTGAATACATGGAAGGCCGGCGAGGCGAAGGAGTCCGGGTCCAGCATCCAGAAGAAGCCGGCCGGGATCGCCACGCCCAGGATCACCGCCACCGGGATGTGCCAGTGGATGATCCGCCGGAACAACAGGTACAGCCCGCCGAGCAGGAAGAAATTGCCGATCCACTCCCAGCTGGTTTCGCTGAAGGTGCCGAACAGCGGGCTGGTGGTGATCTCGTTGACCGTGCGCCCGGCGCCCAGGCCCTCGCGCATCGCATCCAGCGGTGTGGCGCGGGTGATGGCATCCCAGTCCATGGCGGCCGGCAGGCTGCCGGTGAGGACCGTCTGCAGCGTCTGCCCGAGGCCCAGCGACATCTCGGACAGGGTGTCCGGGGCCGGCCACAGGGCCATTTCGCGCGGGAACGAGACCAGTACCACCACGTAGCCGACCATCGCCGGGTTGAACGGGTTGTAGCCCAGCCCGCCATACAGGTGCTTGGCGACGATGATGGCGAAGGCGATGCCGATCAGGGTGACCCAGACGGGTGTGAGCGGCGGTACCGCCAGCGCGAACAGCCAGCCGGTGACGATCGCCGAGTTGTCACCCAGCGTGGCCATCACCGGGCGCTTGCGGGCGGCGACGATCGCGGCCTCGAAGGCCACCGCGAACAGCACCGCCAGGACCACATTGACCAGTACGCCCCAGCCGAAGAACCAGGCCATCGCGAGGGTGCCGGGCACCAGCGCCATCAGGACCTGCTGCATGACCCCGCCCACCGAGTGGGCCGGGATCATGTGCGGCGAGGATTCGGTGCGAAAGCGCATCAGCGGTCGCCCGTGTCCGTGGAATCGCGTTCGCCGGATTGGGCGGGTTCGGTGTGCGTCTCGGGGGTGGCGGCCGCCTTGTCCGCTTGCTCGGTCGCCGCGCCCTCGACGGCGTCCCCGGCCTTGGCGGCCTTGCGCGCTCGGGCGCGCTCGAGCGCGGCCTGAATGGCGGCCTGTTTGTCACTGTTTTCGTTACTGTCGCCGTCGGCGCTGCTGTCTTTCTTCTTGAGCGCGGCCTTCTTCTTGGCCATGCGTTCGGCCTTTTCGCGTTCCTCGCGCTCGATGCGTTCCTGGCGAAACTCGTAGCGTTCGCGCGCGATATCCGACTTCTGGCGCTCCTTCTCGCGCGCCCAGATCTCGTTCTTGGCATAGCGGTAGTACTGCACCAGCGGGATGTTGCTGGGGCAGACATGCGCGCAGCAGCCACATTCGATGCAGTCGAACAGGCCGTAGTCCTGGGTCGCGTCGAAGTCCTTGGCCCTGGCCTGCCAGTACAGCTGCTGCGGCAGCAGTTGCGCCGGGCAGACGGCCGCGCACTCGCCGCAGCGGATGCAGGGCATCAGCGGGCCGGGTGCGGGCGTGTCCTGCGGACGGGTCGCCAGCAGGCAGTTGGTCCCCTTGATCACCGGGATGGCGTCGTCATGGACCGCGAAGCCCATCATCGGGCCGCCCATCACCAGGCGGTCCACGCCCTCGGCGTAGCCGCCGGCGGCCGCGATCACGTCGGCGAAGGGGGTCCCCAGCAGGGCCTCGACATTGCGCGGATGCTGCACGCCCGGCCCGGTGACGGTGACGATGCGTGACAGCAGCGGGCGACCCTGAATCACGGCGTCGCAGACGGCCTTGAAGGTGCCGGGGTTGTTGCAGATTATCCCGATATCCGCCGGCAGGCCGCCACTGGGGACCTCCTGGCCGGTGAGGACCTTGATCAGCTGGCGCTCGCCGCCAGTGGGATAGATGGATGGCACCGAGACCAACTGGAGCCGCTCGCGCAGTTCGCCGGGAAGGGTCTCGGTCAGTGCCCGCATGGCCTCCGGCATGTTGTCTTCCACCGCGAACAGTACGCGCTCCACACCCAGCAGGTGGGCGACGATGCGGATGCCCTCGAATACCGCCTCGGGGGCGCTGCGCAGCAGCGAGTCGTCGGCGCTGATGTAGGGTTCGCACTCGGCCCCGTTCACGATCAGCGTGTGGATGCGCTGGCCGGCGCGCGGATTGAGCTTGACCGCGGTAGGAAAGGCCGCCCCGCCCAGTCCGACGATCCCGGCATCGCGAATGCGTTGGCGCAGCTTGCGGGGGTCGCGGGTGTCCCAGTCCAGCCAGGGCTCCATGCGGGTTTCGCCCCAGTCGTCGCGGCCATCGCTTTGGATGGTCATGCAGGGGGCGCTGAGGCCCGAAGGGTGGGGTACCGCGTGGTCGGCGATCTCTACCACCTCGCCGGAGGTGGGGGCATGCACGTGGGCGGCGATATAGCCCTTGGACTGGCCAATCCGCTGGCCCTTGGTCACACGGTCCCCGACTGCCACGCAGGGCTCCGCCGCCTCGCCGATATGCTGGCCCAGGGGGACGATCAGCCGGGACGGCACGCCCATCACCAGCACCGGGTCGCGGGTGCTGGCGTCGGTCTCTTCGGCCAGTTTCAGGCCCCCATGGAAGCGATGCAGCTGCATAAGCGTATTCTAACGGTTCGCGGGCATCCGGCTCAGCCGGACTGCCGCGAACCGTCCGCGATGACGTGGATGGGCCGTTCGATCGGCGAAGGGTTCGGCTCCGACCAGCGCCATTCGGTGATGTCGGTGCCGACCGGGACCATGGTGATGCAGTCCACCGGGCAGGGCTCGATGCACAGCTCGCAGCCGGTGCATTCTTCCTCGATCACGGTGTGCATCTGCTTGGCAGCCCCGAGGATCGCGTCCACCGGGCAGGCCTGGATGCACAGGGTGCAGCCGATGCAGATGTTCTCGTCGATGATGGCGACGGCCTTCTCCTGCTCTTCTTCCTCCAGCGGTGTGGGCTCGCGGTCGAGCAGGTCCGCGAGGGCACGCACGGTCGCCTGGCCGCCGGGCGGACAGCGGTTGATGTCCGCTTCGCCCGCGGCGATGGCCTCGGCGTACGGGCGGCAGCCGGGATACGAGCACTGGCCGCACTGGGTTTGCGGCAGCAGGGCATCGATCTGATCGACGACTGGATCCGCCTCCACGCGAAAGCGCTGCGCGGCGAAGCCCAGAATCACCCCGAACACGGCGGCCAGGCCGCCGATCGCGAGGATGGCGTACAGCACGCTCACAGCCGAACCAGCCCGGAGAAGCCCATGAACCCCAGCGACATCAGCCCGGCGGTAATCATGGCGATCGCGCTGCCGCGGAACATCACCGGCACGTCGGCCACCGCGATCCGCTCACGGATGGCGGAGAACAGGATCAGGACCAGCGAGAAACCGACCGCGGCGCCGAAGCCGTACAGGGCCGACTCGACGAAGTTGTGCGCTTCCTGGACGTTCAGCAGGGCGACGCCCAGCACCGCGCAATTGGTGGTGATCAGAGGCAGGAAGATGCCCAGCACGTTGTACAGCAGGGGCGAGGTCTTGCGCACCACCAGCTCGGTGAACTGCACCACGGCGGCGATTACCAGGATGAAGGCGATGGTGCGCAGGTACTCCAGCCCGAGCGGGAGCAGCAGGTACTCGTTGATCACGTAGGAGCTGACCGCGGACAACGTCAGAACGAAGGTCGTGGCCAGGCCCATGCCGGTGGCCGTCTCGACCTTGCGTGAGACCCCCATGAACGGGCACAGGCCCAGAAACTTCACCAGTACGAAGTTGTTCACGAGGATCGTACTGATGAGTATCAGGACGTATTCCACGTTAAATCCGAGTCGTCAGGTCAACAATACAGTATCCGGGAGTGGTACAGCGTACTCAACCCCGAGGGCTTCGTGGGTACCCGCTTTCTGCGGAGTGACCCCGTCTTTGGGCGGCTTCCAGGTGTGCGACGGACAGCCTTCTTGTCAGCGGTCCTGAGTAAGAGACTAGCTGCCCTGCGCGCCCGCGGGCATGAGCGAGGTTAAGGACCGTACCGGATGCGCGTCCTGCGCATTCGGGTCGGCCTCGGGCCGGGCGGTCATTAGCCAGGCCTGGTGCGCGCAATCGAGCTCGTCGCCACGCGCGGACAGGACCAGCACCGTCTCGGGCGTGCGGCCGATCTCTTCCGCCAGACGGCGGTAACTGCCGGCATCTCGCCGGCCCCCGATCCGGGTATCGAACAGCCCGTCCAGGCAATCTTCCACTTCCGGGTGCGGGCTGTGGCGCAGCCAGTCGCGCTGCACCGGGGCCGGGGTTGCGCCGAAACTGTAGAGGGCGACGCCGGCCGCGTGCAGGTGCACCAGGGCTTCGGCTGTGGCCGCGTCCAGTTGCGGCTGCAGCGCGCCGGCCTCCAGCGCGTCCGCCCAGACCATGCCCTGCAGTTGGCGCACCGGGGTAATGTCCTGGCCGCCGCGAATCCAGGCGCGGATCTGGGCGAGCAGGCCATCCGCGTCCAGCTCGCGCCCGGAGTAGGCGAGGATATCCGCCAGGGTGCGCTGTACGGCGGTGGACTCCGCGTGACGCTCGAGGAAGCCGGGCAGCGCCTCTTGGGCATGTGGCTCCAGCGTCTCGCGCAGCACGCCGGATGGGGCAAGGATCCCTTCGAAGGCCAGGATGATGGCCTGAGGCGCCGAATGCGCGGCAGAGGTGGCCATTACACGACGAGCTGGCGGGCCAGCGTCTCGCATTCGAACATGAACTCGAAGGCTTCGGTTCGCTGCATCGCCAGTTCTACGGTCTGACCCCAGGTGTAGAGGCCGTGCCCGTTGATCAGATACCCGGCGAGCTCCGGATTGCGCGTCATGGCGGCGTCGACCTGGGCGGCCAACTGCTGCATGTCCGGGTGATTGGCAAACACCGGGATCTGGAGGCCGCGCGAGGGGTGTTCGCAACCCGGGAGTTCGCGCAGGGCCTCGTAGTCGCGCAGCAGCAGCGTCCCGGCGACCTGGCGCGAAAGCACCGTGCCGTGGACGCTGTGCGTGTGCAGCACGGCCCCCAGCTTGGGGTCGTGGCGGTACATGATGATGTGCAGGAAGGTCTCGGGGCCGGGGTCTCCGCTGCCGGAGATCAGGTGGCCTTCCAGATCGACGACCATGAAGTCGTGCGCATCCAGCAGATCCTTGCCGCGCCCGGGAGCGGTAATGACAATGTGCTGGTCATCCAGGCGCGCGGAGAAGTGCCCGGTGCGCGCGGGGAGCCAACCGCGTTCCGCGAGTTCGCGTCCGGCGTCGGCCAGCAGGCGGACCTGTGCTTTGAATTCGGGGCTTTGTTCCATGCGTCCGGGGACCGAGAAAAGAGCGGCAGCTTACGCGAGCAACGGGCGCAAATCCATGGGCCGCGGGTGTTCTGCGTAAATCGCGCCGCCGGTGGCGAGCACTACTTGACGCGCATGCCGGGCCGGGCGCCGTCATCCGGATTCAGGATGTACAGCTCCGAGCCGCCCGGGCCGGCGGCCAGCACCATGCCCTCGGAGACGCCGAAGCGCATCTTGCGCGGGGCCAGGTTGGCGACCATCACGGTATGCTGACCGATCAAGTCCTCCGGCGCGTAGGCGGACTTGATGCCGGCGAATACCTGGCGCGTCTCGTCGCCGATGTCCAGGGTCAGCTTCAGCAGCTTGTCCGCGCCCTCGACGTGTTCGGCGTTGGCGATGCGCGCGATGCGCAGATCCACCTGGGCGAAGGTGTCGAAGTCGATGGTCGCGGCGATCGGGTCCACGGTCGCCTCCGGGGCGGCGTTGTCGGTGGCGCTGGATGCCTCGGTCGCGGCCAGGGTGGCCTTCGACGCCTCCAGCAGCTTGTCGATGGTCTCCGCTTCGATGCGGGTCATCAGCGGCTTGAACTTCTGGATGCTGCGTCCGACCAGCGGCTCGCGGCTGGCCCAGCGGGTGTCGTCCAGATTCAGGAACTCGGCGGCATCGGCGGCCAGTTTCGGCAGCACCGGGGCGAGATAGACGATCAGGATCCGGAACAGGTCCAGCCCCTGGGTGTTGATCGCCTGGACCTCTGCCTCGCGGCCCTCCTGCTTCGCCAGTACCCAGGGCTGGGCCTCGTCGATGTACTGGTTGGCCTGGTCGGCCAGGGCCATGATGCGGCGCATCGCCTGGGCGAATTCGCGCTTCTCGAACGCCTCGGCGATCGCCTCGCCCTCGGCAACGAAGGCCTCGTGCAGGTCCGGGCGCGGCAGTTCCGCGGCCAGTTCGCCGTTGGAGCGCTTGTTGATGAAGCCGGCGCAACGGCTGGCGATGTTGACCACCTTGCCGACCAGGTCCGAGTTCACGCGCTGTACGAAGTCTTCGAAATTCAGGTCCAGGTCGTCGACGCTGTCGCCTAGCTTGGCGGCCAGGTAGTAGCGCAGGGATTCCGGGTTCAGGTGCTCCAGGTAGTCGCGGGCGCGAATGAAGGTGCCGCGCGACTTGGACATCTTCTGCCCGTTGACGGTCAGGAAGCCGTGGCAGAACACCGCCGAGGGGGTGCGATAGCCCGCACCGTGCAGCATGGCCGGCCAGAACAGGGTGTGGAAGTAGGCGATGTCCTTGCCGATGAAGTGATACAGCTCGGCGTCGGAGTCCGCGCCCCACCAGGCGTCGAAGTCCAGGCCCTGCTGCGCGGCGTAGGCGCGAAAGCTCGCCATATAGCCGATCGGCGCGTCGAGCCAGACGTAGAAGTACTTGCCCGGCGCATCGGGGATCTCGAAGCCGAAGTAGGGTTTGTCGCGGGAGATGTCCCAGTCACTGAGACCGGTGTCGAACCACTCGTCCAGTTTGTTGCGGATCGCGTCCTGCAGGCGTCCGGAGCGGGTCCATTCGCGCAGGAAGGCCTCGAAGTCGCCGAGCTTGAAGAAGTAGTGCTCGGAGGCGCGCGACTCCGGGCGCGCACCGCTGATCGCGGAGACCGGGTCCTTCAGGTCCAGCGGGCTGTAGGTCGCGCCGCAGGCCTCGCAGGAATCGCCGTACTGTTCCGCGGCGCCGCATTTGGGGCAGGTGCCCTTGATGAAGCGATCGGGCAGGAACATCCCGGCCTCGGGGTCATAGGCCTGGTCGATGGTGCGGGTCTCGATATGTCCGGCGTCGCGCAGCGCGGTGTAGATCTGCCCGGCCAGCTCGCGGTTCTCGTCCGAATGGGTGGAGTGGTAGTGGTCGAACCCGATGCGGAATTCGGCGAAGTCGGCCTCGTGCTCCTGGCGCACGCGGGCGATCAGTTCTTCCGGCTCGATGCCCTCGGCGCGCGCCTTGAGCATGATCGGCGTGCCGTGGGCGTCGTCCGCGCAGACATAGATGACCTCGTGGCCGCGCGAACGCTGGAAGCGCACCCAGATATCGGTCTGGATGTACTCCACCAGGTGGCCCAGGTGGATCGGGCCGTTGGCGTAGGGCAGGGCGCTGGTGACGAGGATCTTGCGCGGGGTATCGGTCATTGCTTGGCTCGTTTGGGTGGCACCGGGCGCGGGTGCAGGGGCGCTATTGTCGGGTTTGGATCGCGGGTTGTCGAGGCGTGCCAAGGGCTCCGGCATGTTGTCCACAGAAGTTGTGGATAACTCTGTGGGCAACCCGGTGGAATCGGTCGCCAGGCCTTGCCACACAAGGCCGCATGACAAATTGGTTAAAAAACGACCAACACATAAGAAGTCAGGGAAAACAGTATCTTGAAGAACAATGGTGCAGCGACTTAGATGCTTGTTCGCCTATCTTGGCCGATGTTCCCTATCTTCAGGCCCTTTGTGCATAAAACCGTCGCAAGGGCCTTGACACCTGCCTTGATTCGCGCCCGGGGGCTTCGGAAAGGACGGGTGGCTCGTGGTGCCATTGGCGTCGTGCACCGAGGCCAGTAGAATCGCGCGATCACTCCCAACATCGGATGCCACGTACCCATGGCCGAACTCGCGCGAGAGCAGATCGAAAACGCCCTGAAGACCGTTCAGGACAAGTACCTCGAGCAGGACCTGGTCGCCGCCGGCGAGGTCCGGGACATCCGCGTGGACGGTGCCCGTGCCGCGATCGATGTCCAGATGGGGTATTCCGCTGCTGGGTACCACGACGAGCTGCGCGCCGCCATTCAGGGTGCACTGGCGGGTGTGGCCGGGCTCGAGTCCTCCGAGGTCACCATCAGCACGAAGGTCACGACCCACGCGGTGCAGAAGAGCCTGAAGCCGATGGCGGGGATCAAGAACATCATCGCCGTGGCTTCCGGCAAGGGCGGGGTGGGCAAGTCCACGACCGCGGTCAACCTGGCGCTGGCCCTGGTCGCCGAGGGCGCGCAGGTCGGTATCCTGGATGCCGACATCTATGGCCCCAGCCAGCCGCGCATGCTGGGGATCAAGGACAAGCCGGAATCCAAGGACGGCAAGAGCATGGAGCCGCTGGAGCGCCACGGCGTGCAGGCGATGTCCATTGGTTTCCTGATCGACGAGGACACGCCAATGATCTGGCGTGGCCCGATGGTTACCCAGGCGCTGGAGCAGCTCCTGAACGAGACCAACTGGAAGGAGCTGGACTACCTGATCATCGACCTGCCGCCGGGTACCGGTGACATCCAGCTCACCCTGTCGCAGAAGATCCCGGTCTCCGGTTCGGTGATCGTGACCACGCCGCAGGACATCGCGTTGCTGGATGCGCGCAAGGGCCTGCGCATGTTCGAGAAGGTCGAGGTGCCGGTGCTCGGCATCATCGAGAACATGAGCATCCACATCTGCTCGAAGTGCGGCCACGAGGAATACATCTTCGGCCAGGGCGGCGCCGAGGGCATGGCGGAGGAATACGGCGTGGATCTGCTGGGTGCCCTGCCGCTGGACATCCGCATCCGCGAGCAGGCGGACGGTGGCGAACCCACCGTGGTCGCCGACCCGGAGGGCCGCATCACGGAGATCTACCGCGAGATCGCACGGCGCACGGGTGCCAAGCTGGCTGAGCAGTCCAAGGACTACAGCAGCAAATTCCCCAACATCGTGATCCAGGACAACTGATCCGGTGCGCCACCAGGGACAGGGCCAATGAGCATCAAGGCGGACCGCTGGATTCGGGAGATGGCCGAGACGAAGGGCATGATCGAGCCCTTCGAGCCCGGCCAGATCCGCTACCGCGACGAGCAGCGGATCGTGTCCTACGGGACCTCGAGCTACGGCTATGACGTGCGGTGCTCCGATCACTTCAAGATCTTCACCAACATCAACTCCAGCATTGTCGACCCCAAGGGCTTCGACGAGGGCAGTTTCGTGGACGTGCAGTCGGACTGCTGCATTATCCCGCCGAACTCCTTTGCCCTGGCGCATACGGTCGAGTACTTCCGCATCCCGCGCGATGTGCTGACCATCTGTCTGGGCAAGTCGACCTACGCGCGCTGCGGCATCATCGTGAACGTGACCCCGCTGGAGCCCGAGTGGGAGGGCCACGTGACGCTGGAGTTCTCCAACACCACGCCGCTGCCCGCCAAGATCTACGCCAACGAGGGCGTGGCGCAGATGCTGTTCCTGCAGTCCGACGAGGTCTGCGAGACCTCCTACAAGGACCGCGGTGGCAAATACCAGGGCCAGCGCGGCGTCACGCTCCCGCGCACCTGACCCAACCCTTCAAGTACGGAGTAGGCCCGCCATGCGTATCGTGATCGCGCTGGGCGGTAACGCCCTGCTGCAACGCGGCGAGACCCCCTCGGCCGAGGCCCAGCAGCACAACGCCCAGCGTGCGGCGGCAGCCATCGCGGCCGTGGCGTGCGAGCACGAGGTGGTCGTCACCCACGGCAACGGGCCGCAGGTGGGGTTGCTCGCCAATCAGGCGGAATGCGATCGCATCGCCTGGCCGCTGGATGTGGTCGGGGCCGAGAGCCACGGCATGATCGGCTACATCTTGGCGCGGGAGCTGCATAACGCGCTGGGCCATGACCGGGTGGCAAGCTTGCTCACCCAGACCGAGGTCGATCCGAACGACCCCGCCTTCGACCTCCCGGAAAAGTTCATTGGCCCGACCTGGGGTGCGGCCCGCGCCCGCGCGCTGGCCGACGAGCGTGGCTGGGACGTGGCGCCAGATGGCGAGGGCTGGCGGCGGGTGGTGGCGTCGCCGGAGCCGCAACGCCTGCTGGGTATGGAGGCCGTCCGCAGTCTCGTGGATGGCGGGTCGGTGGCGATCTGTGCCGGGGGCGGCGGCGTACCGGTCGCGCGTGACGGCGACGGGCGTCTATACGGCATCGAGGCCGTGGTGGACAAAGACCTGACGGCCGCGCGCCTGGCCGCGCATGTCGGGGCGGACTGGCTGTTGATGCTGACCGATGTCGACGGCGTCTACATGGACTGGGGCACGCCGGACGCCCGGCGCCTGAAGGCGCTTCTGGTTACGGCCGTGGAGCCGGCAGCGTACCCGGGCGGTTCCATGGGGCCGAAGATGGAGGCTGCACGGCGCACTGCCCAGGGCGGCATTCGGGTCGGGATCGGTTCGCTGGAGGACGCCGCGGCTATCCTGGCCGGGCAGTCGGGGACCCGGATCCTGCCGGTGGGCGCCGCCTGAAGCCCTTGCCGGAACCCCCGCCTGTTACACTCGATGTTGCACGCCCGCCGCAGAGTTTGCAGGCTTCGAGTACACATGGATCAAGAGTGAAGATGATGCGAGAGATTCAGCGAGCCGCCCCCCTGGTGATCGGTCTGACCGCCGTGGGTCTGCTGGCGCTAGGCTGCGGCAGCGGCGAGCCGGAGGAGTCGGCCGGCCCCGCCCAGGGCCTGGAGCAGGGCGGGATCACGCCGCAGGACATGTCCAGTGACGAGGCGCGGCGCCCGCAGCAAAGTGGCATGCCCGCCGCGGACGTGAAGCGCGCAACCGACTAATTGGATCGCTGGCCTGCGGGGAATCCCCTGCGGTCACCACATGAGGTCGTCGGGTACCACGTAGTCCTTGTATGGGTCGTCCGGGGCAGGTTCCGATCCGGTTTCGTCCTCGGCGGGGATGACCAGTGGCCATTCCGGATCGCGCTCGCGGATGCGGTTGGCGGTCTCGCGCGGGATGACCCGGAACCCCTTTTCCGGGCGCACATCCAGGCCGGCAAGCGCGGCGCGGCCGTCGGCCAGGCGCTTTTGCAGGTCGACGGTCACCGGGAGATGGCGGATCTGACCGCCCTGCTGGAAGTGATAATCCAGCGCGGCATCGCCGGTGGGAATCGGCGCCAGGTGGGTGCTGACCAGTTCGCGGATTTGCGCGTGGCGGGCCCGGCGTTCGGCACGTTCCTGCTGTTCGCGGTTCTTCTGTCGCGAACGCTCGGCCTGCTCGGCCTTGCGCGCTTCGGCCACGCCCGGGTCTGGACCCGTGTTGCGGTCCTTCTTTTTCTTCGCGTTCCCCTTCTGGGCCTTGTGCTTTTGCGACTTGGCCTGGCGAACCTGTTTTTCGTCGACCAGCCCCGTTTTCAGGAGCTGGCTGCGCAGATCATCCGACATGAATCCTGCCGTGTTCGGTCAATGTGCGGGGAGGATAGCCGGAATGCGGCCTTGCGTGCACCACGTGCTGTTCAGGCGGCCGTGAACTCGCGCAATCCGTCGCGGATCTCGGCGTCCGGCAGGTCGGGGAACAGGGTGTGCAATCGGCGCTGGCGGTCGATGGCGAATGCGGGGGTGGTCTGCGGCGCCACGCGCCGGGCCTCCGCGAGCAGTTGCAGGCCGGCGAGCCGCTCGCTTTGAAGCTCCAGTGCCAGCACCTCGCGGTAGAGCGCGTTGCGCTCGGGGGTGTGGAGCCGCCGGCGCAGTGCGCGGAGGCGTTCGGTGGAGGATGACTGCCAGCGCCGGGCCGTTTGCCGCAGTACGCGCCATTGCGAGGGTCCGAGGGGCTGCGGGTACCACAGGGCAAACAACGCCAGCATCACGTCCACGCCAAATTCGTCCTGCCAGCGCATCAGACGTTCGCGAGCGGTGCGATCGACCCACAGTGCGTCGGCGAATGCCCAGAAGGCGTCGAAGTCCGTGGCCGGCTCCGGGGTGTCCCCGGCTTCAGGCACTGCTCGCGGCGGAGGTGAAGGTGACCCCGGCCGTGTTGCGCAGGCCGTCGGGCTGGAGGATCTCCAGGTCCCGGGTGTGCAGGTTGATTACGCCCTGGTTGCGCAGCTGAGTAAACAACCGGCTGATGGTTTCCTGGGTCAGGCCCAGGTGGTTGGCGATGTCTGCCCGGGACATGGGCAGGTAGAACCGTTCGGGGGACAGGCCGCGGGCGCGATGACGCTCCGACAGGGCGATCAGGAAGGTCGCCAGACGCTGCTCCGCGGTACGTTGGCCGAGCAAGGCGTGCAGGCTTTCGTCCTGGGCCAGTTCCTGACTCATCACGCTCATCATGTGCTGGCGGAAGGTCGGCAGGCGGCCGGCGAGGTCGTCGACATGCCCGTAGGGCACGGCGCAGACGCTGGTGGACTCCAGCGCAATGGCACTGACCGGATGCTTGCCGGAGTGGATCGCGTCCAGCCCCAGGAGGTCGCCGGCCAGCGAGAAGCCGGTGATCTGTTCGGTCCCGTCATCGGAGATCAGCACCGTTTTCAGTGCCCCGGTGCGGACCGCGTACAGCGCTTCGAACTTGGTCCCCATGGTGAACAGGGGCGCACCCTTGGCGATCGGCCGGCGTTGCTGGACGATTTGGTCGAGTTGCCAGAGTTCATCCTGGGGCAGGCCCATAGGCAGGCAGAGCTGGCGCAGGGTGCAGTGCTGGCAGGCTTGAGTGGGTCGTAGCGTCATGGGTGCAGGGTAGCCGTTTTTTCGACGTTGGGGAAAGCGATTTTCGGGGTATGCCATCGGGGGCGGGAATGCGGTACTGTCCCCAAGGGTTGTAGGCGATTACAGAAGGTTTTGCCGTCGGTCAGGGGGTCGCGCCCCGAGATGACTCGGGGTCCCCTCCCTCCGGCGGCTGCGTGGACAATGCGGACCATCGGTAATTAGACTGAGTCTAAAATTTGCGGCATGGTGAGGGTCGGCATTACGCGTGGGGGCTGAGAGACCCGACTGCCAGAACAAGGACAGGGGGAGCGATGATCGAGCGGTTACTGGAGCAATACATACGCTACGGGACCTTCGTGCTGCGGCATCCGGATGGCCGTGAGCAGCGTTTCGGGAACGGCGCGCCGGAAGTAACCATGCAGGTGCATGACAGGGCGGCGTTGCGCAAGATTGGGCGCGACCCGGGCTTCCAGCTGGGCGAGACCTACATGGACGGCCTGTGGTCGCCCGGCCCCGAGGGCCTGCAGGTGTTCCTCGACGTGGCCATGCGCAACTTCGCGCCGATGTTCAAGCAGCGGGTCAACCCTGCAGTGCGCATGCTGCGGGCCCTGATCGAGCAGGGCAACAAGGTGGCGCGCTGCTACCAGAACATCGCCCATCACTACGACGTCGATGAGTGGCTTTATCGTCAGTTCCTGGACGAGGGCATGTTCTACAGCTGCGCCTATTTCGAGCGCCCGGATATGACGCTGGAAGAGGCGCAGCAGGCCAAGTGCGCGATGCTGCGCAAGAAGCTGATGCTGGAGCCGGGGATGCGCGTGCTCGACATCGGTTGCGGCTGGGGCGGTCTGGCCTTCCATCTCGCCGAGCATGCCGACGTGCAGGTAGACGGCGTGACGCTGTCGAAGGAGCAGCTGCGGGTTGCCCGTGACGAGGCCAAGCGTCGGGGGCTCGAGGATCGAGTGCGGTTTCTCTATCAGGACTACCGCGAACACGACGACCAGTACGACCGCATTGTCAGCGTCGGCATGTTCGAGCATGTGGGCACGCCCAACTACGAGACGTTCTTCCGGCGCGTGCATGATCTGCTGAAGCCGGAAGGCATCGCGGTGCTGCACACCATCGGGCGTCAGGAGCCGCCCGGCACTTCCAACCCGTGGTTGAGCAAGTACATCTTCCCGGGCGGGTATACGCCGGCCCTGTCCGAGGTGATGGGCGCGCTGGAGCCCACGCCGCTGTGCACCACCGATATCGAGTTCTGGCGCCTGCATTACGCCGAGACGCTGGCCGAGTGGTATCGTCGCTTCCAGAAGGTGCGGGCCGAGGCCGTCGAACGCTTCGATGAGCGTTTCTGCCGCATGTGGGAGTTCTACCTGGCGAGTTGCGAGGGCACCTTCCGCTGGTGGGATCAGGTGGTGTTCCACGTGCAGATGGCCAAGCAGCAGGATGCGGTGCCGCTGACCCGCGATTACCTCTATCGGGACGATGCCCCCGAAGTGATCTCCACACCGCCCGGGAAGGCCCGGGCACAGCGCAGCGACGCCGCCTGAGGGCGCATCGGACGCGCCGGGCCGCTCGCGCGAGTATCGCCCGGCGCGCGCGAACCGAACACGGTTTCCCTACACTAAGGGGAGCGTTGCGGCCATGCCGGCGGTAACCACCCATTCCGGAGCAGGTGCGCGTGTTCGGTCGCTTTCGTAAACGCAGGGAGGCACAGGGCCAGGAAAGCCCGCAGGCCGGCGGACCGTCACAGGAGCACGTCCTGATCGAGGCGGCCGGGCGCAGCCGCATTACAGAGGTGGCTGCCACCGCACGGCGCGTACCCTGGTCGCTGAACTTTCTCCAGTTGCTGTGGGCCGCCGGGCCGGTCACGTTCCTGGCGATGCAGGGCGGCTACTTCCTCGGTTTCGGCCACGCCGCCCCGGCACAGAACTTCATCTTCTTTGCCGTTTACACCCTGCTGTTCGGGGTCATCGGCCTGGTCGCGCGCTTCGTCGCGGATGCCACACGGGGCAAGCGCCAGGAGCGCTCGCGCGATCAGCTGCGCAACACCATCGACTTGCTGCCCGATCTGCTGTTCGTTACCCGCGACCTGGCGATGGGCGAGATGACCCCGGACATGCGCCGGCGCAAGGCAGCCCAAGTCCTGCTGCACGAAGTGGATATCGCCCCCGAGGCCGTGGCGGTCGCGGTGCGCGAGATGACCGGCGATGCCAGCCTGGCGGCCGCCGCGGAGCAGATCGAGATTTATCGTCGCCTGGGGCTGCGCTCGCGCGTCGCGGATCTGGTGGATGCGACCGAGGACTCCCGGCTCGCGGCCCTGGAGAAGCTGCATCACGAGGCGCCGGAGGTTGCGGATCTCCTGCGCGACCGCCTGCGGGGCGTGGCGCCAACCCAGGAGGACGGTGTGCGCCGGGTGGATCAGTTCCTGGATCGACTGTTCTCCGCCGCGGACGCCGATGACCTGGCGCGCTGCACCCTCGACGACGTACAAGCGATCTTTGTCCTCGCCTTCGAGTTGGTGAACGGACGCCAGATCAAGCGGCTGAGCTTCGAATGGTCGGGGGGCTGGCAGCTCGGGGCGGCCCTGGACCGCCTCGAATCCCAGGGCAACCGCTTCCGTGTGGCTCAGGCCGGGGTGGTCAGCCGCCTGCGCTCGCTCGGCATCCTGCTGTCCCAGCACGAGGCGTCGGGCCTGGATCCACAGGCGCTGCGCGAGCCGGTCGTCAGCCTGGGTCGTCAGGTGCTGGAGGCGGTGCAGCGTCTGGAGGATCTCGAACCTTCGGAGAATTCGCCGGATGGGCAGATGCTGGGGCTCGCCCTGCGTCGGGTCGAGGACCTGCGCGAGGCGCGCGATCAGCTGATGCAGGCGCAAAGCCGCTACACCAACGCCGTGGAACGCTGGGAGGCCCTGCGCCGGGCGCAGGTCGAGAAGCGCGGCGAGAAGCGCTGGTTCAAGCGCAGCGTGCGCGGCATCCGGGTGAGCGAGGAGCTGATCGAGCTGACCGACGACCAGAAGCTGAAACTGGCCAGCCACTTCTGCTCTTTCCTCAAGGAACTCAAGATCGAGCGCGAGGGTGACCTGTTTTACTTTGGCGGCTCGGCACTGGATGCGGAGACCGCCAAGCGGATCGGGATCCAGCTCGCCTTGATCATGGAGCCGCTGGTGGATCTTACGAATCCCAGTATCCAGCGCGCGATCTATGCCAACCCCGCGGCCTATCTGGGCGGGCTCTACGTGGGCATGAGCGCGGATGCTAAGGCAGGCCTGGGCTCGGCCATGGTGCGCAAGGTCCGGCAGGATCTCGGGCGCATGGCCGAGTGGCTGGCGCTGCGCCTCACACGCATTTATCACCTGCCATTGAGCGATCCCATGCGTGACTTCCTGGTCGATCACTACGGCGCCAATCGCGAGCGCCTGGACATGCTGGCCACCCACCCCGGGGACGAGTCGCATCCGGTGGCTTTACGCGCCGAGCGCTCCCCCGAGTTCGACGCCATGTTGCAGGACAAGACCTGGGGATTGCTGCTCAAGCGCGGGGCACGCTACTTGCACGCCGAGGAACGCCGCCGCCGGTGATCGGCGGCGACACGCGAGCCTGCCAGCGTCATGCGAGAGCGCCTGGTGGGTGGGTTGGAGGCTGGTAATTTTGCACCCAACTGTGTAGGGTTCGCTGCGTTCCTCGGTGCCCGACCAGGCCTGGCTTGGCGGGTTAAACGGGAAGATCGGTGAGTCTCCGACGGGCCGCAAGGCCCGGAGACGAATCCGACGCTGCCCCCGCAACGGTGATCGAGCGAGAGACCGCCAGTCGGTCTCTGATGGTCGCGGCCAGTGCCACTGAACATGATGTTCGGGAAGGCGCCGCACCGGACGCTCGTCAGCCCGGAGACCGGCCAGGGAATGATCGCGCGGCATGCGGCGGGCATGCGAGGCGGATGATCGTGCCGGGCCGTTCGCCGGTCCTGGCCGATCCCCCTCGTGTCTGTCTCCCCCTGTCTGCGCGATCCCGACGAATCAACGGCGTGCGGGCGGCTCGCCGGGAGACTCTACAAAATGAAACGCACAGCACTTTCCGCGGCCATCCTGCTGGCCACTAGTCCCGCCTTGGCGGACACACCGAATACCGACGATGCCCAGACGCTGGAGACCGTCCAGGTCACCGCCTCGCGCATCTCCCAGACAGTGGACGAGACGCTCGCTTCGGTGACCATCATCGACCGCGAAGAGATCGAACGCCTGCAACCCCTGCAGTTCACCGATCTGTTGGAGGGGCGCGCGGGGATCGAAACCTCCCAGAACAGCGCCTTCGGCAAGTCCACTTCGGTGTATACGCGTGGCACGAGTTCCGACCATACGCTGCTGTTGATCGACGGCGTGCGCATGGGTTCCGCGACGACGGGCGGCGCAAGCTGGCAGTTCCTGCCTCCGGAAGAGATCGAGCGGGTGGAGATCGTGCGCGGTCCGCGCACCAGCATCTACGGTTCCGATGCGATTGGTGGCGTGGTGCAGACCTTCACTCGCGAAGGCCGCAAAGGGCCTCCGAAAGTCAACGCGTTTGTCGGCGGTGGCAGTTTGAATACCCGCGAGGCCGGGGTTGGTGTCGCGGGTGGTACCGAGAGCACGAACTACAGTTTCTCGCTCAGCCACTTCGCGACCGACGGCATCAATGTGCAGGACGATGTCGGTGACGACGACCGGGATGGCTACGACAACACCTCGTTGGCAACCAAGGTCTCGCACCGTCTGGATAATGGCGTCGAGTTCTTCGGGAATATCCTTTATTCGGAGGGCACGACCGAATTCGACGGTACCGAAGATGAAACCGATTTTCGGCATGCCGCCCTTCGTGCTGGCTTGCGAGTGCCTGTAACCCCCCTTTGGGACACCGAACTCAGTGTTAGTCACAGTCGCGATGAGAACGATAATTTCAGCGAAGGCGTCTTTTCGTCGCGCTTCAATACGAAACGCGACGGCGTGGATTGGCGAAATGATTTCGAGATAATGGACCGTGTTTATTTGATTGCCGGGCTTGATGCATATGAAGACCGGGTCGATAGCACGGCTGATCACGTTGAAGATTCGCGCTACAACGTCGGTGCGTACTCGGTGCTGCGCACGGAAGTGGGTGACCATGACTTGGAGGGCAGTATTCGCCATGACACCAATGAGCAGTTTGGTAGAAAAGTAACCGGGCAGGTTGCTTGGGGAGTGCAGGCAACGGACGCACTGAGATTGCGTGCTTCCTACGGTACTGCCTTCAAGGCTCCAACTTTCAATGATCTCTATTTCCCAGAATCGTCGTCGTCATTCGGGACATATCGAGGTAACCCGGGGCTAGCTGCAGAGGAATCTGAGACCGTCGAGATTGGAATGCGTTACAGCGTCAGGGGCGTTCACCTTGATTTAAGCATTTTCGAGACCCATGTTGATGGTCTTATCCAATACCAGTGCGTTGCGAATTGTAACGACCTCAATCCGGCTACGGATGTGAACGAGCCTCGAAATGTTAATGAGGCACGGATTCGTGGGTTGGAGATCGAGGGAGGGCACGATATAGGAGCATGGAGCTCTCGTGCTGCGCTGACGCTACTGGATACAGAGAATCGAGACACTGGTAACGAATTGTCTCGCCGCTCTCCGGTGACTGCTCGCTTCGACCTCGATCGTCAATTCCAACGCATTTCTCTGGGAGCGTCATTAATCGCGAAGAGTCGTGCAAAGGAAGATCTTTTCGGTGGGGGGCAGGCACGTTTATCCGGCTACGGCCTACTGAATCTGCGCGCGAGCTATCAGATTGCGCCGGAATGGCAGCTGCAGGCTACGGTCAACAATGTGTTCGACAAGGACTACGAGACCGCCGGGGCGTACAACCAGCCGGGCCGGGCCGCGTTCGTGAAACTGCGCTACCAGCAGAGGTGATTCATGGGTAATCGACTTTCGAAGATTGCGACCCGTACGGGTGACGAAGGCCGGACTGGGCTGGGTGACGGCTCGCGGGTGGACAAGGATAGCCACCGGGTCGAGGCGTTTGGCGACGTGGATGAGCTGAATAGTGTCGTGGGCCGGTTGCTGGTCCACGACCTGCCGGAGGAGGTGCGGCGCTCGCTCGCGCTGGTACAGCACGAGTTGTTTGATCTCGGCGCGGAACTGGCAGTGCCAGGGCACCAGGCCCTCCCGGACGCTTCCGTGGAGCGGCTGGATGTGGAGTTGGAGTCCTTCAACGACGATCTGCCCGCCCTGAAGGAGTTCATCCTTCCGGGGGGGGGTCCCGCTACGGCCGACTGTCACATTGCGCGCACCGTCTGCCGGCGCGCGGAACGGCGTCTGGTGGCGCTTAACCACCACGAGGCATTGCGACCGTCTTCGCTGGCCTATATCAACCGGCTGTCGGATCTCCTGTTCGTGCTCTGCCGCGTCCTCGCTCGCCATGAAAACGGTGCCGAGGTCCTCTGGCAGCCGGCCAGCCAGCGCGGCTGACGCCTCTTCTGACGGGCGCCGCTCTGGCGGCGTCTCATTCCCATTGCAGCGGTTGCTGGCGTGTCGGGTATACGCCTCGCGACCTCTTGCCGTTTTTTGTCGGGAAGTCCCATGCGTTTCCGTGTTTCCATTCTGATTGCTTTCGCGTTTTTCCTCTTTGGGGTTGTTCCGGCCGGCGCGGGGCCGCTGGTGGTGGGTGTGGTCTCCGATCGCTCGGCGGCGGAGGTCGCCGCCGGGGCGCATCGTTTCCTCGAGGCATATCCGGAGGCGGAGGTCGTGCTGCGCACCCCCGAGCAACTCACGGACAAATCGGACGAGGCGGTATCGGCGCTGTGGCGCGAGGCCGACGCGGTGCTGGTGGCTGCGGTATTCGGGGATCAGGCTGCACGCCTCGATCGTCTGTTGCGGGAGACCACGCCGCCCGAGGGGGCCCCGATTCTGGCCATTAACAGCGTGCGTCACCTGACGGCCCTGTCGCGGATCGGCGGCGAGGCCGTACTCGCAGGCCTCGATGACGAGGTGCGTACCGAACTGGCGGCCAACCCCGAACCGGGCGAGGACCCGCGCGTGCACCTGGCCCAGCAGCAGGAGCGCTTCCCCGAACAGGCGGACTGGCTGACCGGGCGCGCGTTCTATCAGGGGCGTACGCCGGAGAACATGGAGGGCCTGATGCGCTGGCTGGCCGCGCGCGGCGGCCACGCGATCGACGTGCCCGATCCGGACCCGCGCGAGACCATCCGTTATTACCGTCATGGCGGTTCCAGTCCCGATCCGGACGCTCTCGACCTGGAGGCGGGTCCGGCCGTGGCGCTGCTGGATCTGGATACCGGTGACCGGCCGGGCGACCGCGCCCTGCTGGATGCGGCCTGTGAGGCCTTAGAGAACCGCGATATCCAGTGTTTTGTGGTGCTCGCGCGCTGGGGCGGGGCGAGCCGCGAGGCAGTCGAGACCCTGGAGAACGTGACCGGGCCGGCGGATCTCGCGGGGATCGTGAGCCTGCAGGACTTCGTGGTCGGCGGGGGCGGCAACCGCGAGGCGGTGGCCGAGGCCTTCGGCGAGCTGGATGTCCCGGTGATCAAGGGCATCCGACTGGCGGACGTGAGCGCGACCCAGTGGCGGCTGTCGCACGAAGGAATCCCCTGGGACAAGGTGCACTACCACGTGGCCATGCCGGAGTTGCAGGGCATAAGCCAGCCGATGGTGCTGGCGGCCGCGGGCGCCCCGGAACAGGACGAACGCACGGGAGTGCGCCTGACCATGACCGGGCCGATCGGCGAGCGCGTCGAGGCCCTGGCGGACCGGGTGGCAAGCTGGCAGCGGCTGCGCACCCTCGACAACGCGGACAAGCGGGTCGCGGTTGTCTACTACAACCATCCGCCAGGTCGCCAGAACATCGGCGCGGACAAGCTGGATGTCCCCGAGTCGTTGCTGGAGATCCTGCAGAACCTGGAGGCGGCCGGCTATGACCTGGGTGGCGAAGTGCCGGAGGATGCCGAAGCCCTGCTGGACATGATCCAGGACCGGGCGGTGAATCTCCCGGAGCAGGCAGATGCGCTGGACGCGATCGCCGGCCGGGTGGCCGCGCTCGATCGCGAGCAGTACCAGGCCTATTTCGACGCCCTGCCGGAGTCGATCCGGGCCGAGCTGGTGGATGGCCCGATCGGCTACCTGCAGGCGCGCCTGGAGGCGGCCAAAGCCGCCGACGAGATCGATTTGGCACAAGCCGCGCTGGAAAGCGGTGTCGGTGATCTGCGCCACATGCTCGAGAGCTATCCGCACGCGGCCCAGGATCGAGCGCTGGATCTGCTCGCACAATTCGAGGCGGCCTGGGAGGCCACGCTGGCGGGTGAGGACGCGCATGCGACGACCGAGCAATTGCGCAAGGCGCTGGTGCGCACGGGCATCCCCGGCCTGACCGGCTGGGGCGAGCCGCCGGGCGAGGCGATGACCCGCGACGGCGAGATGTTGTTCCCGGGGATCGAGTTCGGCAACGTGTTCATCGGCCCGCAGCCGCCGCGCGGCTGGGAGGTCAGCGAGCGCCTGCTGCACGCGAATACCACCTTCCCGCCGACCCACCAGTATGTTGGTTTCTACCACTGGATCCGCGATCACTTCGAGGCGGATGCGCTGGTCTATGTCGGCCGCCACTCGACCCGGGAATTCCTGCCGCGTCGGCGGGCGGGTCTGGCGGCAGATGACTACCCCGAGATCCTCGGGGGCGCCCTGCCGATCATCTACCCCTACATCGTCGATGGGGTGGGCGAGGGCATCCAGGCCAAGCGCCGGGCCATGGGCGTGATGATCAGCCACCTGACCCCGCCATTGGCGGCGACCAAGCTGTACGACAGCCTGCTGGAACTGCGCCAGCTGGTGGAGACCTACGAGGCCGCGGCTCAGCCGGATGCCGCCACCCGTTCGCGGGCGGTACAGACCCTGCGCGAACGTATCGAGGATCTCGGCCTGACCGAGACCATCGAGCGGGAAATGGCCCGGGGGCATCATCACGACCACGGGCACCACCATGACGACCACGGCGATCACCACGTGGGTCATGACGAAGAGCCCGACACCACCGGGCATGGCGAAGGTCATGCGGACGAACATGGCGACGAGCAGCGTGACGCGGACCATCACCGGGAACATGGGGATGAAGAGCACGAGCACGCCCATGAGCATGATCATGAGAACGAGCATGCGGATGAGGGGCATGACGAACACGCCACGACCCGGCTGTCCGAGATGGACGAGGAGTTGCTGGTCCACGAGATCGGCCACTACCTGACCGACATGCAGGAAGACCAGATGCCCCTGGGGCTGCACGTGTTCGGGCGCGACTGGAGCGACGAGGCCGTGGACACGATGCTTGAGTCGATGGCCGGTGACGACGCGATCGGCGACGACTGGGACGCGAAGCTGCGCGGATCGCCGGCCAGCGAGCGTGCGCATCTGCTGGCGGCCCTGGAGGGGCGTTTCGTGCCGCCGGGGCAGGGCAACGATCCGATCCGGACGCCGGAGGTGTTGCCGACCGGGCGCAACTTCCATGCGCTGGCGGCGGATCTGGTGCCCACGCGCATTGCCTGGGGCATTGGCCAGGAACTGGCCGCGGATGCCCGTGAGCACGGCGATCCCGAGGCCGACGGCAGCGAGGCGATCATCCTCTGGGCGTCGGATACCGTGCGCGATGAGGGCGTGATGATCGCCTTCGGCATGGATATGCTGGGCATTCGCCCGGCCTGGAACAGTCGCGGGATTGTCCAGGGACTGGAGCGCATGGACCTCGACGAGGCGGAGCGTGACCGCCGTCGCGATGCCCTGTTCACCACCTCCGGTTTGTTCCGCGACCTCTACGAGGACCAGCTGGTGTGGCTGGATCGTGCCGCTCGCCTCGCGCTGGATGGCTCGTCCGAGATCATTCTTGCGGAATACCCCGAGCTGGAACCGGCACTGGAGGCGGCCCTGGCCCCGCTGGGGCAGGACCTGCGCGATCCGGGCGACGAGCCGCTGGCGCGCAACGACGTGGCCGCGCAGTGGGTGGAGGACACCCAGGCCCTGCGTGCGGCCGGGCTCGATGGCGCCGGGGCCGGGCAGCAGGCGGCCCTGCGCGTGTTTGGCTCCGCGCCCGGTGCCTACGGCGCGGGGGTCAACCGGCTGGCGGATCGCTCCGGCGCCTGGGAGGACCGCGCCGAACTGGGTGCGGCCTACCTGCGGCGCATGGGCCATGCCTACGGAGCGGATGAGTCCGGTGGCTCTGCGCACGAGGCCTTCGAGGCCCGTCTGGGCCAGGTCGGGCGGACCTACCTCGGGCGCGCCTCGCATCTCTACGGCCTGCTGGACAACGACGACGGGTTCGACTTCCAGGGCGGTCTGTCCACCGCGGTCGAGAGTATCCGCGGCGAGGTGCCGGACAACCGCGTGCTGCAGCACGCCGATCCGGACGACCCGCGGGTGGAGACCCTGGGCCGCGCGCTGATGCGCGAATTGCAGGGGCAGAACCTGAACCCGCAGTGGATCGAGCCGCTGATGGATCACGGCTATGCCGGGGCCCGCACCATGGCCCGGGACTTCGTCGACAACCTGTGGGGCTGGCAGGTGACCAACCCGGAGATCATCCGTTCCTGGGTCTGGGACGAGGTGCACGACGTGTATCTGCAGGATCGCCACGGGCTGGGGATGCAGGAGTTCCTGGCCGACGGCCACAACGTGCACGTGAAGACCCACCTGCAGGCCGTGCACCTGGTTGCGGCCAGCCACGGATTCTGGGACGCCGATCCCGAGGTGCTGGATGCATTGTCCGAGCGCTTCGCGGAACTGGTCGCCGAGCACGGCCTGCCCGGCAGCGGTCACACGCGCCCGGATCATCCCATGCTGGACGAGGTGGCCGAGCGCCTGGACGACGCCGAGCTGCGCGCGGCCTTCGAGGCGGTGCGGGCGGCCGCGCAGATCGACCGGGCGGAGCCCGAGGTCGACCCCAGTCGCGTCACCGAGATCCAGCCGCTGGAAGACCCTACCGCGCAGGAGGTGCAGGAGATCCCTGAGCCGGCCGAGGCCGACGGCGGCCAGGAGACCGGCGACGAGGCGGCGGGCATGCCCTGGCTCCCCTGGCTGGTTGCCGCTGCGCTGTTCCTGCTGCTGCTCGGCGGCATCGCCACGGGCCGGCGGCGTTAACGGCTGGGGGCGGGAAATCCCCGGGCCCTGTACTTGTAGGAGCCGAGCCCTCTCGGCGATTGCGGCGTTGGCCACGCCCCATCGGCCAGAGGCTGGCCTCCTACAGAAGGCCGTACGAATGGCTGAACAAAGGTTAATGAGGTAACGCGAATGTCGTTCTCGATCACGATGGAACTGATGGACACCGTGGTGCGCTGGCTGCTGGAGCCAGTGATCGTTGGCCTGCTGGTGCTGGTCGCGGTCGCCGTCTGGGAGCTCGGGCTGGCACTGGGTGAACGCTCCGGTGGGGTACGCCGTCTGGAATTGAGCGGCGATGCCGAACGCCTCGCCTACCGTGCCCGGCGGCGCATCGACCGCGCCGATCTGCTGGCGCGCATCGGCCCGATGCTCGGGCTGATGGGGACGCTGATCCCGCTGGGTCCGGGCTTGGCCGCGATGGGCCGGGGCGAACTGGAAATCCTCGCCCAGGCCGTTACGGTGGCCTTCAATACCACGGTGCTGGGGCTGCTGGTCGGTATTCTCGGCTTCCTGCTCGGGCGGTTGCGCCGGCGCTGGTACGACGCCGCGATGGAGCGTATGGAGGCGGTGGCATGAGGGTCCCGCACTACCGCGCCTCGCGCTTCGACGCGCCCGACGAGGAGCCGATGGGCCCCTTGGCCAATCTGGCCGACATCATGCTGGTGTTTGCCGTCGGCCTGATGGTGGTGATGGCCGCATCGGGCGGCGGGCTGGAGCCGGCCAGTGGCGGCGCCGAGATCGAGCCCGGACGCGAGATCCCGGACCCACCCGAGGGGGCCGGCGAGGCCGGCTCGGGCTACGAATCCATGGGGCAGGTCTACCGTGACCCAGAGACCGGACGGATGATCCTGATTGGCGAATAGTCACTCCCGGGGCCATCCGAACGCCCGTATGACGCAACGAATCAAGGAGTAATGAAGATGAGCGAAGACACCGAAGCGGCTCGCGCCGAACGCCACGCCCAGCGCATGGCACGCAAGAAGGAGGTCGTGGACCGCAAGATCGCCGAGGCCCAGGAGGAGAAGGGGGTTTTCCTGATCCTGACCGGCAACGGCAAGGGCAAGAGCTCCTCCGGCTTCGGCATGGTTGCCCGGGCCCTGGGGCACGGCATGCACGTGGGCATCGTCCAGTTCATCAAGGGGCAGTTTGCCACCGGCGAGGAGGCCTTCTTCCGCGGTCAGGACAACGTGCAGTACCACGTGATGGGCGAGGGTTACACCTGGGAGACCCAGGACCGCGAGAAGGATGTCGCGGCCGCCCGCGATGCCTGGGCGCATGCCCGCGACATGCTGCGCGATCCGAACGTCGACCTGGTGCTGCTCGACGAGCTGCACATCGCGCTGAAGTACCAGTACCTCGATGTGGCCGAGGTCCTCGAAGAACTGGCCAACCGCCCGCCGATGCAACACGTGATCACCACCGGCCGCGCCGCGCCCAAGGCGATGATCGAGGCGGCCGACACCGTCAGCGAGATCGGTGTGGTCAAGCACGCCTTCCAGGCCGGCATCAAGGCGCAAAAGGGGATCGAGCTGTGAGCGTGAGCTGTCCCGCCGCGTTCGTGGCGGCCCCGGCCTCGGGCCAGGGCAAGACCACGATCACTGCCGCCATCGCCCGCTACCACCGCAACCAGGGCCGCCGCGTGCGCGTGTTCAAGACCGGCCCCGACTTCCTCGACCCGATGATCCTGGAGCAGGCCTCTGGCCACCCGGTCGACGCCCTGCATCTGTGGATGGTCGGGGAAGAAGCCTGTCGGGCGATGCTGTACGAGGCGGCCCAGGAATCCGACCTGATCCTAGTGGAGGGCTCGATGGGGCTGTTCGATGGGGATCCCTCCGGTGCGGATCTGGCCCAGGCCTTCGGCTTGCCAATCCTGGCCATGATCGATGCCAGCGGCATGGGCCAGACCTTCGGGGCGCTGGTGCATGGCTTGTCGACCTACCGTCCGGGCCTGTCGTTTGCCGGCGTGATTGCCAACCGGGTGGGTAGCCCCGGCCATGCGCGGATGCTGGAGGAGTGCACCCCGGAGGCGATCCGCTTCTTTGGTGCCGTGCAGCGTAACGAGACGCTAAGTGTCCCGGATCGTCACCTGGGTCTGGTCCAGGCGGGGGAGATCGCCGATCTGGATGCGCGGCTGGAGGCTGCGGCGGCCGCGATCGAAGAGGCTGGAGTGACCGGGCTCCCGGAGCCGGTGACCTTTCATCCGGAGGCGATCGCGCCGACCGAGGCGGCGCTGTCCGGCGTGCGCATTGCCATTGCGCGGGATGCGGCCTTCGCCTTCATGTATCCGGCCAATCTGCGCCTGCTGGAGAAGATGGGCGCCGAGCTGCGGTTCTTTTCCCCGCTTGCGGGGGACGGGCTGCCAGAGGCCGATGCCGTCTGGCTCCCGGGCGGTTACCCCGAGTTGTATCTGGATCAGCTAGCCGCCAATACCGGCCTGAAGTCGGACCTGGAGGCCCATCATGCGGCGGGCCGACCGATCCTGGCGGAGTGCGGGGGCTTTCTCTACCTGCTGGACGAACTGGCCGATCGCGAGGGCCATGCCGCGGCCATGGCCGGGCTGGTGCCGGGCAAGGCCCAGCTGGCGGACCGCTTGCAGGGCCTGGGTCTCCAGGCGGCCCCGCTGCCGGAAGGCGAGCTGCGCGGGCATACCTTTCACCACACCCGCTCCGAGGTTGGTCTGGAACCCTATGGTCACTGCTGGCGGGCCCGCGGGACGGGCTCGCAGGGGGAGGCGATCTATCGTGATGGTCGCCTGACCGCCACTTACCTACATGCCTGGTTCCCTTCCAACCCCGCGGCCACGGCGCAGCTGTTTCGAGCATGAGTGATCGGCAACGGGACAAGGTGGCGCGGATCGGGCCTGGGGCGCACGCCGGGGCCCGCATCCCGTTGCGCGGCGAGCGAAAGCCCGGCTGCGTGGATCTGGTCGGAGCAGGGCCCGGCGATCCGGGTCTGATGACGCTGGACGCGGTGGCCGCGATGCAGCACGCCGATGTCCTGCTGCACGACCGCCTGATCCCGGAGGCGATCCTCGAGCTGGCCAACCCGAAGGCGCAGCGCCTGTATGTGGGCAAGGCGCGCTCACGGCACAGCTGTGATCAAGGGGACCTGAACGAGCGCATGATCGCGCTGGCACGGGAGGGGCACTACGTGGTGCGCCTGAAGGGTGGGGACCCGTTCGTCTACGGTCGCGGCGGCGAGGAGGCCGCGGCGATCGCCGCGGCCGGGATCCCGGTCCGCATCGTGCCGGGGATTACCGCCGCGGGTGGCTGCGCGGCGTATTCTGGGATCCCGCTTACCCATCGTGATCATGCCTATCGCTGCCAGTTCGTGACCGCCCATCGGCGTGCCGGCGAGACGGATCTTGACTGGGCCTCCCTGGTCCAGCCGCAGCAGACTCTGGTGGTGTACATGGGGCTGCACACCCTGGCCGAGGTCTGCGGCGAGATGATGGCGGCGGGTGCGGATGGTGCGATGCCGGCCGCGCTGGTGGAGCAGGGCACACGCCCGACGCAGCGCGTCATCGAGGGCACGCTGGCCGAGCTCCCGAAGCAGGTGGCGGATCTCGCCATCCAGTCGCCCGCGCTACTGATCGTGGGCGAGGTGGTGCGCCTGCGCGAGACGATTGCCGCGCAAGGTGCCCAGCCCGTCCCGGGAACGCATGAAATCGGCTGACACGAACCATCCGCAGGGCGCCATGCGCCCGGAGACGCCCGAGACCACCGGGCGCCTGCGCACCGGTCTGACCACCGGTGTCTGCGCGACCGCGGCCGCCGTCGCCGATGCTCGCTGGCTGCTGGAGGGGCAGCGGCTCCAGACGGTCGAGGTCACCCTGCCCAGGGGACAGGTGGTAAACCTGGCACTGAACGACCTGGAACCGACCCCGGGTGGTGCGGTCGCCGGGGTCATCAAGGATGCCGGCGACGATCCCGATGCGACCCACGGGGCGCGGGTCTGGGTCGAGGTGACCCTGCGCGGTGCGCCCGGCGTCCAATTCATGGCGGGCGCCGGGGTGGGTACGGTCACGCGTCCGGGTCTGGTGCTGGCACCGGGCGAACCGGCGATCAATCCGGTCCCGCGGCGCATGATGCAGGGCCACCTGGAGGCGCTCGCCGAGGCGACCGGTTACAGCGGGGGCTTTCGCGTCACGGTTGGCGTGGATGGCGGCGAACGGATTGCCGAACGGACCATGAACGCGCGCCTGGGCATCCTCGGGGGTCTCTCGATCCTGGGCACGACCGGGATCGTGCGGCCGTTTTCCTGTGCCGCCTATATCGCATCCATCCATCAGGCCATCGACGTGGCCCGCGCCAACGCGTCTCCGCGCGTGGCCTGTTGTACCGGCGGCACCAGCGAGGCGGCGGTGCGTGATCGCTACAGCCTGGACGACATGGCGCTGATCGAGATGGGGGATCTGTTCGGGGCGGCGCTGAAGTACCTGCGGCGCCACCCCCTGCCCGCGGTGGTGCTGGCCGCGGGTTTCGGCAAGCTCAGCAAGTTCGCGGCCGGGCACCTGGATGCCCATAGCCGCAAGTCGCGCATCGATCTCGACGCCCTGGCGGGGGAAGCCGCGGATCTGGGCGCCAGCCCGGACCTGGTGGCGCGCATCCGCGCGGCCAACACCAGTGCCCAGGCCCTTGCGGACTGCCTGGAACAGGGTGTGGCGCTGGCCGACCGGATCAGCGCGCGCGCCTGGCAGCGGGCCCGCGGGATGTTGCCGGAGACCACGGCGCTGGAGGTCTGCGCGGTGGATCGGGCGGGCCGCATCGTCGGGTTTGCGGATGGTGCCGAGGGGCTCGCGCCATGACGGCCGCGGCGATTGCCCTGCAGTCGGTGGCCAAGCGCTACGCCGGTGGCCGGGTGGGGCTGGCGAACGTGGATCTGGAGGTGCCGGCGGGCCGCTTCTTCGGCCTGCTGGGGCCGAACGGGGCCGGCAAGACCACCCTGGTGGGGTTGTTGACCACGCTGGTGCGGGCGGATCGGGGCTCGATCCGGGTCTGCGGGTACGACGTGGCCACGCAGGCGGTTGCGGCGAAGGCGTGCATGGGCGTGGTACCGCAGGAGGTCAACTTCAACAGCTTCGAACCGGTGGGTGAGATCGTCGAGGCCCAGGCGGCCTACTACGGGCTGTCCCCGAGGCGGGCGCGTGAGCGAACCGGCGAGGTGCTGCAACAGGCGGGTCTGCTGGACCGGCGCGAACAGTCGGCCTGGGGCCTGTCGGGGGGCATGAAGCGGCGGCTGATGATTGCCCGGGCCCTGGTGCACCGCCCTCGCGTCCTGCTCCTGGACGAGCCGACGGCGGGGGTGGACCTGGAGGGGCGCCATGCCACCTGGGAGCTGTTGCGTGGCTTGAACGCAGATGGCGTGACGATCCTCCTGACCACCCATTACCTGGAGGAGGCCGAGACCCTGTGCGACACCCTGGCGATCCTGGACCAGGGCGAGATCGTCGCGCGCGGTGATACGGGCGAACTGCTGCACGGGCTGAACGTGCAGACCCTGGTGCTGGAACTGAACGTGCCGCTGGAAGCGGCCCCGGCGCTGGAGGGGTTGGCGATGCGTTTGACCGATCGCTGGACCCTGGAGGTCGACCTGCCTCAGGGCATGGAGGTGAATGACCTGTTCGACCGCCTGGGCGCAAGGGGGGTGCGTGTCGCGGGGGTTCGCAACAAGCGCAACCGGCTCGAGTCGCTGTTCCTGCAGCGCATCGCGGAACGCGCTGCCGCACCGCCGGGGAGGGGGACATGAGACTCGCGGCTTACGGATTTGCCTACCGCGGGATGGTGGTCAAACAGGTGCGGCGTTTCCTGCGCGCCTGGGTGCAGAACCTCCTGCCATCGGTGGTGACGACGGTCCTGTTCCTGGTGATCTTCGGTCACCTGATCGGGCGTGAGCTCGGCACCATGCGGGGTGTCGATTACGCCGATTTCATCCTGCCCGGCCTGATCATCCTGGCGGTGGCCACCAATGCCTACAGCAATGTGACGCTGGCGTTCTACGGCGCACGGCTGCAGCGACATATCGAGGAACTGCTGGTCGCGCCGCTGCCTGCCTGGCTGATTGTGGCGGGCTTCGCCACCGGCGGTGTGATTCGCGGGCTGCTGGCGGGTGCGCTGGTGGCGCTGGTCGCGATTCCGTTTACCAATCTCCAGTTGCACCACCTGGCGGCCACGCTGGGGATTGCGCTGATCAGCGCCTTGCTGTTCGCCCTGGCCGGGCTTCTGAACGGCCTGTATGCGCGCAGCTTCGACCATACCTCCGTGGTGGCCACGTTCGTGCTGACCCCGCTGATCTACCTGGGAGGCTTGTTCTACCCGGTGGAACGGATGCCGGAGCCCTGGCAGTCCCTGGCGGTGTTGAACCCGCTGTATTACATGATCGAGGGGTTTCGCTACGGTCTTCTGGGGACCGGGTCCTTCGCTTGGGCCACGACCTTCTGGGTCCTCGTGGGGGTGACCCTCGTCGTCGGCGGGCTGGCCTGGGCCCTGGTGGCGCGTGGCGTGCGGATCCGGACATGAGCGCGGGCAGGGTGAAACCATGAGTACCGATCGTTCACGGGTGCGCCGGGCCTGTCCGGGGGTGGCCGCGCCGGTGAGCACCGGGGACGGTCTGCTGATGCGGGTGCGGCACCCGATCGGGGGGCTGGATGCGGGGCAGGCGCAGACCCTCGCGGAGGTGGCGCGGCATTTTGGTTCCGGTGCCCTGGAGCTGACCAGCCGCGGCAATCTGCAGTTGCGTGGTCTGGACACCGCGGGGCTGGAACCGGCTCGCGCCGAGCTGGAGAACGCGGGTCTGGCCGACCACGATCCCGTGGTGGAGGCGGTGCGCAATGTCCTGGTGGCCCCGGTGTCGGATATCGATCCGGAGGCAGCCATAGATGTGCAGCCCCTCGCACGGGCCCTCGAACGGGCCCTGGGGGAGTACCCGCGTCTGCGGGCACTGCCGCCGAAGGTGGGGGTGCTGGTAGAGGCCGGCGGCGATTTGCCGCTGGATAGAGTGCCGGCGGACCTGCGGCTGGAGGCCTGTACGGGGCTGGGAGGGGTGTGGTTTCGGGTGGCCGTGGGCGCGTCCAGTCGCACGGCCACGGTGCTTGGCTGGACGCGCCCGGAGAAGGTCGTGGACGTTGCCCTGGCGGTGCTCGAACGATTCGTCGCATTGCGCGTAGGCGATGTGGATCCGCCGGGGCGGCTGGCTGGCGCCGTGGCCCGGTTTGGCCCCGAGGCGTTGACGCCGCCGGGGCTGGAGCGGGTGCTCCCGGGCGGCGACTGGGTCGCGGCGCGGATCCCCGGATACGCGGATGCCGGGATTGGGATGTGTCTGAACGGGCGCGCCTTCGGGATCGTGTTTCCGTTCGGGGCCTTGCGCGCCGAGGCGCTGCAGGGGCTGGCCGAGCATATCCGGGCGCACGACGGACGCTTGCGGCTGACGCCGTGGCGCAGCCTGCTTCTGACCGGGGTACCTCCTGTGGAGCCGGACCGCGTCACCGAGTGGGGTGGCGTGACCGATCCGGACGACCCGCGCCTGGCGGTGAGTGCCTGTATCGGGCAGACGGGTTGCTCCGCGGGCAGTACCGCCACGCGGGCGGATGCAGAGGCAGCCGCTGCCTGCGGGCTGCTTGGGGGGGGCGGGCAGGTGCATGTGAGTGGCTGCGACAAGCACTGTGGGCGTCCCGCGAATGCGCAGGTCCTGCTCACGGCGCGGGAAGGCCGCTATGAGCTGGCGCTGCAACGCGCCCCCGTGCGATGGGAGACCGTCCTGACGAGGCTGGAGCCGGGGCAAGTCGAGCTGGCCCTCGCGGCCCTCGATGCTATCGCCCGCGAAGAGGGTGGCGGGAGTGAGTCGAGGATCGAGGCCCTGCAACGGCTGGAGGGAACAGTGCTGACGAGACGTATGAACGCGAAGATGAACAACGGAGATTCAGCATGACGCAGAGCGATACGGCCGGGGCCGTACCCGACTATATCCGCGACGGGGCGGCCATCTACCGGGAGTCCTTCGCGATTATCCGGTCCGAGGCGGAACTGGACCGCTTCCCACAGGAGCTGGTGCCTGCGGTGGTGCGCATGATCCATGCCTGCGGCATGACCGACCTGCCGCGGGACGTCGGGTTTTCGGCCGGCGTGGCCCGGGCGGCCATTGATGCGCTGGCCGCCGGCGCGCCGATCCTGTGCGACAGCAACATGGTGGCGCACGGGATCACGCGGGCCCGGCTTCCGGCGGACAACCCGGTGATCTGCAGCCTGCGGGAGGACGGGGTGGCGGCGGCCGCCGAGCGTCTGGGCACCACGCGTTCGGCCGCGGCGCTGGAATGGTGGCGACCGCACCTGGACGGCGCGGTCGTGGCCATTGGCAATGCACCTACGGCGCTGTTTCACCTGCTGGAGATGCTGCACCAGGGCGCGCCGCGGCCGGCCGCCGTGCTCGGTATCCCGGTGGGGTTTGTTGGCGCGGTGGAGAGCAAGGAGGCGCTGGCCGCCAGCCCGCTGAACCTCGATTACCTGACCATTTTCGGACGCCGGGGTGGCAGTGCCATGGCCGCGGCGGCCATCAACGCCTTCGCGAGTGACCGGATATGACGACATCCCCCAACCTGCATGAACCCGAGACCGCGGGTTGTCTGTACGGCGTGGGCACCGGGCCCGGTGATCCCGAATTGCTGACGCTGAAGGCCGCGCGGCTGATTGCCGAGAGCCCGGTGGTGGCCTACTTCTGTCGCCGAGGCGGTCGTGGCCAGGCGCGCGCCATCGTGGACGCCCACCTGGGTACGGGGCAGCAGGAGATGCCGCTGGAGTATCCAGTGACCAATGAGATCCCGCACGGCTCCGACGAGTATCGCCGCCGCATCGAGCAGTTTTTCGACGCTGCCGCCGAGCAGCTGGCCGCCGAATTGGCAGCCGGGCGTTCGGTGGTGGTGCTGAACGAGGGCGATCCGTTCTTCTACGGATCGTTCATGCACGTCTACCTGCGACTGAAGGATCGGTTTCCCACCCACGTGGTCCCTGGCGTGACCTCGATGATGGCCTCGGCTGCGCAATTGTCGACGCCGCTGACTATGCGGGATGACCTGCTCACCGTGATCCCCGGCACGATGCCGATCGACGATCTGCGCCAGGCCCTGCAGGGGACCGATGCGGCGGTCATCATGAAGGTCGGAACCCATCGCGATGCGGTGGTCGGTGTCCTTCAGGAGCTGGGGCTGGACGAGCGCGCCTGGTACGTGGAGCGCGCGAGTACGCCGGAGGAGCGGGTCCTGCCGTTGTCCGCGATCCCGGAGCAGGTGCCCTATTTCTCGATGATCGTGATTCCTGGGCGCGGGGTTCGGCGATGAGCGGGGATGGCGATCAGGCGGTTGGTCGGTTGAGTGTGGTCGGGGTGGGGCCAGCCGGGCCGGAATGGATTACGCCGGAGGTCGCTGCCCGTCTCGAAGCGGCGACCGATCTGGTGGGATACGGGCCGTACCTGGAACGGATTGCGAGCGCCCATCACCGTGTGCACGCTTCTGACAACCGCGAGGAACTGGCGCGCGCAACCCACGCCCTGGACATGGCTGCCGAGGGGCGGGACGTGGCGGTGGTTTCGGGCGGCGATCCGGGCGTGTTTGCGATGGCAGCGGCGGTCTTCGAGGCCCTGGAAGGGGCGCAAGCTCGGCGCTGGGGGGGCGTCGAGGTGGATGTGGCCCCCGGGGTTTCGGCGATGCAGGCGGCCGCCGCGCGACTGGGCGCACCGCTGGGGAACGATTTCTGCGTGATCTCGCTGTCGGACAATCTCAAACCCTGGTCGCTGATCCAGCGTCGGGTGCGGCTGGCGGCCGAGGCCGACTTCGCCATGGCCTTCTACAACCCGATCTCGCGCGCACGTCCCTGGCAGTTGGGCGAGGCACTGGGCATCGTACGCGAGGTGCAGGGGCCGAACACCCTGGTTGTGCTGGCCACCGCGGTGGGCCGCGGCGAACGCGAAGACGTGCAGATCTCCTCCCTGGGCGAAGTGGACCCGACCACGGCGAACATGAGCACGTTGGTGATCGTGGGTGCCGCGTCCACCCGGGTGGTGGAGCGTCCGTCGGGCCGGCGGCATGTGTACACCCCGCGTTATGTCGAGTCGGCGGAATGAGGCGGGAGCCGCGTTAGCCGTGTGCGTCCGGGAGATCCTCCAGCCAGTCGAGTACCGCCTGCGGGGCGTGGAATCGTGGCACCCCGGGGGCGTCCGGCGGGCGTTCGACCATCACGACCGGGATACCCCGTTCGCGAGCCGCCTGCAGCTTGGCGGCCGTGGCATCGCCGCCGCTGTCCTTGGTCACCAGAACGTCAATCGCGTGTTCCCGCAAGAGGCACGCCTCGTCCTCGGCCGTGAACGGGCCCCGGGCGTGGATCCAGGTGACCCGCGGCAGCGCCGGCGGCGGTTCCGGCGGGTCGATGGTGCGGATCACGTAGTCCAGCTCGGGCGCGGCCTCGAAGGCCTCTAGGTGCTGGCGGCCGGTGGTCAGCAGCACGCGTCGGCCGATATCCGGAAGGGCGCGGGCGGCGGCCGCGAGGTCGGGCACGCGGATCCAGCGGTCCTCCGGCCCGGCCTCCCACGACGGCCGGGTCAGTCGGGCCAGCGGGATGCCGGTGTTGCGTGCGGCTGTGACGGCGTTGGCCGAGATCTGCCGCGCGAACGGGTGGGTCGCGTCCACCAGTGCGTCAATCGCGTGTGCGTGCAGCCAGGCGGCCAGGCCGTCGGCGCCGCCGAACCCGCCGGTGCGCCGAGGCAGCCGCGACGGCCCCGGTTTTCGGGTGCGCCCGGCCAGCGAGACGGTGGCCTGCAGCCGCGGGTGCGCATCCAGCAGCGGCTCCAGCGCTGCGGCCTCGGTGGTGCCGCCCAGCAGCAGAACGTGCCGGGGGCGAGCTGCCCTGGGGCTGGAGTCAGGAGATGAACGGGAGCTCATGAGGATGACCAGTCTAGCCACGAACAGCGAACGAACGCCATGGCTGAACATTGTCGGTGTGGGCGCGGACGGCCTGTCCGGACTGGCAACGGAGGCCCGTGAGGCCGTTGCGCAGGCGACCACGGTGATCGGTGGGGCCCGGCATCTGGAGATGCTGCCGCCGCAGCCGGGGCAGGAACGTCTGCTGTGGCCCTCGCCGCTGGAGACTGCTCTCGACTGGATCGAGGCGCGAGCGGGGAAGCCGCTGTGCGTGCTCGCCAGCGGCGATCCGTTTTGGTTCGGGGTTGGCACGACATTGCTGCGGCGTTTCCCGGTGGAAGCCACCCGCGTGTTTCCGGTGCCATCGGCGTTCAGCCTGGCCGCCGCGCGCATGGGCTGGCCGCTACAGGAGACCCGCTGCCTGTCGGTCCACGGCCGGCCCATGGAGGCGCTGCGCCCGTGGCTGCACGACGGCGCGCGGCTGCTGATCCTCAGCCGCGACGGTGAGACGCCTGGCGAGTTGGCCCAGTGGCTCGATGAATTGGGTTTCGGGGCCTCGACCCTGACCGTTCTGGAACAACTGGACGGGGCCTCGGAGCGCGTAGAGGCCGCCACGGTGGCGGAATGGAGGACATGTGGGGTGGATCCGCTGAACACGATCGCCCTGGAATGCCGTGCGTCCTCGACGGCCTCCGTGATCGCGGCGAGCGCCGGCCGGCCGGAGGATCAATTCGAGCAGGACGGGCAGATTACCAAGCGCGAGGTGCGTGCGGTAACGCTGGCCCTGCTGGCGCCCGGGCGTGGCGAGTGCCTGTGGGACATTGGCGCCGGGTCGGGGTCTGTCGGTATCGAGTGGATGCTGGCGGATCCAGCGAACCGCGCCGTGGCCATCGAGCCGCGTGCGGAGCGGCTGGAGCGGGTCCGGCGCAATGCGCGTGCCCTAGGGGTCCCGGCCCTGCAATGTATCTCCGGGCGCGCGCCGGAGGCGCTGGATGATCTGTCTGCCCCCGACGCGATCTTCATCGGGGGTGGGCTGACGATGCCCGGGCTGGTGGAACACTGCGTGGAGAGCCTGCGCCCGGGGGGGCGCCTGGTCGCCAACAGCGTGACGGTGGAAGGCGATGCGGTGCTGGCGGCGACGCGCGAGCGCCATGGTGGCGAGCTGACACGGATCAATGTGAGTCGCTCGGAACCGCTGGGCGCGATGTCGGGCTGGAAACCGCTGCGGCCGGTGACCCTGTGGTCCCTGCACCGGAGTTGAACCAGGCGGGATCCTGGGTCGTGCCAGGCGTCGGCTTTGCCTCTGCCTGTACGACGCGGGAGCTGGAGGGTCTGATTCGTGCGGTTCTGGCCGAGGCCCGCGCCATGCCGGGAGTGGAGCGTGCCGGGGCGATCGGGGCCCGGCAGCTGGCGGCGCCGGCGCACAAGAGCGACAGCGCCATGCTGGCGACGGTGGCGTGCGAGCTGGAACTGGAACTCGTATTTCTGTCCGCGGCCGCGCTGGCGGACTGCGACGGCGTAGTGCTTACGGAGTCGCGGCGGGCACGTGCAACCGCCGATGTCGGGTCGGTGGCCGAGGCGGCGGCGCTGGCGGCAGCCGGCGCAGGCGCGCGTTTGCTGTTGCCGCGTCGTCTGTCAGCGCGGGCCAGCTGTGCGGTGGCCTGGGTCGATGCCCATCACCTATCCAAGGAGTCATCATGACGGTTCATTTTGTCGGAGCGGGGCCGGGTGCCGCGGACCTGCTGACCCTGCGCGGGCGCGATCGCATTGCGGCCTGTCCGGTATGCCTGTACGCGGGTTCACTGGTACCCGAGGCCGTGCTGGAGCATGCGCCGGAGGGGGCGCGTGTGATCAACACCGCGCCGTTGACGCTGGACGCGATCATGGACGAGATCCAGCGCGCGCATGCGGCCGGTGAGGATGTCGCACGACTGCATTCCGGCGATCTGTCGGTGTACAGCGCCCTGGGCGAACAGATCCGCCGCCTGGAGGCGGCCGGGATCGACTACACCATCACCCCGGGCGTGCCGGCGTTTTCCGCGGCCGCGGCGACCCTGGGGCGCGAACTGACCGTGCCGGAGGTGGCACAGTCGGTGGTGCTGACGCGTACGCCGGGACGGGCCTCGTCGATGCCGGAGCGCGAACGGCTGGAGGCTTTCGCCGCGACCGGGGCGACCCTGGCGATCCACCTATCGCTGCACAATATCGAGACCGTGGTCGAGGACCTGCGTCCGCACTACGGCTGCGACTGTCCGGTGGCGATCGTCTTCCGCGCCAGCTGGCCGGACGAGACCGTGGTGCGCGGTTCGCTGGGCAATATCGTGGAACGGGCAGTGGCCCTGACCACGCGGCGTTCGGCGCTGATCCTGGTGGGGCCGGCGCTGGATCCGGGCGATTTCCGCGACAGTGCGCTGTACGACCCGGCGCACGTGCGCCGTTATCGGGGCATGGACGGGGACTAAGCGTCGCGTCTTCGATCTTCCGCAGGCAGGGACGATCCCGGTGAGCGTTGTGGAGGCCCCGGTGTTCGCCTGCAAGCAGGCTCCTTGTGTCTTGCGGTTCACGGCGATGTGGCAGCCTGCTTGCAGGCGAAGGTGGTTGCTTCCTGGTCAGGATTACGGAAAGGGGCCGCCAGGCGGCCCCTTGGTTCCTACCCGGTTCAGCGGCGGCGGTAGTTGTCGTGACAGGCCAGGCAATGGTGGCGCACGCCGTTCAGGGCCTCGGTGGCGCGAAGCTGGAAGTCTTCGTTCCCCAGGTCCTCGGCCGACTCCACCTTGCGCTGTAGTTGTTGGGCGGCCTCGCGGTAGGCGGCCTTGTACTCGGCGAAGTCCGGGTCTTCCCAGGCCGCGGGCAGGGCTCCGGGTTCGCCGTGCCGCGCGGGTGTCTCGCGTGCGAACCAGGTTTCGATGTCGTCGGCGCGGCGCGCCAGTTCCTCGGCCAGATCGGGCAGACGTCCGGCGAATGGTGCGCCATAACGCAGGATCTGCTCGATGCTGCGGTAGGTGGCGGATGTGCCCTGCATGCTCTGCTGACGGAAGCGCTGGAAGGCCTCGGTGGCGTCCACTGTGTCCGGGTCGTCCAGGGTCTCGCTGTAGTCGTCACCCCAGGGCCCGGGCATCGGAAGCGTCACCTCGCCGGCATGGGCGACGGTGGCGGCGAGCAGGATCAGGACAAGGCCGGTGACCCGGAGGGCCGGTGTGAAGGTGGTTCTAGTCATGTCGGATCTCCTTTCCGGTTTCAGAAGCGGAACTGGTGCTGCAAGTGCAGCTCCCAGTCTGAAGTGCCAGCGTCGCGGTCCAGCCACATCAATTGGGTCTTTTGTCGCTGGCCGCGGTGATACCAGTTGAGGCCGGCGCCCCATTCGCGCTGCCAGCGCTCGTCGGTGCCGAGGTCGTCGCCGGCGTCGTGGCGCAGCACAGCGTGGCGCGCGGCGACCTCTAGCCCCTCCCAGGGCAGTGCCTGGGCCAGCTCGAGTTCGGCGCCCAGGTCGTGGTAGGAGGGACCGTGATCGGGCGATACGTCGCGGCGGAAGGCGGCGACTGAAATGGCGGTGCGGGCAAACTTGACGACGCTGTCGGCCGTTGCGGTGACCCAGTCGGCGCGTTGCTGATTTACCTGGTTCTCCCGTCCGCGAGTCCAGTCGCGCAGGTGATTGCGGTTCGCCGCCTGCAGGCCGACGCCGTGGGCCACCGTATGCTCGACCGGCTTGCCGACGGTCGTGTTGTCGCGCGGAAGGGTACCTACCGGTGCCCAGGCCCCCCGAGCGCTGAACAGGTGGCCGGAGGTGGACGGTCGGTCATCCCGCTGGTCAAGGCGGCCGCGACCGTCAAACACGCCGATGGCCCAGGCCCGGTCGTCGCCGTCGCCCCCCAGTAGGGTGACGCCGGTATCGCGTCCGGCCGGGACCTCGAACTGATTCCCCGCGATGCTCAACTCGGTGAACAGCCGGTTGGGGCCGCCGATGTCCCGCGGCAGACCGAAGGGCACGGTGAACTGGCCGGCGCGCAGGTCGAGGGACTCGGTCAGCGCGTATTGGAGCCAGACATCGCGCATCGAGAGCTCGCCGCTGCTGAAGTCGGGCTGCAGGCGAAAACTAAGATCGGGGTGGAAGAGGGTGCCCGTCGTATCCAGCCAGGCGCGGCGAAAGTCGAATTCGGTGGTGGTTCCCTCGTCGCCCCGCTCGATGGCGTAGCGGCCCTGGATGAGCGGGTCCAGGGTGATGGCGAAGTCGTCGGCTTCGCTTCCGAATTCGAACTGTGCCTGGAGGGGGGAAGCCCCGCCACTGGCGATCAACAGGCCGAGAAGGGTCGGGGCCGGAGCCAGGAGTGGCGGCCGGCCGGGTCGTCGGGTCGGTTTGTTCAAAGTCATTCTCCCTGGGACGCACACCCCGTGCGCCGTGGATGGAATGACGCTGGGTGGGCCAGGGGAGGTCGGGGACTATAGACACAGCGAGCCCGACCCGACCGCTTGCCCGCCGCAGCGTCAGGTTTCCTCCTGGCCGGTCTCCGGACTCGTGAAGCGGGCGGGGGTGCCCGGGCGGATCGCCTTCCCACGCCGAATTGCGGCGCAGTGGTTGTCGATCCGTTGTCTTCACCTACCGTTGCGGGGGCAGTGCCGGCATTGCGAACGGCAGTTCGCGCACCGGCTTCCCGATTATCCCCGGCGATGGAACGCCAGGGCACCTGGAGGCGGGGCGAAGGGTACTGGTGTGCAAACAGGCCGGCAAGAGGCGCGTTTGATGAGCGACCAACCGCAATGATTGATCTGGATCAACGGGCGGGCTGATTTCGCTGGTCGATCGAATACCGGGTCGATAGGGTGGGATTCAGGTGATTTGGACCGAGTCTATATCGGTCTTCGCCGACACCGATCCAATCTCAGGGAGACGCGCCATGATTCGACGTTCTTATCTTCGTAGCGCCATCTTTTCGGCCTGCACCGCCCTGGCGCTGGGCGTGGCCGCGCCCGCCGTGGCGGATACCGACTACTCGCAGTACCGGGATGTGTTCGAGCCGCTGCCGGCGCTGCCGCCGATCCCGGCGGACAACTCGATGACGAAGGAGAAGATCGAACTGGGCAAGATGCTGTTCTTCGAGCCGCGCATCTCCAGTTCGGGCGTGATCTCCTGCGCGACCTGCCACAACCCGGCGCTGGGCTGGGCGGATCGTATCCCGCGTGCGGTGGGTCATGACGGCCAGGTCGGCGAGCGCAACACCCCGACGGTGCTGAACTCCGGCTTCTTCACGGCACAGTTCTGGGACGGTCGCGAGGACGACCTGGAAGGCCAGGCGCTGGGTCCGATCCAGGACGCGATCGAGATGGCGATGCCATTGGAGGACGCAATCGAGCGTCTGGAAGAGTTCAACGAGTACCAGGAGAAGTTCGAGGCCGCCTATCCGGACTATGACGGTGACAACGTGATCAATGCCGATCACGTGGCCCATGCGCTGGCGACCTTCCAGCGCACGCTGAACACCCCGAACTCGCCGCTGGATCGCTGGCTGGTCGGGGACGAGGGCGCGATGAGCGAGCAGCAGATGCGCGGCATGAAGCTGTTCGCGGATAACGGCTGCGTCGCCTGCCACCGTGGCCCGGCACTGACCGACAGCCACTTCCATCGCATCCAGGTGCCGGGCTCGGAAGACGAGGGCCGTTACCTGGTGACCGGGGAGGAGAGTGATCGCTTTGCCTTCAAGACCCCGACCCTGCGCAACGTGGCCCTGACCTACCCCTACATGAACAACGGCGAGACCGCCACGCTGGACGAGGCGATCCGCATCATGGGGCAGGAGATGCTGGGCATGGAGTTTAGCGACGATGAAGTCGCGGACCTGGAGGCCTTCATGCACGCGCTGACCGGTGACATGCCGCAGTTCGAGATCCCGTCACTGCCATAAGCGACCGGTCGCCACTGGCGATGACAAGCCCCCTCCGGGTCCGGAGGGGGCTTTTTTGTGTCGCCTATTCGACGGTGATGGTGATCTTGTCGGAGGTCACTGGCGGGTCGAAGCTGAGGTGGCGGTAGTCCATGAAGAGCAATTGCAGGGTGTGGGTGCCTGGTTCCAGTTCGATTTCGCCTTCCGTCTGACCGCCTCCGAAGTGGCGCTTGTGGTCGGAGAAGGGGAGCGAGGCATCCAGGTCGACCTCGTCCAGCGGCTGGTTCACCAACAGGTGGTGATGCCCGGTGTTGTCGGCCTCGACGCCGGCCGGGGCCACGCCCATGCCGCGCAGGCCCATCTGGATCCGCACGGGACTCTCGACGGTGTCGCCATCCTGCGGGCTGATGAAATATACCTTGGCTTCATCGGCGGCCGAAACGCGCTCCATGCTGGTGGCGCTGCCAGCGGCCAGGGCGAATCCCCCGGTGACCAGAGCGATGGTTGCAAGTTGGGTGAGCGAAACCGGTTTCATTAGGACTCCTTTGGGCGGCGCAGGCCCCTGTGGTTGCCTGTCTTGAGTATAGCCAACCGAAACCGGGCTGCAGGGTCATCGGGGAGTATCGTTCTGCTACCCTAGTTCCCCCTATTCTTGCTACCCCTGATCGAGTGTCCTGCGCATGAGTTTCCGTACCCGCTTTGCTCCCAGTCCCACCGGCTATCTCCACATCGGTGGTGCCCGTACCGCGCTCTTCTCCTGGCTGTATGCCCGCCACCATGGGGGCGAGTTCGTGCTGCGCATTGAAGACACTGACCTGGAACGTAGTACTGCGGAGTCGGTGAACGCGATCCTGGAGGGCATGAACTGGTTGGGTCTGACCTATGACCACGGCCCGTTCTATCAGACCGAACGGTTCGACCGGTATCGCGAAGTGATCGAGCAGCTGATGGCCGCTGGCCACGCCTACCGCTGCTACTGCTCGAGGGAAGAGCTGGACGCGATGCGCGAGGAGCAGAAGGCGCGCAAGGAGAAGCCGCGCTACGACGGTCGCTGCCGCGCCCGTACCGAGCCGCGCGAGGGCGTGGAGCCGGTCATCCGCTTTCGCACGCCGGACGAGGGCGTGACAGTTGTTGACGACATGGTGCGCGGGAAGGTCGCGTTCCAGAATCACGAGCTGGATGACCTCATCATCGCCCGCTCGGATGGCTCGCCGACCTACAACCTGACGGTGGTGGTCGACGACATGGATATGGGCATCACCCACGTGGTGCGCGGCGACGATCACCTGAACAACACGCCGCGCCAGATCAACATCCTCAAGGCGCTGGGGGTGGAGCCGCCGCGCTATGGCCACCTGCCGATGATCATGGGGCCCGACGGCGCCAAGCTGTCCAAACGCCACGGCGCGGTGTCGGTCATGCAGTACCGCGACGAGGGCTACCTGCCGGAGGCCCTGCTCAACTATCTGGTGCGCCTGGGCTGGGCGCATGGCGACCAGGAGATCTTCGGACTGGACGAACTGGTTCGCCTGTTCGATATCAAGGACGTGAACCAATCCGCCTCCGCCATCAACCCGGACAAGCTCCTGTGGCTGAACCAGCACTACATCAAGACGCTGGACCCGGACCACGTCGCGCTGGAACTGGGCTGGCACCTGGGGCAGCTGGGGATCGATCCCTCCGAAGGGCCGGAACTGCGCGATGTGGTCATCGCGCAGCGTGAACGGGCGCGTACCCTGCGCGAGATGGCCGAGAACAGCGTGTATTTCTATCGCGAGTTCGAGGACTACGACGAGAAGGCGGCGCGCAAGCAGCTGACCGCCGAGGCGCAGCCCGTGCTGCAAACCCTGCACGATGGCTTCAGCGCTCTCGGGGCGTGGGAGAAAGAGGCGCTGCACGAGGTGGTGGTGCACACTGGCGAGCGGCTGGAACTCAAGCTCGGCAAGGTGGCGCAGCCCTTGCGTGTGGCCCTTACCGGCGGCACGGTGTCCCCGCCCATCGATGACACGTTGGTGCTCATTGGTCGCGAGCGCGTTCTGGCCCGTATCGACCGTGCGTTGCAGAAAATTTCCGCCGCAGCGGGTTGACACATTTGGGGGTGCTGGCTACAGTACGCGCTCGCCTGACACGGGGCCATAGCTCAGCTGGGAGAGCGCCTGCATGGCATGCAGGAGGTCGGCGGTTCGATCCCGCCTGGCTCCACCACTCAGGGGTACTGCGAGTTCATTAATGCATCGTTTTGGAGTCATATCGCTCTACGTTGGATTGGTGCTGGCAGTGATCGGATTGATCGGCGGATTCGGGCTGATGCTCACCGGGGAACAGACTTGGTCGAAGCCCCTCATCGCGCTGGTACCGGTCGGGTTTTTGCTGGTGTTCAACGGTCTGGTGACGACGCTTCTGCATCGCGCACCAGGTAGCGAGGAAGACCGGCCCAAGGGCCCACCCGAGTAAGCAAGCGGAAGTAAGAAGAAGACGTTGCCTCTACGTCCCCATCGTCTAGAGGCCTAGGACACCGCCCTTTCACGGCGGCGACCGGGGTTCGAATCCCCGTGGGGACGCCATATCCCGAAAAGGCCCGAGCCGCAAGGTTCGGGCCTTTTCTTTTGCTGTGGTTGCGACTTGTGAAGTGGCGGGAACGTCCGTGTGCCCGCCCAACCGTCGGGCCTAGAACTCGAACTGGGCGCGAGCTGCCAGAACGTGGTTGCCGTCGGACTTCCCACCACGGCCCTCATAGTCGAAGTACATGTAGTTCAACTTGAACACCATGTCCTGATTGGGATACCAGTTCAGGCCAAGGGTGTAGTGGTCCATCTTGTTCCCGCGCCCCACGCGGGTGTGTTCCATGGAATCGGCGTGGGCATAGCGCGCGGCTACTTCCCAGGCGCCAGTGCCCCCGTGACCAAACGTGGAGTTTGGACGAACGGCGCCGAAGTCCCCGCTGAACGGCCGGTAGTTGCGCTGTTCGCCGGTCAGGAAATAGCTCGCCTGAACGTAGTAACCATCCAGTGTGAGGCTGCTCTTGTCCGTTGCGTTGCTTCCATGTGCATCAAGGACCTGCTCTCGGTCGAGGTCAAGATCGACGCGAAGATACTCGCCTTGCAGGGAGAACGGCCCTTTTCCCCAGGCGGCTTCCAGCGCATAGCGGTTGTAGGAATCGACGCCTTCAAGGTCATTCCGGCCGATCAGTCGAACGTCGATCGCACGTGCCCCCTCGCGTGAACGTAGACGTACATCTTCCAGGGTACCTTCGTCCGTCGCGTTGACGCGGTGATTGAACGAGGCCCCGAGGTGCGTGAAGGTGTCGTCGGACATGTACGGGGCAAAGGACCCTCGAGTCGCAAGGCTGTAGCCTTCCTTGACGTCGCGATCACGGTCTGTCCCGTCGCCGCCGAAGACGCCCGCTGCGAAATACCAGTCAGGGACGAGCGTCTCGTACATGAGACCGATTTCGCGGCTCGGGCGATAAGCATCGACCGGGGTTGCGCGTTCCATGAACGTTAGGCGGCGCGAACTGGTCGAACTCTCTAGGGAGAAGGGCTCCTTGAAATTGCCGACCGCGAGACGACCCTGATCGAATAGTCGTGCCACATAGGCATTGGCGAATCGCACGTCGCTGTCGCGGAAGTCTACTTCCAGTTGCCATTCCCAAAGGTTGTTGTAGACACCGATCGCCCCGAGGCGAGCCCGGCGCAGGTAAGTGCCATGCTCGGGGATCGGGTCGGCTTCATTGGCTGCCTCGGAAAGATTGTCATCCCAATTGGCTACTTCCGTGTCAACCATCAGCCGGCCCCGCAGGCCAAAGCGGTTTTTTCCGTCCTGGCTTTCCACGCGGAATTTGCGCGCCTGGATGCGGTCATCCACGTTTTGCAGCGGTAGCGTGGGTTCATACTCCAGTCCCTGATACCGATCCTCGGCCTGCACCTGTTCGGCACGGCGCTGTTCTTCCTGCGCCTCGGATTCGCGGAGGTCGCGGACATCCTGCTCGGTCAGGACGCCGCGTTCGATCAGCTTGTCGATCAGGGCGGAGTTGGAGTCCCCGGCGTGAGCCGGCGAGGCAAGCAGGCCGCCGCTGATTAGCGCGGTGAGTAGTGCATGAGGCTTGAACGATTTCATGGTCTTTTCCTGTGAGTTTTGGGTAAAAACACATCCGGCATGACTCCCGCGAACCGGACGTGATGGGTACACACACCTCTCGGCGTGATCAGGTGGGAGCACGTTGGCGGCTCCGGATCTGAAAGACGACCAGGACAATGGAGCTCAACGCGATGGTGATGCTGGCCATGGCCATCGCGACCGCGAGATCGCCCTGTTCGAACTGGTTGAAAATGAAGGTTGCGGAGGTGTCCACGCCTGGGGGCAGCAGCAGGATGGAGGCTACGAGCTCGCGCATGGTGACGATGAAGGTGGTCAGCCAGGCGGCCAGAAGCGCAGGCTTGAGCTGTGGCAGGACGACCTCTAGGAATACGCGCTGGCGGCTGGCTCCGAGGATGGACGCCGCATGTTCTAGCCCGGGGTCCATCGACTGCAGGCGGCTGTTGGAGTAATTCAGTGCGTCGGTGATGTAAATCACCACGTAGGCCAGAAGCAGCATCCAAACGGTGTTGTACGGCGAGACTGGTACCCAGAAGGCGTTCCAGGCCAGGATCAGGCCGACAGCCAGGACGATCTTGGGTATCACGCGCGGCAGAGTGGCGAGTCCTTCCAGTGCGTGCCGTAGCCAGCCACGGGTGCAGGAGGTGACATACGCAATCCACGCGCCGAGGAAGATGCTGATGGTGGCCGCGGCGAAGGCGAGCCACAGGCTGGTGAATAGCGCTTCCGAGCCGCGCGAGCCTGGTGTCAGGATGGCGCGATAATGCTCCAGGGTCAGACTGGGCAGGGTGCCCCGCCACTGGTCCGCCACGCTCGTGATGATCATGGCGAAGTACGGAAGCAGGGTAGACAGGAAGAACAGTCCTCCAAACCACGCCAGACCCAGAAGGCGTAGGCTTGGTCCCAATTCGAATTGGTGCGGGGTTTCGGGCTCGTAGCGGCCGTTCCCCATGAAGTTAGCAATCAGGCGCGAGCCGTACAGGGCGATCAGGGCCACCAGGCAGAGCAGGGAAGACAACGCCGTGGCCAGTGCCAGGTCGAGCGGCCAGCTCGTTACCAGATAGAAGATCTCGGCCGGCAGGAGCGGGAGATTCGCGCGTGTTCCAAGAACGGCGGGGACGCCAAAATTGGACAGGGCCTCGAGGAATACCAGCAGGCCGGAGTTGAACAGCGCGGGCAACAACAACGGGATCAGAATGACCCGCAACGTCTGACTCCAGCTGGCGCCGAGCTGGGCGGCGGCGATCTCTAGCCGGCGGGGTATGGCGGAGAGTGCGGCCTCGGTCGCCAGTGCCACGTAGCCGAATGAAGCCAGGGCCATCACCAGGGTTACGCCCCAGAAGGAGAAGAACCAGGCGCGGAGGCTTTCTGGCATCGGCCCGAGCAATTGGTCGATGAACCCGCCGTCCTGCATGACCAGGATGTACGACAGAGCCGCGATGTAAGGCGGTGTCATGATGGGCACCAGGAGGGACAGCCGGGCCCAGAGCTTGCCCGGGAGGTTGGTCCGCGCGAGCAGGTAGCCACAGGGCACCCCGAAGATCCAGCTGACCACGGTGGTTGCCGCCGCCCAGGCGAACGAGTTCCACAACATCGAGCCAATGCCTTCGGTCTCGCCAATACGGCGATAGGCGTCGAGGAAACCGTCAAAGCGCCCCCCCATGATTTCGGGGAAGATGCTGGTCAGGAACAGCAGCGCCATGGGGTAGCCGGCACCGATCAACAAGATCGCCGAGACCAGCAGCACCGGTAGACGGGCACTAGCCCAGGACAGGATGAACGGGCGCGGCGATATCGAGGCAACGGACGTCATGGCTGCCCGCTTCGCGGTCGACGTGGGATCTCGGCGCGTTCGACCTCCAGCTGGAACCTTCGCAACAGACGGTTCTGTGCGGCGAGCGCTGCCCCCCGGTCAAGGTCGAGGATCGGTGGTGCGGCTTCGTAGGCCGCCTGGCGCAGGGAGCTGTTTTCGATGCCCTCCCGCGCGGGAATCAGGTGTTGCTCGGCGACCGCCTGCTGGGCCGATTCGGAGAAGTAGAAATCGACAAAGGCCTCGGCCTGTTCCGGTGCCTGGGCCTGATCGAGGATGACGATGGGCCTGCGCACCATGGCGGCGCCGCTGGTTGGATAGCGCATCTCGATGTCGGGGTTGCGCTCGCTCTGGCGCAGGACGAGATAGTCCACGACGCCCAGAATCGCGTCGTAGGCGCCAGTCGTGAGGCCCCCAATGGCCTGGCTGTTGGCGGCTGCGAAGTCGAGGCCGTTGGCTCGGGCTGCAACGAAAGCGGGCCACAATGCATCCCCGCGTACCTGGGCAAAGTTCACCAGGAAGTCGCCGCTGGCCCCAGAGCGCGATGGGGATGGCATTACCGTGCGCTCCGCATACGGGGTTTGCATCAGATCGGGCCAATCGATCGATGGATGTTCGCCGACGGGACGATCGTTACGCACGGCAATGCCGACCATTGCCGCCGCCGTGGCATGGAAGTGGCCGTCCGGGTCGTGCCACTCGGCCGGTGTCTGTTCGATGTCGCGTGGGCGATAGGGGCGCAGTCGCCCATCGCGCTTCAGGGCCTCGGCTGCGAGTTCCGAGGCGAAAATGACTACGTCCGCGCGATTGCGGTAGCGTTCCGCCTCCAACTTCGCCATGACCTGCCCGGTAGTGGCGGCGAACAACTCGATCTGAATGTCGTGGTGCGCCTCGAACTCGCGGACGATGCGCTCGATCAGGGGGCGGGGGCCCGCTGAATAGACCACCAGCGTGTCGTCATCCGTCGTGGGTCCCGGACATCCGCTCAGTGCCACAAGCATGATCGCCAGCGCGGGCAGCAGAACTCGGAGCCGTTTCATTAGGCACGAACAACGTGTGCACGTTGCAGATCCAGCCGTACGCCGACCAGTTCGCCGCTGGCAAGGGCCGAGCGGTGAAAGGCGTGCAGCCGCAGGCCTTGACCGAGATCCAGCAGGATTTCGTGCCGGTCGCCGAGAAAACGTGAATGACGCACCGATCCGGGCAGTACACCATTGGGGCGAGCCTCGGGAGGCGGCGCCTCGCCGGGGGCCAGGTCGATGTCCTCCCGTCGCACCACCAGATGTCCTTGGGCCGGAAGCCCTTGGGTGGCGGCCAGGCGCAGGGCGTTGTCGAGGACAATTTCGTCGCCGCGGCGTTGAAACGCCAGTATGTTTGCGTTGCCGATGAACTCGGCAACGAAGCGGCTGCTCGGGGTCTGGTAGATGGTCTCGGGTGAACTGTTTTGCACAATGGCGCCGTTCGCCATCAGCGCGATCCGGTCACCTAGAGCGAAGGCTTCCCCTTGATCATGGGTCACGTAGATCACGGTTTGGCCGGTGTCCCGGATCAGCATCGCGATCTCGGACTTCAGTTCTTCTTTCAAACGGGCGTCGAGCGCCGACAGCGGTTCGTCCATCAGCAGCAGACGTGGTTGTACGACCAGCGCTCGCGCGATCGAAACGCGCTGCTGCTGACCACCTGAGAGAGTGCTGATGGGTCGTTCCGCAAACGCCCCGATCTGCAGGCGCTCGAGCATCTCCATGACCTGATTTCGGCGCTGAGGGAGGGGGATACCCCGCAGCTTCAGGCCGAAACCCACGTTTTCCGCCACATTCATATGCGGCCACAGGCTGTGGTTCTGAAAGACCATCGCCAGCCCACGCGTCTGCATCGGCTGGTGAATGCCGCGCACCGGGTCATCCATGGTCTTGCCCGCGATCGAGAGGGTGCCCGCATCCGCCTCCAGAGACCCTGCGACCAAATTCAGTAAGGTGGTCTTGCCGCAGCCGGAGGGACCGAGCAGGACCTGACACTCGCCTGGGTCAACCTGGAGGTCGATGGAATCAAGGGCGATATGGGCCCCGAAGGTTTTGCGAAGTTGCCGACACTCAAGCAGCGGAGAGCTGTTGGGCGTTTGCATGGCGTAGCCTGGTAAAAAGCGAGCGCCTAGGCTAAGGCCGAGTCGTTACAGCAGTGTCTAGGTTTTGTTGCGCGGGCGTTAAGGTTTTGTTGCCGAGGCGCACGGCGGCGCTGATTAAAGAATCAGCGCCGCCTTCTTAGGCGAGGCGGGGATCGCGCTGGCGGGGTTCGTCGGGGTGCGGGCGCGGGATGATGCAGTGGTTGATGCGCAAGAGTTCGCGTTCGGCCCAGGATTGCACCTGGGGGTCGCTGGCGAATCGGGCGTAATCGAGCAGGGCCTGGCGTTCGATGTTGGGATTGCCCTGTTCGTGGGCGATGCTGCGCGCGCTTTCCAGGTCCTGCCAGCCGTCGTCGGCTTTCCCTTTGCTGCTGGCGAGAAGGGCGACGGCGCGCAACCGGCGGATGGCCGGTTCGAAGGCGAGATCGCCGCGCTTGCGGCAGCCTGTCAGCGCCTCGTCGGCTATTGCCAGACGCTGTTCGGCCGCGATGTCACTGGTCTCCAGGGCGTCCAGCAGGATGAGCTGGAAGATGGTGTTGACGCCATCCATGATGTGGCGCATCGCCTCGACCTGCTGTTCGATGGCCTGGTAGGCATCGGCTTGGCCCTGCCGGGCCAGGGCCCAACTCTCGAGGGTGATGCCGGCGGCGCGCCACAGCGGATAGTCGTACTCGCGGGCGATGGATAGCGCGTGGCGCGCTGCAGGCAGCGCGGATTCCGGGTCGCTGGAGTAGAAGCCGAGTACCGAGCGGAAGGCATATACGAAGGCCTCGGTAGGCCGATGGCCGAGTTGGTCTGCCTGTTGGCACGCGGCATCCATTTCGGTCCAGGCGCGCGCGTGATTTCCCAGATGGAGCAACGTCCAGGCCATGAAGCCCCGGGCGCTGATGGCCGGGTTTTCGGTATGGCGCGCCACCAGGGTTGCGTGGTCGGCGTCGCGATAGAGCTTGACCGCCCGCGTCTGGTGTTCCAGCGCCTCGGCGAAGCGGCCGGTCCAGAAATGGGTGTTGCCCTGGACATAATGGGCCGCGATGCGCAGCAGGCGGTCGCCGGAGCGCTCGGCCAGTTGCTCCATCTCCGCGGCGAGGCGATGAGCCTCCTGGAATCCATGCCAGGAGCCGGCGCCGTGCCACAGGCCCCAGAGGACGCGGAAGTATTGCACCGGGTCCTGTTCCGGGGCGGTGAGGCGCATGGCGCGTTCGAAGATATCGTTGACCGTGCGCGAACCGTAGCCCAGCAGGGCCAGGTTGGAGGCCCCCAGGCCACCCAGGGCGCGCAAGGTGTCACGTTCGTGGGTCGCCAGATCGCCGCTCGCGTGGGCCTCTGGGTGACGCTCCAGGCAGTCCAGCGCGTCTTCGAAGTAGTGCGAGGCCTCGGGCAGGATGCCGCGGGCGAAGGCGGCTTCACCGGCCTGCAGCCAGGCGTTTACGGCCTCCGGATAGCGACCGGCGTGGTAAAGGTGGTTGGCGATGCGACCCCAGTCGGCGGTCTGCATGCCATGCTCGCCGTCTTCCTGCATCAAGTCGGCCAGCTGGCCGTGCAGACGGGTGCGGTCGCTCAGCAGCATCGATTCGTAGGCCGCCTGGCGGAACAGGACGTGGCGGAAGCGATAGCGCACACCATCCACCATGCCGGCGGGTTCGATGAAGCCCTTCCCGGTCAGGCGCGTCAGCTGGCGGCGGATGGTATCGGCGGGCTGGCCGCGCAGGCGGCTGAGGATTCGGGTGTCAAAGTCGCGCCCGATGACTGCGGCGGAATGCGCCAGTTCGCGGGCACTGCCGAGCTGTTCCAGACGCGCGACCAGGAGATTGGAGAGTCCTGGCGGCAGGGTTTCGGGCAGCTGGCCGGTGCGGGCGGCTTCGAGGGCATAGCGCGTGAGTTCCTCGAGAAAGAGCGGGACGCCCTCGCCACGCTCGACCAGTTGGTCGCGCAGGCCGCTGGAAAGGCGGCCATTCGGGTCCAGACGGTCCACCAGGCCGTGTGCGGCGGCATCGTCCAGGCCGTGGAGGCGGATGTGCTCCAGCGACAGGTCGCGCCAGGAGGAGCGAAAGCTCATGCGGGCCGTCAGGATGGCCATGATCGGTCGGTGATGCAGACGCTGGTACAGGCGTCGCAGGAACTCCGAGGTACCGGAGTCCATCCAGTGCAGGTCGTCGCAGATCAGCAGGGTCGATCCATGGGCCGACCGTCGGTGGACCAGTTCGACCAGGGTGTCGATGATGCGGTCGCGGTCCAGCCCCTCGTGAGCCAGGCTCTCGGGGCCGTCGGCCTCCGGGTGGGTCAGCCAATGGGCGAGGCGTGGTGCGAGTTTGGGGGGGGTGCCCGCGATCTTGAGGGCGCCTTCGAGGCGCCGCTGGCGGGCCTCGCGCAGGCTATCCTGACCCATCCAGGTGGCAAAGGCCTGACGTACAGGCGCCAGGAGCTGCCGAGTGCGATCTTCGCGGCACTTGAGCAGGTAGCGTGAGCGAGCCTGCCCGCGGACTTGCTGGTCGAGTCCCCGGGCAAGCCGGCTCTTGCCTAGCCCGGCCTCACCCTGGACCAGCACGAAGCGGACCTCGCTGCTTTCCAGGACCTGGTCCCAGTGCCCCCGAAGCTGTTGCAGTTCCTGGCTGCGCCCGGTGAGGGGCGTGAGGTCGCGCAGGCTCTGTGCATCCACCCGGTCCAGCGGGCCGGGGTCGCCGGTGACGCGGTAGGCACCGGTACCGTCGTCGGTCGCGCGGAAGCTGAAGTATCCCGAGACACGGGCGTAGGTCGGTGCGCTGACGCGCAGGGTCCCGGGATCGGCTTGCTGCGCGCAGTCGTGGACACGGGCGGTGAGCTGGCCGGTTGGATCGGGCAGGTCGGGGTCGGCACCGGTGACGATCAGATCGCTATCCACGGCCAGACGCAGCTTGCAGTCGGCGGGGGCGGTCTCCAGCGCTTGCCAGGCGGCGTGTACGGCGTCGACGGTGGCCTCTTCGCGACCGGCCGGGTAGCCGAAATAAGCCAGCAGGCCGTGTCCCGGGGAGGGCACCACATGGCCGTGATGGCTCAGCAGGACGAAGTCGACGTGCTCCAGGGCGCGGTTCACCTGCTGCTGCTGGATCTCGATGTCGGCTTCCGCGTCGGGCTGGACATGGCAGGCCACGACGGTGACCCGACGACGTTCCGGGCGCAGGATGGCCGGTTCGGCCTCCTCGGTCTTGACGCGCTGGCTAGTGGCTTCGGCCCGCTCGGCGCCGAGGATTTCCTCGCGCGTGCGCGCCAGCAGTTCGCCGGGTGCCTTGCCGGCCTCGGCCTCGAGATGGGCATAGTGATCGAGCGCGCGCTTCGGGTGGCCGCTGGCTGCGAGGGCCTTCATCAGGAGGCGGTGCAGGGTCTCGTCGTGTGGCTCCATCGCCAGCAGGCGGTGGAGCTCGGCGAGCAGGGGTTCGCCTTCGTTGGGCTTGGCCAGTGCGACGAGGTTGTGGGTGATGAAGACGAGCAGATTTTGCCAGTGATGGTCACGCTGGGCCTGGGCCCAGGCGGACAGTTCCGGAAGATCCTGCAGGGCGCGCAGTCCCTCGAGGAAGTGCCCGCGGTAGTCGCAGACGATTGCGAGGTTCGGATGGGTGGCTGTGGCTGCGCGGCTTTCGGCAGTGCGTCGCTCGGCGGTGCGCCGCTCGGCGCGGGCACGCTCGGCAGACGCGGCGGTCGTCTCGCGGCTCTCGGCAGTGCGGCGCTCGGCGCGCGCGCGATTCAGGGTGAGGAAGTCGATGCGCGATTCAGGTTGGGGCTGGAAACGCACGTAGCGGGGTGTAGTGTCGAGCAGGGGTGGGTCGCCGGCAGGGAGTTGGCGCCGTAGCTGAAACAGCCCCTGACGCAGGTTAACCCGGGCGCTGTCGGCGTCCAGATCCGGCCAGAACAGGCGGGCCAGTTCCTCGCGCGGGATACGCCGAGGGCTCTCGGCGGCCACATAGGTGAGGAGCAGCCCGAGCTTCGTCCCGGACAGGGCGGGTATGTCACGGTCCTCCACGCGTACACCAACGGTGCCGAAGGTCGTGATTTCCATATGCGCCAAAGAGGCCTCCCCTTGTCTTGCTCGGCAGTCGTTCGCTGCCATTTGTGACCCGGTCAAATGACCCGGTGACCGTGCCTTCGGCGCGGTCCCGGGGCCGCGCCGAATGTCCGCCCGACTCGATTGTAACGGCATTCCGCGGTTGGGGTTAGTCGATGCGTATGGTCGCGTAGCCCTGGTGCTCGTAACCCATGATCGACAGGAACGTATTGCCGACCATGTGGATGCCGGGCAATAGGTCGTCTTGTTCGAGCTCGAAGCGCCGCGTGGCGATGTTGCACGCCTCCATGTGGATGCCATCCAGCTCCAGCAGGCCCTCCAGGCGCTCATGGATATGGCGCACCGCAGAGACGTCCTCGAGCTCCAGGTGATCGGTGGAGCGGGCGATCAGGCCGGCCGCCCCGCCACGGAAGGCGAAGACCATTTCCGGCTCCAGGCCCTGGCGCTGCATGTCGTCATAGGTCTCGCGGATCACGCTGAGGCGGGCAATAAGGCGTTCCGGGTCGGCAATGGTGATGTCCCAGAGGATGCGTCCCGTGTCCATGCCGGCGATGGCGCGCTGGTCGCCGGGCTTGTCGGCGAGTGCCAGGCCGGGGATCAGCAGGGTGCACATCAGGAAGGAGGCGAGAAGGCGTTGCATGGCGTTCGTCCCTTTTGCGGATGTCCTGTCTCAAGGGTAGCAGGCCAGGGCAACACTGCATGAATGACACGCATCGGTGTTTGCCCCGGTTCTGCGATGCAGGGTTCCGGGTGCGAACGTCAGGGTGGGTAATGAATGGCCGGATCGGGAAAGCGGTCCGGCCTTTGCGTGCTGCTCAGTGGCCGTGGTGGCCCTTGTGCAGGTACTCCACGCCGTCGAGGCTCTGGATCTCGATTTCTCGGACCGGGGTAAAGCGCGAGGCGCCCGGGCCCGTGATTTCCTCGGTGACACGGATGCGGAAGGGGGCCACGCAGTTCAGCAACTGGCCAACAAAGCGCTTGCCGTCGTGGGTTACACGCACGGGACTGGTCTCGTCGTAGCGGCTGAAGTTGTAGCTGACATTCTTCGGGTAGTACAGATTCTGTTCGGAAAAGGTCATGGTTGGGCCTGTCTGGGTCAGTGGTTTTTTACGGCCTCGAAGGCCTCGAGTGCGGCCTGGCGGCTGGCTTTCAGGTCCACGATCGGGGCCGGATAGCCGCGCGCACCGCCGGCGCCTGGCGCGTGAATATACCGCGTTTCGACATCCTTGAGCACGGGCACGAAGCGGCGCACGAAGGTGCCGTCGGGGTCGTGGCGTTCGCCCTGGGTTTGCGGGTTGAAGACGCGGAAGTAGGGCGCGGCATCGGCACCGCAGCCGCCGGCCCATTGCCAGCCCAGGGTGTTGGCGGCGAGATCGGCATCCACCAGGGTGTCCCAGAACCAGTGGGCCCCGTGCTGCCAGTGCAGGCGCAGGTTCTTGGTCAGGAAGGATGCGACCACCATGCGCAGGCGGTTGTGCATCCAGCCGGTCTCCCACAACTGCTGCATTGCGGCGTCGATGATCGGAATCCCGGTCTCGCCGCGCTGCCAGGCCCGCAGGTCGCGATCGGCTTGGCGCCAGGGGAAGGTCTCGAAGCGTGGGTTGAGCGGTTGCTCCGGGGTGTGCGGGAAGTGGTAGAGCACGTGATGGGCGAAGTCGCGCCAGCCGAGTTCGCGCACGAAGGCCTCGGGGCCGCCGCTGTCCGGGTGCAGGCCGGCCGCGCGCAGGGCGCGCAGGATCTGGCGCGGGGAGATCTCGCCGAAGTGCAGATGCGGCGACAGGCGCGAGGTGCCGTCCTGATCCGGGCGGTCGCGCCCCTCGGCGTAGGTGCGCACGGCGCTGTCGAGGAATGCTTCCAGGCGCTCGCGGGCCGTGGTCTCGCCCGGGGTCCAGGTGGCGCGCAGGCCGCCGGCCCAGTCGATCGCGGGCAGGAGCCCCAGCTGTTCGGGATTGAGCGAGTCGGGCCAGGCCTCGGGTCGCGGGAGCTCGGAGGGTGCGGGCAGCGGGTCGCGGTCGATACCGCGTTGCAGGCAGGCCTTCCAGAACGGGCTGAAGACCTTGTAGGGGCGGCCCTGGCCGGTCGCGACCTCCCAGGGCTCGATCAGCAGGTGGGCATTGAAGCTGTGTACTTCGATGCCGTCGGCGCGCAGCCCGGCCTTAATGTCCGGATCGCGCAGGACGATGGCGGGATCGTACAGCCGGTTCCAGTAGACGGCGGTGGCGCCGGTCTCGCGGATCAGGGCCCGCAGGGTGTCGAGGCTGGGACCGGCGCGCAGGATCAGGCGCGAGCCCTGCGCACGCAGGTCGTGGTCCAGCGCGTTGATGCTGTGGTGCAGCCACCAGTTGGATGCGGCCCCCGGTTGCCATGGGGCCTCTTCCTCCGGGGCATGGATGAACACCGGGATCACCGGGCCGCCGCGTTCGCAGGCGGCCTGCAGTGCGGGCTGGTCGGCCAGGCGCAGGTCGCGGCGCAGCCAGACGAGGGTGGGGCCGGGGCTTTGCATCAGATGCGGTCTCCCTGGGCGAGAGTCTTGCGGAGTTCTCCGGCCCGGTCGCGGATGGCTTGCAGGCGGTCGGGGTCCATCTTTTCGACGTGTTTCCACTGCAGCGCGGTGCGCGGGTGGCGGGCGAAGCGGTCGCGGTGGCGGTCGAGGAAGTCCCAGTACAGCGTGGTGAACGGACAGGCCTTGTCGCCCAAGGCCTCGGCCGGGTCGAACGGGCAGTGCGCGCAGTAGTTGCTCATGCGCTGGATGTAGCGCCCGGTGGCCACGTAGGGCTTGGAGGCCATGCGCCCATCGTCGGCGTATTGCGACATGCCGATCACGTTGGGGAGCTCCACCCATTCCACGGCATCGACGTAGATGCCCAGGTACCAGGCATGGATCGCGGCAGGCCGCACGCCAAGCAGCTGGGCGAACAAACCGGTGACCATTAGCCGCTGGATGTGGTGGGCGTAGCCCAGTTGCAGGGTCTGGCCGACGGCCTGGTGCAGGCACTGCATGGAGGTGTCGGCGTCCCAGTAGAGGGCGGGGAGCGGCTGGTCGGTCTCCAGCGCGTTCCACTCGTGCCAGGCCTCGCCAAAATGGAAGTACAGCCCGCGCACGTATTCGCGCCAGCCGAGAATCTGGCGGATGAAGCCCTCGACCGCGGCCAGCGGGGCATGGCCATCGCGCCAGGCCTGTTCCGCGGCGTCGATCACCGTGCGCGGATGGATCAGGTGCAGGTTGAGCGCAGTGGACAGGCGGGCGTGGTAGAGCCAGGGCTGGTCAGTCCACATCGCGTCCTGATAGGTGCCGAAGGCGGGCAGGCGGTGCTGGATGAAGTCGTCCAGCGCCTGTTGTGCCTGCTGCGCGGTGACGGGCCAGTCGAAGCCGTCGGCCTGGCCCGGCAGGTCCGGGAGATGCCGGGCGATGTCGTTCAGGCACTCGCGGGTGAGCGCGTCCGGCGGAAAGGAAAGGGGTGGTGGCAGCAGGCCGGGGCCGTCACGCCCGAAATGCCCGCGGTTGTCGGCGTCGAAATTCCACTGTCCACCGGCGGGCTCGTCGCCGTTCATCAGCACGCCCAGGGCTGTGCGCTGCTCGCGGTAGAAGTACTCCATGCGCAATTGCTTGCGGCCCTTGGCCCATTGGTGAAAAGCGTCCAGCGGGACCAGGAAGTGCGGATCGTCCAGGACCTCGAGCGGGATCGCCTGGTCGGCGCAGGCGGCTTGCAGCTGGCGCAGCACGCGGTGTTCGCCCGGCTGCAACACGCGCACGTTTTGCGGTTGGAGGTGTTCGAGGTCGGCGCGCAGGGCGTCGTTCAGGGTCTGCTCGGGGCGTTCCCCGAGGTGGCGGTAATGGACGGAAAAACCGTCATCCCGGCGTTCCCTGGCGAAGTGACGCATCGCCGACAGGAACAGCGCGGTCCGCGCGATATGCGACGGGACATGTCGGGATTCTTCGGCCACCTCGGCCATCCAGAGGCGATCCTGCGTCGGGTCCAGTCCCTGCAGACCGGGGTGGTCCGGGGCCAGCTGGTCGCCGAGCACGACCAGAAGGGTGCGCACGGCCACGGGCGAGGTGGAATCGGGCACGGGGCCGGCGCGGGTGGAGCGGGGTTAGTCGGGCAGGTGGCGCGAGAGGCGAGCGGCGGCCTCCAGCGGAGGTCCGGGCAGGACCTCGATCTCGCGACCGTGTTCCATCTGCGACAGCTCGAGGGCGGCCGAGCCGGCGAGATAGCAGGGCGGGCCGGACTGCTTGAGGATCGCCTCCACCCGCGGAAGCTCGGGGCTGCGCATCAGCTGCGAGGAGCCATGGATGATCATTGCCGGCGCGCGCAGGCGGCGGATCAGCGTGTCGAGGCCCTCGGGACTGGTGGCATCGAACAGGGGCAGGGTCTTCATGCCGCGGCGTGCGCAGGCGAGCTGCAGCAGCATGCCCCCAACCTGCTGGTGGCCGCCGCCCAGCACCAGGCAGGGGTAGGACGGCTCGTCGCAGGCCCGTGTGGCCGAGCGCAACTGATCGGCGAAGGCCGCGGTGGCCCAGGCGGCGAAGATGGCCAGGCGAACCTCGCCTTCGGCACTGTGGCGGGATTCCTCGCGCAGGCGGCGATAAACCTCCAGAAAGGCGCTTTCATGCACGCCGTCCCAGCCGTGCCGCATGACCAGCCGGGTGTAGATTCGATCCAGCTCGTCGGCATTAAGGTTGGCCACCGAGGCATACAGAGCCTCGGCGATCGGATCCATGGTGTGGGGGGCGATCCCGGGGCCGGGGCTGGCGCGGCGTTCGCTGGCGGCCTGGGGCCAGGTGTCATCGGCTTCGGGTGATTCGGCCCTGGCGGTGCCGTGTGCGGACTCGTCATTCAGTACGCGATGGACCTGCGAGACCGGGATGCCCTGTTCGAGCAGTTCCATGATCCGTTTGATGCGGGCGATGTCACTCTGGCTGTAGAGCCTGTGACCCTTGGGGGTGCGCATCGGCCGGATCAGCCCGTAGCGGCGCTCCCAGGCTCTCAGGGTGACGTCGTTGATCCCCGTCTCCGCGCACACGTGGCGGATCGGGTACAACCCTTCTTCGTCTTGAAGTTCGATGTGCGTCGCGCTCGCCATGAAATAATTGTACGACATTTGTACATCGCATGTACAAGGGGGGGGGTGATGCACGATGCGATCCGCGTGATTCCGGGAAAGGGAATGAACCTTCCCTGTCTGCGCGTCCCAAAAGGGTAGCAACCTTTTCTAGATGCTGCTGGAGACCCGCATGTATGCAACCGTCGGAAACCGCTGGATCGGGATGTATGTCCCGTTGTTGCTTGTGGCACTGGCTGCACCCGGTGCGGCTCAAGCCAACCCGGAGATGGCCGACAGTGTGTCACCGTACCTGCGTCTGCATGTGGACGACCCGGTTGAGTGGCGCGCCTGGGATCCGGCGTTGCTGGAAAAGGCCAGGGAAGAACAACGCCCGCTGCTGATCTCCAGTGGCTACTACTCCTGCTTCTACTGTCACGTGATGCAGGAGGAGAGCTTCAAGGACGACGGTATTGCCGAACGGATGAACACGAACTTCATTCCGGTGAAGGTGGATCGCGAGGTCAATGGGGCGCTGGACAGCTATCTGCTGGAGTTCCAGCGTGCAACGGCCGGTAGTGCAGGTTGGCCGCTCAATGTGGTGGTGACCCCCGACGGTCATGCCCTGACGGGCGTGGTGTATGCCCCGCGTGACCAGTTCGCCGAATTCCTCGATGGCATCACCCAGCGCCTGGAGTCGGATTACGACCGACTGGTGGATCTCGCCCGGCGTGGGGGCGAGGAGCTCACCCAGCAACTGCGCAAGGGAGAGGAACCGCTTTCCGAGGGCCGCGCGGGCCGACTGCCGCAGGTCCTGTGGAGCCGCCTGGAGCGCGAGGCCGACGACCTTCAGGGTGGTTTCGGTAGTTCCACCAAGTTTCCCCATTCGCCCTACCTGCACGCGATGCTGGAGGCCGAGCAGGCCGGCACGGCCCCAGGCTGGGTTGCCGAGTTTCTCGAGATCACCCTGGACGAGATGGCCCACTCCGGTCTGCGTGACGTGCTGGGGGGCGGCTTCTTCCGCTACTCCGAATCACCGGACTGGAACGAGCCTCACTTCGAGGTAATGCTGGAGGATCAGGCACAGCTCGCATTGGTTTATCTGCGTGCCGGTGAATATTTCGGCCGCGAGGACTGGGTGGATCTGGGGCTCGAGAACCTCGATTTCGTCAAGCGGGACATGGCCCTGCGCGAGGATGAGACGGGTGCGCAGGCGGAGGCTGCGGAGGGCGGTTTCCGCGGGTTCGCCTCCAGCCTGTCGGCCGTGGACGATCAGGGCCGCGAGGGCGGGGCCTACCTGTGGCCGGAAGAAGATCTGGAAGCCGCACTCGCGGACCACGAGTACCCGGAGTTGGTGCGTGCCTGGTTCGGCATGGAGGGCAGCTCGGTCTTTGATCTTGGCTACCTGCCGCGCAGTGGCGCGGGGATCGAGCAGCTTGCGGAGCGTTTCGACCTGGCAGGGGACGAGGTTCGCGAGCAGGTGGAGTCCGGCCGCGAGGCCCTGATCCAGGCGCGCGAGGCGCGCGGCCTGCCGCGTGACGAGAAGGTGCTGACCGGGGCGCACGGGCTGTTGCTGTCCGCCCTGGCGGAGGCGTCGGCGCACGATGCGCGCTTCCTTGACGCGGGCGCGGCGGTTCAAGCCTGGCTGCTGGAGGTCGCCGCCGACCCGGCGGAGCTGCCGGCGCTGATGGGGCTGCCCGCCGAGCAGGCGGGCACCGCTACGCTCAACGATTACGCCTACGTCGCGCGCGGCCTGCGCGACTGGGAAGCGGCAACCGGCGAGGGTGAACATGGCCCGGCCCTGGCACTGCTGGAGGCGGCCTGGGAGCGCTTCCGCGATGGTGACGGCTTCCGTTCGGAGCCGGAGCCGCCGCTGCCGGGGATGATCTCCCAGCGTTTCCACCCGGCGGTGCACCGGCCGTCCCCGACGACCCTGATCTTCCGTCTCAGCGAGGAATGGGCCGAGGGCAGCGAGACGGTGGATGCCGCCTTCGCGGACTACGACCTGCGCCCGGGCCGCGCCATCGATGCCGACCCGGAGCAGCATGCCCGCCTGATCCTTTGGCTGCAGGAACGCGACTAACGGGTGCCGTCTGAATCGGGGTTGTTCGCGTTGCCGCCGCAGGTGTGCGCGAACTACGCTGGGTTCCCCAGGGCCATGCTGGTCGTGCAGGCGGGCAGGCTGCGGGCAGCTCGCCCGGCGAGAGGAGTGGTCCGCCCTTCGTGGTGACGGCAATCGAGGTTCGGGCGCTCTAAAGTGAAGTTGATCGGTGCGGCGTCTGGGCCAGCACGCTGTCCTTGCCGTCCATATCCACTTCCGTCAGCGTGGCCTGCCCGGGCTTCTGGAAGCCGTCTTCAGGTTTAATCCGCGATGAAAGAGAGTCCGTCCCTGCCCCCGAGTCACCCCCTGCGGGAGTCGATTCACGATGAAGTCCATGCGCGTTTCTACGAGCCGCTGGACGCCCCTGCGACTGCCTCGTGGCTGGCGCTTTTGTCGCCGCGCGACTCCGCCGAGCGCGAACGTGAACTGGTAGCGGAGCTCTGCCGTCGTTTTGGCGTGAACGAGCCGGTCCCGCAGAAGAACTTCGTCGCCTGCGATCTGGGGCCGTTTCGCTTGCGCTGGGAACGCCACAACGAGTTCTCCACCTGGTCATTCTTCGTGACCGGAGAAGCCTTCAGCGACCCGTTCGCCGACCCGGCGATCAACCGCGTGCCGGCCGACTGGCTGAGCGAGCTGCCAGGGAGCACCATCGCCGCGATCCATCTGGCGCTGGAGTCGCGTGACATGCCGGAGCGATCCTTCGAGAAGCTGGAAGCCGTATTCGCTCCGCATCCCATTGTCGGCAACGGCGTGGCTGGCGGGGATGGCCTGGTATGGACCGATTTTCGGGTCCACGAGGACGGTTTCTCCCGCTTCCTGGTGCGCGATGTCGATCTCACCCGGCGTGAGGCCGGGCGTATCGCCCAGCGCCTGTTCGAACTGGAGACCTACCGGCTGCTGGCCCTGCTGGCGCTCCCGCTGGTCCGCGAGCTGATGCCGGAACTCGACGAACTCGAGGGCCGGCTGAACGACATTAACGACGAGATGGCGGGGATCACCGAGCAGTTCGCCGCATCGGACCGCGAGCAGCAGTTGCTGGCGGTGCTCTCCGACCTTGCATCCGACGTCGAGCGCCTGAGCAGCTATGCCGGCAGCCGTTTCCACGCATCCCGCGCCTATGCCTCGCTGGTGAGCAGGGGCGCTGAGGAACTGAGAACCAAGCGCATGCCGGGGTTGCAGACCCTGTGCGAATACCTGGGCTGGCGCATGGATCCGGCCATGGGTACCTGCGCGTCGCAGGCGGAGCGGCTGGAGGTGCTGTCCACGCGCATCCACCGCACCGGATCGCTGTTGCGCACCCGGGTGGACGTGGCGCTGGAGCGGCAGAACCGTGACCTGCTGAGCTCGATGAACCGGCGCGCCGACCTGCAGTTGCGCCTGCAGCGGACAGTGGAAGGGCTTTCGGTGGTGGTGATCAGCTACTACCTGACCAGCCTGGTGGCCTACCTGTTACGTGGGCTGGACGAGGTGGTTGCGTTGCAGTTACCGGTGAACATGGCCATCGGAATGGCGGTGCCGGTCGTGGTCGCGGGGGTGTGGTTGTCCCTGCGGTTGATGCGCACGCGCATCGAGCGCAAGGTCAGGCGTGGCGGGGGCTGACCCCCGGCGCCCGGGGCGGGCGCGAGGCCTTCATTGGTCGGAGCGGGAGGTGGCTTCCTTTTCGGCCTTGTGCAGGCGCTGGAGCATGGCCTTGAGGACCTTCGGGTTGCCGGCGACGACGTCGCCGCGGCGCATCACGTCCGGGTTGCCCTGCCAGTCGCTGACCACGCCGCCGGCTTCCTGCACGAGGAGCAGGCCCGCGGCCATGTCCCAGGGCTGCAGGCCCATCTCCCAGAAGCCGTCGAAGCGCCCGCAGGCGACCCAGGCCAGGTCCAGTGCGGCCGAGCCGGGGCGGCGTATTCCGGCAGTGCCCGGGACCAAGTGGCGCAGGCTGCTCAGGTAGCGCTCCAGGTCCTGGCCCTCGCGGAACGGGATGCCGGTGCCCAGCAACGCGCCGTTCAGGTCCTTGCGTTCGGAGACGCGGATACGGCGACTGTTGAGGAAGGCGCCGGCGCCGCGCGTGGCGGTAAACAGCTCTTCCTTCAGCGGGTCGTAGACCACCGCCTGCTCCAGCCGGCCCTTGTGTTTCAGGGCGATGGAGATGCCGTACTGCGGGATCTCGCGCAGGTAGTTGGTGGTGCCATCCAGCGGATCGATGATCCAGACGAAGTCGGCGTCGCTGCCGCTTTGTTCGCCGCCTTCCTCGGCCATGATCGAGTGGTCGGGGTAGGCGCGGCGCAGGGTGCTCACGATGGCCTGCTCGGCGGACAGGTCGACATCCGACACCCAGTCGTTACGGGCCTTTTCGCGGGTGTTCATGCGATCCGGCCGGCCCCAGGCGCGGGTGGTGATGCGTCCGGCCTCGCGGGCCGCCGATACCGCCGTGTTCAGCATGGGGTGCATGGGGTGTCTCCTGGTGTTCTTCGGGGTGTCCGGCGGGCGCGCGCACGCGCCGCGGGAAGGCCGCGAACAATACACAAGCCGCTCTTTTTTGGGAAGTCGAGAGCCCCCCTGTGTACAATCCGCGAGCTTTGATGCGGGCATGGCAACGGAGACTCCACGAATGGAAGAACGCCTGAACCGGGTGCGCGTCGTGCTGGTGGGTACGACGCATCCGGGCAACATTGGGTCCGCCGCACGTGCGATGAAGGCCATGGGAGTGACGGATCTGGTGCTGGTGGCGCCGGAGCGGTTTCCGCATGCCGATGCCACGGCGCTGGCGTCCGGGGCGGATGACCTGCTGGCGCGGGCGCGCGTGGTGGATGATGTGGCCGCCGCGGTCTCCGACTGCGTGTGGGTGGTGGGTACCAGTGCCCGGCTGCGCACCCACTCGGTACCAGTGCTGGGCCCGGACGTGGCGGCCGGGCAGGCGCTGGAGAACGCGGCCCTGGGCCCGGTGGCCCTGGTTTTCGGACGTGAACACAGTGGTCTGACCAACACCGAGCTGGATTACTGCAACGCGTTTGTGCAGATCCCGACGGTGCCGGATTTCAGCTCCCTGAACCTGGCCGGCAGCGTGCAGGTAATGACCTACGCGCTCCGCATGGCGGACCTGACCGGAATGGATCCCGGGCAGGCGAGTGCGGCAGGGGAGGCACGCGACCCGCTCGCGACCCAAGACGAGATGGAGGGTCTGTTCCGTCATTTCGAGCAGGCCCTGACGACCATCGAGGTGCTCGACCCGGACAATCCGCGCAATCTGATGCGGCGCTTGCGGCACCTCTATATGCGCGCCGGACTGACCGGCAGCGAGGTGCGCATGCTGCGCGGTATATTGACGCACACGGAAAAGGGCCGCTGAGGGCGCCGGAAACCGGCGTGATAACCTAGCGGATGACTCGGGAATTGAGGCCGGCCCATGTTTGACAGGATGCGCGAGGACATTCGCTGCGTGTTTGACCGTGACCCGGCGGCACGCAACGCCTTCGAGGTGCTCACCGCATACCCCGGCCTGCATGCGCTGTGGTATCACCGCCTCGCGCACTGGTTGTGGAACCACCGGATGCGCTGGCTGGGGCGCGTGATCGCGAACTTCAGCCGCTGGGTGACCGGCATCGAGATCCATCCGGGGGCGACCCTCGGCCGACGGTTCTTTATCGATCATGGCATGGGGGTGGTGATCGGCGAGACCGCCGAGGTCGGCGACGACTGCACGATCTACCACCAGGTGACCCTGGGCGGCACCACCTGGGAAGGCGGCAAGCGCCACCCGACGCTCGGCAACGAGGTGGTGATCGGTGCGGGTGCCAAATTGCTGGGCCCGATCCACGTGGGCGACCACGCGCGCATTGGCTCCAACGCAGTGGTGCTGAAGGATGTTCCGGCGGAGGCGACCGCGGTCGGCATTCCCGCCCGGGTGCTCGGCCCGCGGCCCGAGCCCGATCCGCGCTTCCAGCAGATGGCGGACCGCATGGGCTTCGATGCCTACGGCCTCTCGCGGGACATGCCAGATCCGGTGGCCAACGCGATCCACCGCATCGTGCAGCGCGTACACGACCTGGACGAGCGCATGGAACGGGCCTGCCAGGCGCTCAAGCGCGCCGGTATCGATCCGGGCGAGGCCCTGGGCGAGGACGATTCGGGCCCGCTGGAGGCCTGTGATCTGGAAGGTCTGGAGCCGGACGAGTGCGAGGTTCCGCCGAACGTGGCGCCCCAACAAGAACGTAAACAGCAAGGGAATACTTGATCGTTTTGCTCGGGTATTGCTAAGCTTGCCGGCAAATGACTGACAAGTGCACTCAACCATGAAACTGACGACCAAAGGCCGGTACGCCGTCACCGCCATGCTCGATGTGGCGATGCACACCCGCAACGGGCCGGTATCCCTGGCCGAAGTGGCGCGGCGGCAGAAGCTTTCGCTGTCCTATCTGGAGCAGCTTTTTTCCAGGCTGCGCCGCAAGGGGCTGGTGAACAGCAGTCGCGGGCCGGGCGGGGGCTATGCCCTCAGCCGTGAACCGGAGGGGATCAGCGTGGCCGATATCGTGGTGGCGGTGGACGAGCCGGTGGACGTCACCCGCTGCGGCGGCAAGGCCAACTGCAATTCGGATTCGCGCTGCCTGACGCACGACCTGTGGACCGATCTGAGTCAGCAGGTCTATGACTTCCTCAGCACCCGCTCGCTGGCGGATGTACTGCAGCGCCATCGGGAACAAATGGAAAAAGACGGCGTGCAGGAGGTCGTGATGCACGGCGCCCCTCTGCAAGCCTCGACCGGAAAAAGCCATGCGACCGCCAAAGCGGCCGCGGAAAGGAGCTAACGCGCAATGAGTGACCTGAAACTGCCGATCTACCTCGATTATTCCTCGACCACGCCGGTTGACGAGCGCGTGGCCGAAAAGATGGCCGGCTGCCTGACCAAGGACGGCCTGTTCGGCAATCCCGCCTCGCGCAGCCACAGCTTTGGCTGGAGCGCGGAGAAGGCGGTGGAGAACGCTCGCGGCCAGGTCGCCGAGCTGGTGGGCGCCGATCCCAAGGAAATCATCTGGACCTCCGGTGCGACCGAGGCCGATAACCTGGCGATCAAGGGTGCCGCGCACTTCTACCAGCGCAAGGGCAAGCACATCATCACCGTGAAGACCGAGCACAAGGCCGTGCTCGACACCACGCGTCAACTTGAGCGCGAGGGCTTCGAGGTCACGTACCTGGGTGTGAAGGAAAACGGCCTGATCGACCTGCAGGAGCTGCAAGACGCGATGCGTGACGACACCATCGTGGTCTCGGTGATGCACGTGAACAACGAGATCGGCGTCATCCAGGACATCGAGGCGATCGGCAACCTTTGCCGCGAGCGCGGGATCGTGTTCCATGTGGACGCGGCCCAGTCGACCGGGAAGGTCGCAGTCGACCTGTCCAGCCTGCCGGTGGATCTGATGAGCTTCTCTGCGCACAAGACCTACGGTCCGAAGGGCATCGGCGCGCTGTTCGTGCGCCGCAAGCCGCGCGTGCGGATCGAGGCGCAGATGCACGGCGGCGGCCACGAGCGTGGCATGCGCTCCGGCACGCTGGCACCGCACCAGATTGTCGGCATGGGTGAGGCCTTTGCGCTCGCCGGTGCCGAGATGGGCCCCGAGCTGGAGCGCATCCGCATGCTGCGCGACCGTCTGTGGACGGGTCTCGACGGCATGGAAGAGGTCTATCTGAACGGCGATCAGGAACAGCGCGTGGCGCACAACCTGAACGTCTCCTTCAACTTCGTCGAGGGCGAGAGCCTGATCATGGCGCTGCGCGACATCGCCGTGTCCTCCGGCTCGGCCTGTACCTCGGCGAGTCTGGAACCGTCCTACGTCCTGCGTGCCCTGGGCCGCAACGACGAGCTGGCCCACAGCTCCATCCGCTTCTCCATCGGTCGCTATACGACGGTGGAAGAGGTCGACCACACGGTCAAGATTGTGCGCGCCGCGGTCGCCAAGCTGCGCGAACTCTCGCCACTGTGGGAGATGTACCAGGACGGCGTCGATCTGAGCACCGTCGAGTGGGCGGCCCACTAGGGGTCCGCTCGACACCACTAACGCAACGCGTACACACGCAACAGGAGAACGGTCATGGCTTACAGTGACAAGGTTCTGGACCACTACGAAAATCCGCGCAACGTCGGCAGCTTCGACAAGAACGACGACACGGTCGGCACCGGCATGGTCGGTGCCCCGGCCTGCGGCGACGTGATGAAGCTGCAGATCAAGGTCAACGACGACGGCATCATCGAGGACGCCAAGTTCAAGACCTACGGTTGCGGTTCGGCGATCGCTTCCAGCTCGCTGCTCACCGAATGGGTGCGTGGCAAGACCCTGGAAGAAGCCAGCCAGATCAAGAACACCCAGATCGCCGAGGAACTGGCGCTGCCGCCGGTGAAGATCCACTGCTCGGTGCTGGCCGAGGACGCAATCAAGGCGGCCGTGTCCAACTACCAGGAGCGCCACGGCGAGGCCGCGGAAGCCGAGAAGAAGTCTGCCTGAGGGTGCTATGTCGATTACAGTGACCGAACCCGCAGCCGAAAGGATCCACAACTTCCTCGACAAGAGAGGCAAGGGCGTGGGCGTGCGGCTGGCTGTCAGGACGACCGGCTGCTCCGGCATGGCCTACGTGGTGGAGTTTGCCGACGATATCGAGGACACCGATACGGTGTTCGAGGATCGCGGCGTGAAGCTGGTGGTGAATCCGAAGTCCCTCGTGTACCTCGATGGCACCGAGCTCGATTTCGGCAAGGAAGGCCTGAACGAAGGGTTCAAGTTCAATAATCCGAACGAGAAGGCCCGATGTGGCTGTGGTGAAAGCTTCAGTATCTGACTGACGATCGCATCCGGGGTGGTGCATGGCGGCCGATTGCTGGTCGTCGTCCCACCCCTTTTCTTTTGTCAGTGCGTCGCCAGTGCTTCCCGAGGCCGAGAGTTGATGAACGACCCATTCGAGCAGTTCGACCTGCCGGTCGCCTTCGAGGTGGACCGGCAACAGCTGGACGAGCGCTTTCGCCGCCTGCAGGCAGAGTTGCATCCGGACCGCTTCGTGCGCCAGGGCGACCAGGCCCGGCGCATGGCGGCGGCGGTGGCGGCCGACGTGAACGAGGCCTACGCGATCCTCGGGGATGACTACCGCCGTGCGCTGCACCTGCTGGAGCGCACGGGCGTGGCGTTCGACCCGGAACGCGATACCAGCCAGAACATCGAGTTCATCGAGGCGCAGATCGAGTGGCGCGAACGCATGGAAGAGGCCGCGGCGGCCAGGGATGGTGCCGCGCTGGAGGCCGCCGGCGAAGAGCTGGAGCAGGCCCGGGCCGATGCACGGGCAAAGGTCGCGGATGCCCTGAAGGACCCGGCGGCCCCGGCGCCCGAGGCCAAGGACCGAGTGCTGGAATTGCGCTTTTTCGACCGCTTGCTGGACGAATTGAAACGAACCCGACAGAACCTGGCGCGCGGTTGATCCGCGGCCATGTGAAGGAGCCGAACACCCGATGGCGTTATTGCAGATCACCGAACCCGGAGCCGAGTCCGCGCCGCATCAGCGCCACCTCGCGGCCGGGATCGACCTCGGCACGACCCATTCGCTGGTCGCCACGGTGCGTAGTGGCGAGGCGGATACCCTGCCGGACGAGCAGGGCCGGCATATCCTGCCGTCGGTGGTCCACTACGCCGCGGATGGGGTGAGCGTGGGGTATGCGGCCGCGGAGCACGCGGCGGATGATCCGCACAACACCATCGCCTCGGTTAAACGCCTCATCGGACGCGGCGCGGCGGATGTCGCGCGCCTGTCCGGCGAGCTGCCGTTCCGCCTCAAGACCGGCGAGTCCAGCGTGCCGCGGATCGAGACGGCCGCGGGTGACAAGACCGCGGTCGAGGTGTCCGCCGATATCCTTCACACCCTGCGCCAGCGGGCCGAAGCGACCCTGGGCGACGAACTCGAGGGCGTGGTGATCACCGTGCCCGCGTACTTTGATGATGCCCAGCGCCAGGCCACGCGCGACGCCGCGCAATTGGCGGGGCTGAACGTTTTTCGCCTGATCAGCGAACCGACTGCCGCAGCGGTGGCTTACGGGCTGGATCAGGGCGAGGAGAGCACCATCGCGGTTTACGACCTGGGCGGTGGGACCTTCGACATCTCCATACTGCAGCTGCGCCGCGGTGTGTTCGAGGTGCTGGCGACCGGTGGCGACTCGGCCCTGGGCGGCGATGACATCGACCGCACCATCGCCGACTGGCTATTGAACCAGGCCGGGATGGGCGGCGAGAACGACCCGCAGCGCCTGCGTCGGGTGTTGCTGGCCGCGCGCCAGGCGAAGGAGACCCTGACCGATGCCGCGAGTACTGCCGTCGAGGTTGTACGCGCGGACGGCTCCACCTGGTCCGGCGCGTTGGATCGCGAAACCCTCGTGGGGCTGGCTCGTCCATTGCTGGATCGCACCATGAAGGCCTGCCAGCAGGTCCTCGAGGATGCGGGCCTGGAGACGGGTGCGATTGACGAGGTCGTGCTGGTGGGTGGCTCCACCCGTATGCCTGCGGTGCGCGAGGCGGTGGAAGGGTTTTTCGGTCGGGTCCCGCATGCCGGGATCGATCCGGACCGCGTGGTGGCGATTGGCGCCGCGCAGCAGGCCGACATCCTGGCCGGCAACAAGCCGGATACGGAACTGCTGCTGCTGGACGTGATCCCGCTGTCCCTGGGCCTGGAAACGATGGGTGGCCTGGTCGAGTTCATTGTCCCGCGCAACACCACCATCCCGGTCTCGCGGGCCCAGGAGTTCACCACCTTCAAGGATGGTCAGACGGCGATGTCCCTGCATGTGGTGCAGGGCGAGCGCGACGTGGTGGACGCCAACCGCTCGCTGGCCCAGTTCACCCTGTCCGGCATCCCGCCGATGGTCGCCGGCGCGGCGCGCATCCGGGTGACCTTCCAGGTGGATGCCGATGGGTTGTTGAACGTGACCGCGCGTGAACAGACTCAGGGCGTGGAGGCGCATATCGAGGTCAAGCCGAGCTATGGGCTGACCGATTCCGAGATCGAGCAGATGCTGCGCGATTCGGCATCGTCCGCGCGCGAGGATATGGAGGCCCGCCGCCTGCGCGAAGAACAGGTGGAGGCCGACCGCGTGCTGGAGGCGATCGACGCCGCGCTGCAGACCGATGGTGATCGCTACCTGGAGCCGGAGGAGCGCCAGACCATCGAACAGGCGCGCGATGCCCTGCGCGCCGAACGCGAGAAGGGCGACGACCCGGACGCGATCGAGGCCGCGCGCAAGCGCGTCGAGCAGGCCTCCGAGGCCTTCGTCGCGCGGCGCATGAATGACAGCATCCGGCGGGCACTCGCCGGTCACAACGTTAGCGAATACGACGCAGGGAACTGAGAACATGCCCCAGGTAATCTTTCTACCCCACGAGGAAATCTGCCCCGAAGGCGCCTCCCTCGATGCCCCTTCGGGCATCAGCATCTGTGATCTTGCACTGCAAAACGGCATCGAGATCGAGCACGCCTGCGAGAAGTCCTGCGCCTGCACGACCTGTCATGTCTATGTACGTGAAGGCCTCGACAGCCTGGGTGAGGCCACCGAGGACGAAGAAGACATGCTCGACAAGGCCTGGGGGCTGGAGCCGGACTCGCGCCTTTCCTGTCAGGCCGTTGTGGCCGACCGCGATCTCGTGGTGGAACTGCCGAAGTACACCATTAACCAGGTCTCCGAGAACCACTGAGCGAGGGATAGGCGATGAAGTGGACTGAAACCCAGGAAATTGCGATCCAGCTGGCCGATGAGCACCCGGACGTCGATCCGCGCCATATCAACTTCGTGGATCTGCGCCAGTGGGTGATGAACCTGCCGGAATTCGACGACGACCCCGAGCGCTCGGGAGAACGCGTCCTCGAGGCGATCCAGCTTGCCTGGATGGACGAGGCCGACGTCGACGACTGACGGGTTTTTGGATCGACCACGAAGCACACGAAGAAGGGCCAGACCCTTTTTCGCCACAGAGAGCACAGAGGACACCGGGACGGGCAAGGGGCTGAAACGCCTACCCGAAGCCAGGATAGCTCACCGATGCGAAGTGGTATCCCGGCCTGTGCTTCTGTGTCGTCCCTCGACCTTCTGCGTGTCTGCGTGCGCTTCGTGGTGAATCCAGGCCGGTGACGTTGCTGCAGGGGCGTCAGGTCGCTAGACTACGCGCCGCACGTTGCGTCCGCGTCTTTTTTGCGTTGGGAACCCGCCGTTCGGCGGGTTCTCGCGTTTGCAGCCGGGCCCAGCGACCGATATTCAATCCAAGTACCAGGAGAGCCGCCCCATGGCCGTTGAACGCACCCTTTCCATCATCAAGCCTGACGCCGTTGCCAAGAATGCCATCGGCGACATCATCAGCCGTTTCGAAAAGGCCGGCCTGAAGGTCGTTGGCGCGCGCATGATGCACCTGAGCCGCGAGCAGGCCGAAGGCTTCTACGACGTGCACAAGGAACGCCCGTTCTTCAACGATCTGGTCGAGTTCATGATCTCCGGCCCGGCGCTGGTGCAGGTCCTGGAAGGCGAGGACGCCATTGCCAAGAACCGCGACATCATGGGTGCGACCAACCCGAAGGAAGCGGCTCCGGGCACCATCCGCGCCGACTTCGCTGTCTCCATCGACGAGAACGCCGTGCACGGCTCCGATGCCCCGGAAACCGCCGAGCGCGAGATCGCGTTCTTCTTCGGTGACGACGGCGTCTGCCCGCGTACCCGATAAGAGCTCCGCAGGCACTGCGGGGCCCGGCTGCACCGCGCAGCGGGCCCCGTAGGCAGGCATCCCTTCGGCACAGTACACTAGGGGACTTGAGCCAACCGGTCCCTGTTATGGCACACACATCCTCCACCCCCCTGAATCTCCTGGGCTACAGCCACCAACAGCTCGTCGAGCTGCTGGCGCAGTGGGGTGAACCGCGTTTTCGTGCCACCCAGCTGATCAAGTGGATTCATCAGCGCGGGGTCACCGACTTCGAACAGATGACCGACGTGTCGCGCAAGCTGCGCGATCGTCTGGAGCGCGAGACCGAGATCCGCGTTCCCGAGATCGGTCTGGAAAAGGCCTCCTCCGACGGTACCGTCAAGTGGGTGCTGCGGCTCCCCGACGGCAATGCCATCGAGACCGTCTTCATCCCCGAGGGTGGGCGCGGGACGCTGTGCATCTCCTCCCAGGTCGGCTGTGCGCTCGACTGCACCTTCTGCTCCACGGCCCAGCAGGGCTTCAACCGCAATCTCACCAGTGCCGAGATCATCGGTCAGGTGTGGCTGGCCATGCAGCGCCTCCCGGCGCCGGACGGCCGCAAACGCGCAGTCAGCAACGTGGTCCTGATGGGTATGGGCGAGCCGCTGGCCAATTTCGATGCGGTGGTCCCGTCCTGTCAGTTGATGACCGACGACAATGCCTACGGTCTCAGCCGGCGCCGTGTGACCCTTTCGACCTCCGGCCTGGTTCCAGCCCTCGATCGTCTGAGCGCACATACCGATGTCGCCTTGGCCGTCAGCCTGCATGCGCCCAATGACGCGTTGCGCGACCGTCTGGTGCCGATCAACCGCAAGTACCCGCTCGCCGAGCTACTGGACAGTTGCCGCCGCTACGTGGAGGCAACCGATGCCCACAGTGGCGTGACGTTCGAATACGTCCTGCTGGCCGGCGTCAACGACCAGCCCGAGCACGCCAACGAGCTCGCCGGGCTGTTGCGGGGTATTCCCGGCAAGATCAACCTGATCCCGTTCAACCCGTTCCCGGGGGCTCCGTTCGAACGCCCGTCGGAGGCCACCGTCCTGGCCTTTGAGCGGCGCCTGCAGAAGGCCGGCTACGTGACCACCGTCCGGCGCACCCGGGGCGACGACATCGATGCCGCCTGCGGGCAGTTGGTGGGGCAGGTCGAGGATCGAACCAATCGTGGCATGCGCATGTTCCGCCTGCATGCCGAGCTGCCACAGACGGATCGGAGGGCTTCATGACTGGACGCGCGGGTTTGCGCATCGCCGGGGTTCTGACCCTGGCGCTGCTGCTGGGTGGCTGTGCCGCCACGGCCGACCGACCGGTCTCCGGCGAACGCGAGGATGCCGCCGAGGTGCATGCCGAACTGGGCATCGGCTATCTGCGCGAGGGCGAGTTCGAGCAGGCCGAGCGCAACCTGCGGCGGGCGCTGGACTATGACCCCGGCTATGTCCTCGCCAATATCGGTATGGCAGCGATCTACGAGCGCAAGGACCAGCTGGACCGTGCCGAGGAACACTATCGCCGGGCCCTGCGCCGCGACGAGGACAACCCCTTTGCGCAGACCAATCTGGGCGCATTGCTTTGCGCCCGCGAGGACTTCGACGAGGCTCAGGAGCTGTTCGCCAAGGCGATCAAGAATCCGGATTACGATCGCCGCGACATCGCCCACATGAACTCCGGCGTCTGTCACGCGGACGCGGGCGATGCCGAGGAGGCCGAGCGGCAGTTGCGCCGGGCGCTGGAACTCAATCCGCAGTATCCCCGCGCGCTTCTGGAAATGGCGCGGCTGACTTATCAGGACGACCGGCCGATGCAGACGCGGGCCTTCCTGCAGCGATTGGACAGCCAGGGGGTCGAGAATGCCGAGACGCTGCTGCTGTGCTATCAGGCCGAAAGCGCGCTGGGCAACAGCCGCGCGGCCAACGCGTGTGCCGAGCGCCTGAGCCGCCATCACCCGGACAGCGACGAGATGGCCGAGCTGCGCCGCCTGGAGCGTGAAGGGTGAGCGATCCACGCGACAAGGAACCGGGCCTCGGGCGAGTCGAGGATGTCGATGATTCAACGAACAACGTCGCCTCCCTGCGCACCGAGGGTTCGGACCCCGATCCGGAGCCGTCCTTCTCCGCCGCGCATGGTCTGACCACCCGGGACCACCCGGAGGCATCCGGACCGGAGGCGCCCCGCGGTGAGGACGAGCCCGGCGCCAGTCTGCGGCGGGCGCGTGAGGCGGCCGGTCTGGACACCGCGACCCTGGCCAGCCGCATCCACCTCGGGCGCGGCACCCTGGAAGACCTGGAAGCCAATCGCTTTCATCACATGCCGCCGGCGTACGTGCGCGGCTATCTGCGCTCCTGCGCCCGCGAGCTGGGCGTGGCCGCGGATCCGTGGATTCAGTCCTTCGAGAGCCACGGGATGGTCGACCCCGAACTCCGGGCCGTCGCAACGCCCTCCGCGCGCGACCGTCAGCGTCGGCGCGGCCGCGGTATTTACTGGCTCGCCTTGCTGCTGGCCGTGATCCTGCTTGGGCTTGGGGTCTATGCCTGGAGCGAGCGCACGGACACGCCCGGGTGGCCGTCACTGAACCTGGGCGAGGCGCGGGATGCCGTCCCGAGCCTCGCCGATTTCCAGACCCCGGACGACGCCGAAGGGCGGAGCCCGTCGACTGCCGGGAGCACCGATCCGGAGCCCGCCACGCCCGCGCCGGAGGCCCTCCCGGAGGGCACCCAGCCGGAGCCGGCGGGTGCCGAGGGATCGGCCGGTGCCCCGGAAGCATCCTCGGAATCCACCGTGCTGGCTGAGGCCCTGACCGAACGCCTGGCCGTGCCGGAAGAGCCGGTCACGCCAGAGCCCCCCGTGCGGGCCGAAAGCGCAGCCCCACTGGATGCTTCCCCGGTGATCGAGACTTCCGGTGAAGGTTCGGTGGCGGGTGAGGGCGCGCAACTGGTGCTGGAATTTGGCGAGACCTCCTGGGTGGAGATCCGCGATGCTGCCGACGAGGTGGTTTTGACCGGCGTGCTCAGCTCGGGTGACCGCGAGGAGATTCGCCTGGATCTGCCTGGCCGGGTGATCCTGGGCAACGCGTCCGGGGTCTCGCTGACGCTGGATGGCGAGCCGGTGGACGTCGAGACGCATATCCGGAGCGACCGCACCGCGCGCTTCGATCTGGAAGGCTGAGACCGGGTCTTTCCGGCAGGCCATCACGTACAAACAAAAAGACACCATGAAAGCGATCAAGTCGATCCGCGGGATGCATGACATCCTGCCCGAGTCCATTCATGTCTGGCAGCATCTGGAAGCCACCCTGCGCGAGGTTGTGGAGGCCTACGGCTACCACGAGATCCGCATGCCGATCGTGGAGTCGACCGAGCTGTTCAAGCGCTCCATCGGTGATGTCACGGATATCGTCGAAAAGGAGATGTACACCTTCGACGACCGCAATGGCGACAGCCTGAGCCTGCGCCCGGAAGGCACCGCGAGTTGCGTGCGCGCGGGGATCCAGCACGGGCTGCTGCACAACCAGGTGCAGCGACTATGGTACCTGGGGCCGATGTTCCGCCATGAGCGCCCGCAGAAGGGGCGCTATCGCCAGTTCCACCAGGTTGGGGTCGAGGTGTTCGGCCTGCCGGGGCCGGATGTCGACGCCGAGATGCTCGCGATGACCGCACGGCTGTGGCGCATGCTCGGGCTCTCGAACGTGCGCCTGGAGCTGAACACGCTGGGAACCCCGGAAAGCCGGCAGCGTTATCGCGACCACCTGATCGCCTATTTCGAGCAGCATCGTGACGCCCTGGACGAGGAGGCGCAGCGCCGGCTCTATGACAACCCGATGCGCATCCTCGACAGCAAGCATCCCGATACCCGCGAGGTGGTCGCGCAGGCCCCCAGCCTGATGGATGATCTGGACGCTGAGTCGCGCGCCCATTTCGACGGCTTGTGCGCGCATCTGGATGCGCTGGGTATCGCGTACGAGCACAACCCGCGCCTGGTGCGCGGGCTCGATTACTATACGCATACAGTATTCGAGTGGATCACCGAGGATCTCGGTGCCCAGGGTACGGTCTGCGCCGGCGGGCGCTACGACGGCCTGGTCGAACAGCTCGGTGGCCGTGGCACCCCGGCGATCGGGATGGCAATGGGCCTGGAGCGGCTGGTTGCGCTGCTGGAGGCGCGCGAAGACGCCCCGGCAGCGCCGGGTCCGGATGCCTACCTGATCGTCGGCGGCGACGAACTGGTCGGCCCGGCACTGCAACTGGCGGACCAGCTGCGTGGCGAATTGCCGGGGCTGCGACTGGTCCAGCACTGTGGTGGCGGCAGCTTCAAGTCGCAGATGAAACGTGCCGATCGTCTGGGGGCGCACTATGCCCTGGTGCTCGGTAGTGACGAGCATGCCGCGGGCACCGTCACGGTGAAGCCGTTAAGATCGCAGGGCGGCGAGCAGGTGGCCGTCGACCGTGCCGCCCTCGCCGACCATCTGCGCACGGCTCTGCAAGAGCGCTCGTAGTCAACGCAAGGATAGAGAACACGATGAGTTATCTCACCGACGAAGAAAAAGCCGAACGCATCAAGCAGTGGTGGGCGAACAACGGCATGGCGATTGTGGCTGGCCTGGTTCTGGGGGTCGGCGGCCTGTTCGGTTGGAACTGGTGGAGCGATCGCGAGGAATCGCGCGCCCAGGTGGCCTCCGAGATGTATCAGGCCCTGCAGGTCGCCGGTCAGACCGGCCAGACCGATCGCGCGCTGGAACTGGCCGACGCGGTGATCGAACAGGGACGGGGTACGCCCTACCGCGCGCTTGCCTGGGTCTACCGGGCCGATGTGGCGATCGCGCAGGACGACACCGATACCGCGATCGACGCGCTGCAGGCTGCGCGCGACGCGGCCCCCGATCGCGGGTATCGCGAGATGCTGACGCTGCGTCTTGCGCGCCAGATGATCCTGGCCGAGCGCCTGGATGACGCCGACGCGACCCTGGCGGACGTTCGCAGCGATGCCTTCACGGGGCTGAAGCGCGAGCTCGAAGGGGATCTGGCCCGCGCCCGTGGCGATCGCGAGCGGGCCCGCGAGCATTACGAGGCTGCACTGGACGCGGGGCACAGCCCCGAGTACCTGCGTCTGAAATACGAAGAACTTTCCGTCTAGAGGACCCGTCGCCTGATGTCTGTGCCTTCCCTTGCGAGTCCGGTCGTGCGCCTGCTGATTGCCAGCGCGCTGATCCTGTCCCTGAGCGCCTGCGGTCTGTGGTCGCGCGATACCACCGAGCCGCCTGCGGACCTGCCGGAGTTCGAGGCCGAAGCGCAGCCGGAGCGGCTGTGGTCGCGCTCGGTGGGCAGCGGTGGCGAGCGCTTCCTGTGGCAGGTCTATCCCGGAATCACCGACGACCTGGTCGTGATGAGCGACGCCGCCGGGAGGGTCTCCGGTCTGAATCCCGACGGTGGCAGCCAGCGCTGGCAGGTGCGCCTGGATGATGCCCGGGTCTCCGCGGGGGTCGGCGTCGGTGACGGCCTCGCCGTGGTCGGCACGCTGGACGGCTACGCCATCGGCGTGGATCTGGACGGCGATGGCGAACGCTGGCGTGCGGCGCTCTCCAGCGAGGTGCTGGCAGTCTCGGATGTGTCCGGCGGGCTGGTCATCGTGCGTACCAACGACGGCCGCATCCATGCCCTGGACGCCGACTCCGGCGCCACCCAGTGGACCGCGCTGCGCACCACACCCTCGCTGAGCCTGCGCGGGGCCCAGCGCCCGCAGATCACCTCCGGCCGTGTGCTGGCCGGGTTCGACAACGGCCGCCTGCTGATGCTGGGGCTCAACCGCGGCAACGTGCTGTGGGAGACCACCCTGGGGGTCCCCACCGGGCGCACGGAGGTCGAGCGCATGGTGGATCTGGACGGGCATATCCCGATGTATCGGGGCGCTGCCATTGCGGCCACCTACCAGGGGAGGCTCGCGGCGCTGGATCTCAACTCCGGCGAGATCTTCTGGGTTCGTGATTTCTCTTCCTATCAAGGCGGGGATGTGGATACGCGTTCCGATGTCCTGGTCGTGACCGATGCCGAGAGCCACCTGTGGGGCCTGGAACCCCGCAGCGGTGGTGACCTGTGGCAGATGGATGGCCTGCGCTTGCGTGGTGTGACCGCGCCTGTGGTGGTTGGCCAGCACGCCATCGTCGGTGATTACGAGGGCTACCTGCACTGGATCGACGTCGAGGACGGGCGCATTGTCGCCCGGCTGCGCGCCAGTTCCGGTTCCGTGGTTACGCGTCCCACCCTGGTGAACGGCACGCTGTATGTCGTCACCGACAACGGGCAGCTGACGGCCGTGAATCCCTCAATCCGGGGTGACGAGTGAGCCACAGGTTTTCAGGGCGCCGGGTTCTCCGCGCAGGGCGCAGCCGCAGATGATTCCGGTTATCGCCCTGATCGGTCGGCCGAATGTCGGCAAGTCCACATTGTTCAATCAGCTCACGCGCTCGCGCGATGCCCTGGTGGCGGACGTCGCCGGACTGACGCGTGATCGCCAGTACGGCATTGGCAAGGTCGGCGACTTTCCCTATCTGGTCGTGGACACCGGCGGGCTCTCGGGCGAGGGCGCGCAGATGGACCGGGCTATGGCCGAGCAGACCCAGCGTGCGGTGGCCGAAGCCGATCATGTGTTGTTCCTGGTGGATGCCCGTGACGGCCTGACGCCGCAGGATCAGGCGATTGCCGATCAGCTGCGTGGCGCCGGGGTCAAGGCGCGGGTCGTTGTGAACAAGACCGATGGTCTGGATGCCGATTCCGTCAGTGCCGAGTTCTATGCGCTTGGGCTGGGGCAGGTGACGTCCATTGCCGCGGCACACGGGCGCGGCGTGCAGGGCCTGATGCAGGCGGTGCGCAAGGACGTGGCGGCCGCACGCCGTGCAGCCAGTGAAGATGCCGAAGACGTCGAGGCCGCCAGTGACGGCCTCGACGAGGCGTCACAACAGGCGGCGCTGGATGACTGGCCGGGCATTCGTGTGGCGATCGTCGGACGCCCCAACGTCGGCAAGTCGACTCTGGTGAATCGTATCCTGGGCGATGAGCGCGTGGTGGCCACGGAAGTGGCCGGTACGACCCGCGACAGCATCTTTGTCCCGTTCGAGCGCGACGGTCAGGAGTACACCCTGATCGATACCGCCGGTGTACGCCGCCGTGGCCGGGTCCACGAGGTGATCGAGAAATTCAGCGTCATCAAGACGCTGCAGGCGATCGAGTCCGCCCACGTGGTGGTCCTGGTGGTGGACGCCCATGCCGGCCTGTCGGATCAGGACTCCCACCTGCTGGGGATGGTCATCGAGGCCGGGCGCTCGCTGGTGCTGGCCGTGAACAAGTGGGACGGGCTGGACGACCACGCGCGCGAGCGCATCCGCGACGAGCTGGACCGGCGCCTGGGGTTTGTCGATTTTGCCCGCATGCGCCTGATCTCGGCCTTGCACGGCACCAATGTCGGGCATCTTCTGGACGACGTGTGCGAGGCCCACGCCAGTGCCTTCCGCAAGATCTCCACGCCGGAGCTCACGCGTCTGCTGGAGGCCGCGGTGGCGGAGCATGCGCCGCCGATGATCAGCGGCCGGCGCATCAAGCTGCGCTACGCGCACCAGGGGGGGCAGAACCCGCCGGTGATCGTGATCCACGGCAATCAGACCGACGCGCTTGCCGGGAGCTACAAGCGTTACCTGGAAAACTTCTTCCGCAAGCAGCTCAAGCTGGTCGGGACACCGTTGCGGCTCGAATTCCGCTCCGGGCGCAACCCCTACGCGGGCCGGCGCAACAAGCTCACGCCGAGACAGCAGTACAAGCGCAAGCGTCTGATGCGGCACGTGCGCCGCTGATCGCGCCGGTGGTCCCGGGGCATCCCGCCAATCCGATGCGTGACCCGGCGCTGTCCGGCTTCGCCGAGGTAGTGGAGCCGTTTCGGGTGATGGACATCCTGGCACGGGCCCAGGCGGCCGAGCGCTCCGGGCGCGACATCATCCACCTGGAGGTAGGGGAGCCGGACTTCCCGACGCCGGCCGCGGTAATCGCGGCCGGTGGCGCCGCGCTGGCGGAGGGGGATACCCGCTACACCCCCGCGCACGGGACCCAGGCCCTGCGCGAGGCGCTCTCCGCCGACTATCGGCGACGCCATGGGGCCGAGGTCGATCCGGAACGCATCGTGATCACCGCGGGCGCCTCCGCAGCCATCCTGCTGGCGCTGGCGGCGGGGGTGAATCTGGGCGAGGAAGTCCTGCTGCCGGACCCCGGCTATGCCTGCAACCGCCAGTTCGTCGCCGCGCGTGGGGCGACCCCCGTGGGCTTGCCCGTCCAGGCCGAACATGCCTTCCAGCCGACCGCCGAGTCGATTGCCGCCGCGTGGGGCGCCAATACCCGGGCGGTGCTGCTCGGGTCGCCGGCGAACCCGACCGGGACCTGCCTGTCGCGTGATCGGCTGGCTGCGATCGTCGAGACCGTGCGCGAGCGGGGAGGCCTGGTGATCATGGACGAGATCTACGCCCAGATCGTCTTCGATACCCCGGAGCCCAGTGCCGCGGCCGGCTTCCCGGATGTGGTGGTGATCAACTCGTTCTCCAAGTACTTCGCCATGACCGGATGGCGCCTGGGCTGGATGGTGATGCCGGAAGCCTGGGTGGACCCGGTACGGCGTCTGGCGCAGAACCTCTTCGTGGCCCCGGGCACTGTGGCGCAGGCCGCCGCACTCGCGGCTTTCGCCCCCGAAACCGAGGCCCTGCTGCAGTCCCAGGTCCAGGAACTAAAAGCGCGCCGGGATGTGCTACTGGACGCGTTGCCCAGGCTCGGCCTGGAAGTGCAGGCACGCCCGGAGGGGGCGTTCTATGTCTGGACCGACTGTCGGGCGCATGGAGTGGATTCCGAAGCCCTTTGTGCCCGAATCCTGGACGAGACGGGGGTGGCCCTGACTCCGGGGACGGACTTCAGCCCCACCCGCGGTCGTGATTATGTGCGCATTGCCTACACTCAGTCCGAGTCCCGCCTGCGCGAGGCGCTGGAGCGCCTGCAAACCGTGTTCGCCCGCGGGTGACACGGCTCTCGCGGTTCCGGGACCATCGCACTGTAGGAGGCTAGCCCTCTGGCCGAAGGGGCGCTGGCGAGGCCAAGATCGCCGAAAGTACTCGGCTCCTATGCGCTGGTGGCTGCGGTTTCGGGGGCCTCGTGGCGAGCGCCCTCCGGGGAGGCCAACAGCAGGGAGTAGCGGCGCAGCAGCCAGACCCCGCGCTCGAACAGGCTGGTGGCACCGAACACTGCGTCGCGCGTGCTGCCGACGAGTTCGCCGCCGGTCAGTAGACGGCGACGGATCGAGTCCATCAGTTCCGATCGATCATGGGTCAGCGACTGCAGCAGCTCGATGTCGTCGGCATCCTCGGTACGCGCCGCATCGTTCAGCGTCAGCAGCATCATGTGGAGGGTCTCGATCAGGCCATGGGTCAGCGCACGCGCCTCGGCCGAGTCCTTGCCAGTGCGCGCGCGTTCGACCTCGATGACCAGGTCGTTGAGGGTCTCCTGCAGCGACCCGATCAGTTCGTTCCGGCTCTTCAATACGATCGCATGGTCCAGGGTGGCGCCGCTGAGGGCGCCAGACAGGATCTCGTCCAGGAATTGTGCCGTCGCGTCCGCGACCTGGGTTCCGCCGCGCTGCAGGCTAACGCGGTCGTGACGGGGCTGTGGAATCTCGTCGCGCACGCCGTCGAGATATTCCGGCAGATGCCGCAGCAGGCGCAGCTGCTCCTGTTCAGCGAGCATCAGGGCACTGCCCGCGTCGTTCTGGGCCCCGGCGTACAGGTACTTCGGCTTTCCCAGGGTCTCCTCCGCGGTGGGTGGGGCCTTGCGTTCGAGATAGTCGGCGACGCGGTGGTGGAACGGGTGCATGACCATGTCGCAGGCAATCTGATAGAGCACATAGGAGAACGCGATCTGGAAGCCAATCCCGACCGGGAGTGCGGCCAGCAAGGCCGCGACCAGCGGGATGCCGCCGTAGAACTCGATCCAGAACAGTGGAAGCAGCAGGGCCAACCCCATGGCCTTGAGGATAAACTGGTACAGCGCTAGCTGCCGCCCGAGCCCCTTGTGCGAGGCGGCCAGCACAAGGGTGCTGATGCCCGTGCCGAAGCCCGCGCCGTAGACCACCATCAGCCCGTACTCCAGATCAATCACGCCACTGGCGGCCAAGGCCATGGTGACGATGGTGATGCTGGAGGCGGAGTGGGCGATGACCGCGAATACCAGCCCCGTCACGAACGCGATCAGCAGAGATTGCGCCGAGAGGGACATCAGTTCGGTCATCCAGGGGAGGTCGGCCAGCGGCTTGGCCCCCTCCTTGATGAAGATCAGGCCCAGAAACAGCAGCCCAATGCCGAGCAGCGCGCGGATCAGATGGCGCAGGCGAGCGGACTGGTCGCGATCGAAATAGAACAGCAGACCGGTCACACCCACCAGGATGAACACCATCAGGCTCAGGTCCAGGGCGGCGATCAGCACCAGCAGCGAGGTCCCGAGATTGGCGAAGTTGATGACCGGCTGGGCACGGCGCGCATCCAGCACGCCTGCGGTCACTAGCGAGATCAGCACGAAGATTACGGCGTGGATGCTCTGGCTGATGGCCCCGCCGACTAGTCCCAGCGCGGCAGCCGAACGATCGCTTGCGGTTGCCCGTCCGACCAGGGTGCGCAGGCGCCGATCCGCCAACTGGCGCAGATGTTCGCTGATCAGGCGGATGCCGACGAAGAACAGCCCGAGTCCCGCGAACAGGGTGGCGGCGATCTCGAACGTGACGATCCATTCATCATTCATGCGCGTATTCTAACGGTGCCTGAGGACGAAACGTGCAGCGGGCGTCGTTCACAACGGCAGATGGCCGCCCAGGTCCGACAGCTGCCAAAAGAGGCCGAGCAGGGCCGCGGGCGCGAGATAGCGCAGGATCGTGCGCCGTAACGAGTCGGTGATTCGCCACTGTCCCATCTCGCTGGCGGCGATCTGGTTGGGGGTGACCCAGCCCGCGAACAGGGCGATCAGCAATCCGTTCATGGGTAGCAGGATATTGATTGAGGCATGCTCGATCAGGTGGTAGAGCGTGGGCAATTCTCGCCCCAGCAGGGTTAGCTCGATCTGCGCCCATTCGGCATCGGTAAACGAGGCAATGGTGATCAGGCTGAGCCCCCAGATTGCGAGTCCGGAGATCATCGCAGCCCCGGCCGGATGCATCCCGAAGCGCTCCCTTAGCAGGTGCATGAAGACCTGCACATTGGCCATCATGGTGCTGAATACCCCGATACCCAGGACCACGAAAAATACGGTCGCGCGCAGCACACCCGCCGGGATTGCCGAGAGTGCCAGGGGCAGAGCCTCGAATATCAGACCCGGCCCCGCGGCGGGGTTCAGCCCATGGGCGAACACGGGCGCCTGGGCTGGATGGTGGTGCCGGAGACCTGGGTGGACCCGGTGCGGCGCCTGGCACAGAATCTGTTTGTGGCCCCAGCCAGCATGGCCCAGACCGCGGCGCTGGCGGCCTTCGCGCCCGAGACCGAGGCGGTGCTGCAATCGCGGGTGCGCGAGCTGAAACGCCGTCGGGACGTGCTGCTGGAGGCGCTGCCGGGGCTCGGGTTGGATGTCCAGGCGCGGCCGGAGGGCGCGTTCTACATCTATGCCGACTGTACCGCCCATGGCCCGGACTCCGAGGTCCTTTGTGCGCGCATCCTGGCCCTGACGCCGGGAACGGATTTCAGCCCCAGCCGGGGTCGAGACTACCTGCGCATCGCCTACACCCAGTCCGAGTCCCGCCTGCGCGAGGCCGTCGCGCGCCTGCGGGGCTTGTTGTGATCCCCCTGGCCGCACTCCGTCGGGCTATATCCAACCGGCCAGATTCAACAGGAGTGCACCGAGTCCGATTGGCGCAACATAGCGGAGCACGAGGCGCCAGATGGTGAACGCGAAGGGGGCCAGGGCGAGCTCGTCGCGGGCCACGCGGGTATGCACAACCCAGCCGGCAAATACCGCGATCAACAGGCCCCCCAACGGGAGCAGCAGGTTGATGGCCACGTGTTCGATGGCGTGGTAGACGGTCGGGATCTCGCGGCCCAGCAGGGTGATGTCCAGGCGTGTCCAGGCCGCTCCGCTGAACGAGAAGACACTGGCCAGGCTCAGCAGCCAGACAGCGCCGCCACACACCAGGACGGCGAGCACGCGGGACGCATGCAGGCGCTCGTGGAACAGGTGCACGAAGGCCTGAACATTCGTGATCATGGTGCTGAATGCGGCCAGGCTCAGGGTGGCGAAGAACAGGGTCGTCAGCAGGACGCCGGCGGGCACGGCCGCCAGTGCCAGCGGCAGGGTCTGAAACATCAGCCCGGGGCCTTCGGCCGGGTCGAGCCCGAAACCGAACACGATGGGGAAGATCGCCAGCCCCGCGATCAGGGCGACCGCAGTATCCGCCAGTGCCACGCCAATGGCAGTGCGGCCGATGGACGTGTGCTGTGGCAGGTAGGCGCCGAACATCATCAGCACCCCGGAGGCCAGCGTCATGGTGAAGAACGCATGGCCCACCGCGATCAATACACCGTGCGAGGTCAGCGCGGAGAAGTCCGGCCGCAGCAGGAAATCCAGCGCCTGGCGGACATCCCCAATCCACCAGGCGCTGGCCAGTGCGGTCAGCAGCAGGACCAGCAGCACCGGCATCAGCACATGCAGCCAGCGTTCCAGCCCCTGGCGCAGGCCCAGGGCGACAATGCCGAAGGCCAGGGTAACGGCGAGGGTGCTCCAGGCGAGCATCTCGGCGGGGGAGGCCGTCATGGCGGCGAACACTCCCGCCACCTGGTCTCCGTCGGCGCCGACAAAGGCGCCGGAGGCGGCCTTGTGGATGTAGGAGAAGGCCCAGCCGGTGATCACCACGTAGAAGCTCATGATCAGAAAGGCGGAGAACAGGCCCAGCCAGCCGACCAGCTGCCACAGGTCGTGGGCGCCGCTCTCGCGAGCCACTTCGCGGGCCGCGTATCCAGGCGAGCGGCGGCCCCGGCGACCGATCATGACCTCCGCCATCATGATCGGTATGCCGATCAGGACGATGCAGCCGAGGTAGATCGCGAGAAAGGCGCCACCGCCGTTCTGCCCGAGGATGTAGGGAAACTTCCACACGTTCCCCAGCCCCACCGCCGAGGCCGTGGCTGCTAGGAAGAAGGCATAGCCGTGGCTCCAGCGCTGCGCAGTGGCAGTGATCGTCATCCGTCAGGTGATGACGTCGGGCTTCTCGCGGCGGGTCAGGCCGGGGATGTCGCCCAGGCGCGATGCGGCGTCAATAAGCGGGCCCAGCAGTTCCTGAGGGTCGGCATCGAGGTGTTCGGGATGGGTCTCGTGCTGCTCGATATACAGGCGCAGGGTGGCGCCCTCGGTGCCGGTTCCGGACAGGCGGAAGACGATGCGGGCACCGCTCTCGAACAGTACCCGCAGGCCCTGGTGCTCGGTCAGGCTGTTGTCCACCGGGTCGCGGTAGGCGAAGTCGTCCGCCTGGGCGACGCGCATGCCGGCCAGGGACTGGCCCGGCAGTACCGAGAGCTGCTCGCGGATGCGCGCCATGACCTGTTCGGCCCGTTCGCTCTCCACCGCTTCGTAGTCGTGGCGCGTGTAGTAGTGGCGGCCGTACTGGCGCCAGTGATCACGCACGATCTCCTCGACCGACTGGCGGCGTACGGCCAGCAGGTTCAGCCAGAACAGCACGGCCCACAGGCCGTCTTTCTCGCGTACGTGATCGGAACTGGTGCCAAAGCTCTCTTCACCACACAGGCGGATGCGCCCGTCGTCCAGCAGGTTGCCAAAGAATTTCCAGCCGGTGGGGGTCTCGAAGCAGGGGAGGGCCAGCTTCTCGGCGACCACGTCCACGGCCTGGCTGGTGGGCATGCTGCGGGCCACGCCCTTCAGGCCGTCGGCGAACGCCGGGATGTGATGGGCGTTGGCGGCCATGATGGCGAGGCTGTCCGACGGCGTGACGAAGAACCGGCGCCCGAGGATCATGTTGCGGTCGCCGTCGCCGTCCGACGCGGCCCCGAAATCCGGGGCATCCCGACCGAACAGGGCCTCGCTCAGTTCACGCGCATGGGACAGATTCGGGTCCGGGTGACGGCCGCCAAAGTCGGCCAGCGGTTCCGCGCGCAGGATGGTGTCGGCCGGGGCGCCGAGGCGGTTGATCAGGATCTCCTCGGCGTACGGGCCGGTAACCGCGTGCATGGAGTCGAAGCGCATGCGGAAATGGTCGGATCGCAGCAGTTCGCCGATGCGGTCAAAGTCGAACAGCGTGGCCATGTAGTCGGCGTAGGTGCCCACGGGGTCGACGACCTCGATGTCCATGTCGCCCATCTGTACTGCGTGTAGATGATCGATGTCGACATGCTCAGCGCCGTTGGCGATCCGGTAATGGCTGATGCGGGTGCTCTGTTCGAAGATCGCGTCGGTCACCGAGTGTGGGGCCGGGCCACCGTTGGCGGTGTTGAGCTTGATGCCGAAATCCCCTTCCGGCCCGCCCGGGTTGTGGGAGGCGGACAGGATCAGGGCGCCGGTGGCCCCCCGAGACCGGATCAGGTGCGAGGCGGCCGGTGTGGACAGCAGTCCGCCATACCCGATGGCGACCTTCTGCACCCCGTTGGCGGCGGCCATGCGCAGGATGACCTGGATCGCCTCGCGATTGTGGAAGCGCCCGTCGCCGCCGACCAGCAGTTCGCCGTTCTTCAGATCCGGGCAGGCATCGAAGACGCTCTGGATGTAATTCTCCAGATAGTGCGGCTGGCGGAATTGCCGGACGCGCTTGCGCAGACCGGAGGTGCCGGGTTTCTGGTCGGGAAAGGGCTGGGTCGTGACGACACTTATGTCCATGGGTCGCTCATCCTTGTTGTCCGGGGAGACGCTGAGCAATGCGGACGCTCGCGCTCGAGTCGATTCTGTGGCCCGACAGGGCGTGGTGACTGGCGTGCAGTCGCTCGGCACAAGGGAGTCGCCTTGCGGGCAACGGGCCCGTTTTCATCCAGCACGGGCGGCCGAGTCCCGTTTTTCGATGGCTTGTGAGGTGGGTGCCCCGTGTTCCCAAATCCTGTGTTGCGCCTTGATGAGGACAGGAACGGGCCGGTAGCACCACCACCGGACTGCGTGCCGGGCCGGGTCTCGGAGAACATGGACACCAACGCGTGCGAGTACAACATTGCTCGGCACCTCCCCTGTCGACGTTACCAAAAAGCCCTGGGGGTGTCCTGCTCTGGATGCGGACAATCGGTGTCCCGCGAATCGGTGCTGTTAGACTGCGCGACATGTTGCTGGAGCGTAAGACCCCGTCCCATCTGGAGCCCAGGCCCGAGAGCTTTGCGGCGCTGATGGAGATGTACGAGGAAAACTACCTCGCACTGCGGCGTTTGTGCCCGGAGCTCGAGCGGCAGCCGTTGCGGTCGGTCTCGCGGGTCGAGGGTGCGCTGGATCTGTATCTGGAGGTGCTGGAGCGCACCCGCTACACGACCACGCTGCACCTGACCTACCGGTTCGACCACCAGGGCGAGCGTCGGCAACAGCCGGACATGCGCGTACGCATGTTCCATGATGCGCGGCAGGCGGAGGTGCTGGAACTGCACTGCCGCACGATGGGCGACGGTCGCGCGCCAGAGATGCTGACCGGTCACCCGGGCCTGGTCTGCCGCTGGAGGCATAACCGGTTCCTGTACAAGTGGCTGCGCTACTGCCTGCGCCAGGGACACCGCTTCCTGGCCGATGCGGCGCCTGAGGTGGTCGCGGCCGATTCGTAGGGACACGCAATGGAGTCGCAGCGTCCCCCGGGTTGCCGGAGAGGCTACTGGCAGGTAGTGGGTGCGGCGAAGAGGGCCTCGTTCTCCAGCAGGGTATGCAGTGGCGCCGGCTGGCCGAACAGGAAGCCCTGAATCATCGGGCACTCCAGGTCGCGCAGATAGTCGCGGTGGGCCTCGGTCTCGACCCCCTCGGCCACGATGTTCATGTGCAACCCGCGGGCCATGGAGATGATCGCGTTGACGATGCAGGCCTCGTCCTCGCGGCAGATCGTATGGGTGAAGCTGCGGTCGATCTTGAGTGTGTGAATCGGCAGCTTCTGCAGGTAGCTTAGCGACGAATAGCCGGTGCCGAAGTCATCCACCGCGATCTGCACGCCGGCGGCCCCTAGACGGTTCAGCTTGTGCACCGTGTCCGGGGTGTCGCTCATCAGCAGGTTCTCGGTGATCTCGACCTCCAGAAGGTCGGGCGGGAATCCCGTCTCGCCCAGGATGCCGAGGAAGTCCTCGACGAAGTCGTCACGCTCGACCAGCACGGGCGACAGGTTCACCGCCAGGCGCAGCTCCGGGTAACCGGCGCGGCTGTGGCGCTGCATTTCGCGGATGGCGGTGCGCAGGGTCAGACGGTCGAGATCCACAATCAGGCGGGTCTCCTCGGCGACCGGGATGAACTCGGCCGGGCCCAGCAGCCCGAGCGTGGGGTGATCCCAGCGGATCAGGGCCTCGACGCCCACCATATGCCCGGTTTCCGTATCCACCTGCGGCTGGTAGAGGATGTGAAACTCGTCGCGCTCGAGTGCGCGGCGCATGTCCTGTTCCAGTTGCAGTCGCCGCGGCGGATGGCCGCCCATGTCCGGGCTGTACACGCGCACACCCGTCTTGCCGCTGCTCTTCTCGCGGTACATTGCGATATCCGCATTCTTGATCAGGGCCTCGAGGTTGTCGCCGGCATCCGGGTAGATCGCGATGCCGATGCTGGCCCCGACGAACAGCTCCTGGTCGCCGATCTTGAACGGGGCCTGCAGGCTTTCCAGGATCTTGTCGGCTACCTGGATGGCGGCCTCGTTGCTGGCCAGTCCCGGGATCAGCAGCGTGAATTCGTCGCCGCCGAAGCGTGACAGCGTGTCGCCCTTGCGGATGCAGGCTTGCAGCCGCTGGCCGACCTCCTGCAGCAGGCGGTCGCCCATGGTGTGACCGAGGGAATCGTTGATCACCTTGAAGCGGTTCAGGTCGATGAACAGCACCGCCAGCTGGGTGCCCGAGCGGTGCGCATGCGAGATGGCCACATCCACCCGGTCGCGGAACAGGGCGCGGTTGGGCAGTCGGGTCAGGAGGTCGTGATAGGCCTGGAAGTTGATGAAGGCCTCGGATTCCTTGCGGTCGGTGATATCCCGTGCCGTGCCGTAGATCAGCGTTTCGCCGTTGTCCGCGTCGTCGCTGTTGCTGGACGGCCACACCGCGACCTCGAAGAAGCGGCGGGTGCGCGAAGGCGTGCCGGGCTTCAGGGCCAGTTCCACCGAGCGGATGTGGGGGTGCGGGCTGGCGGCCTGTTCGAAGAAGTATTCCGCCTTGTCGCGATCCTCGGGTTCGACGAGGTCGAACACCGAGCGGTCGATCAAGTCACGGCGGGCATGGCCCAGTAGCTCGTGTACTCGTGAATTGACGAAACGGAAGCGATGGTCGGCGCCGAGAACAAAGACAATATCCGGGGAGTTATTGACGATCACCCGGTGCAGGCGCTCGGACTTCTCCAGGCGGGCCCGCATGGTCCGATTGGCGTCCTCCAGCGCCTTGTGGTGCAGGGCATTGCGGACGGTGGCCAGTAACTCGGCGGGCTCGTAGGGCTTTTTCAGATAGTCGTGGGCGCCCTCGCGCAGCGCCCCGGCGACATCCTCCACCGTGCTGTTGCCACTGACGACCACGGTGAGGGTCTCGAGCCCGGCGGCTTGCATGAAGCGCAGCACGTCCAGTCCGTTGAGTTCCGGCATGGTCAGGTCGAGCAGCAGCAGGTCGTAGTGCTTTTCGCGCAGGGCCTCGATGGCCGCGCCACCCCCCGCGGCCGTCCGCACGGGGTAGCCCTGAATGGTCAGGAGTCCGCGCAGGCTCTCGAGCAGGCCGGGATCGTCATCGGCAATGAGGATCTTGACGGATTGCGGGTCGATCGGCGCGTCGCGTTCGGGCATCGGGGTCTCGTGGTCAGTAGCGAATCATTGTCGCGTCGTCCCTGATGCGCTCGCCAACCCCCGTGATGCGTGGGGCAGTGCGATTTCGAAGCGCGTCCCTGCGCTCCCGCTGGTGAATGAGAGTCCCGCACCGATCTCCTCGGTCAGGCGTTTGACGATGCTGAGTCCGAGCCCGGCATGGCCTGTGCCCTTGGTCGATGTCACAGGCGCGAATGCCGCGGCCTGGACCTCGGCAGGGAGCCCGGGCCCCTTGTCCTCTACCGACAGAGGCACAACCCTGCGGCCATTTACGGTGGTTGGGGCACGGGTGGCGATGGTGATCTCCCCGCCGGATGCCTGGGCCTCGGCCGCGTTCTTCAGAAGATTGATGAGGATCTGCCGCAGGTGATCCGCGGGGGCCGACAGCGGCGGATCGGAGGGAGTCAGATCCAGGTGCAGGCGGACGCCTCGTGTGCGACAGAGTGAGCCGTCCACGATATCGGCGACCTGGCGGACCAGTGCATTCAGCGAGGCCGGTCCGGTGTCCTCGTTCCCGGCAGCCTGCGGATCGCGCAGGCGCAGCAGGATGCGCCCGACCCGGTCGATTTCCTCCTTGATCAGGCCCAGCTCGTGGCGCGCTTCGTGTTCTTCGCCGAGCTTGTGATTCAGCACGCTCAGGTAGTTCTGGATGATGCTGAGCGGGTTTCCGGCTTCGTGCACCGTGTCGCGGATGCGCTGCTCGGTGGCGCCGTCCGGGGCATCCGCCGGCTCGGGTGTGGCGACCAGCGCCCGGGCGATCTCGCGTGCGAGGGAGCCGATAAAGTCCGAGCGAGCCTCCAGGGCCTGCGCCTGACTGCGGGCAAGGCCCAGGATCAGCACCCCCGCGGGTTCCTGGCCGTCGGCGAGCAGCGGAAAGCTCCACAGGATTTCGGCTTCGCAGAGCCGGAACAGTTGCTGGTCGATCACGGGCAAGCCGGCGGCGTTCTCTTCCTCGTGGAGCTGAATCTCGCGATCCAGCAGCGTATCGGTCACCAGGCTGCGCCCGGGTAGCAGCGGCAGGGTGAAATCGGGGGTCTCGTCGTCCTCCACCCAGGCGGCGATGGACTGGTGATCCGGGTCGATCAGAAACAGCAGGCTGTGGTCTATGCCCAGCGTCAGGTACAGGGTGCGGCGCGCGGCGGTGCAACGCTCCTGCAGGTCGGCCGCCCTGGCCAGTTCGCCATTCATGCGTTCCAGTTCGGTCAGATCACGGACCCGGGCGGCCAGTGCGCGTTCCGCCGCGTGATCGGTCTCCTCCGGCTTTTGATCCGCCGTGGTCCGGGTCGCGCCCAGATCGATTTCCAGTGATCCGGCAATTCGCCGCACATCCTCGGCCACGCGCCCGCGCAATTCGCGGGTCAATCCCTCGTTGAGGCCGAAAAGCGTATCCGCCGCGGCCAGGGCGGTCTCGTTGCACCCGGTCGCGGAATCCTGTGTGCCTGCGCCTGGCAGACAGCCCATTGCATGCGACAGGTTGACCAGTTTGACCAGGTGATGGGCGTCGCGCACGCGCTCGGCCGGTTCCAGGTGGTAGCGCACGGCATCGGCCAGGAACGGGCCCAGCCCCCAGGCCTCGAGGCATTCGCCGCCCAGTTCCCCGTAGTGTTGACTGTAGGTTGTGCGTTCGGTCTCGATCAGGTGGGGGTCGTCTTCGGCGGACTGGAGGATGGGCCAGTAATGCCCCTCGTCACCCACCAGGCGGACCAGGCGCCCGATGTCGATCAGCAGTCCGGCGAGGTAGGCCTCCTCGGGCCGCGGATAGCGGGTGAGGGTTGCGAGGACCTGTGCCAGGTTGGCGGTGGTCAGCGCCCGTTGCCAGATGGTGCGCAGGTAGCCGCGATGGCGCGGTCCGAACTCGCCGAACAACTGCTGGATAGACGCGGTCAGGGCCAGGCTGCGCACGGTATCCAGGCCCAGGCTGAACAGGGCGCGATCGATGGTGCGGCAGGTGGAGCCGCGGTAGTAGAAGGGCGAGTTGGCGGCCTGCAGCAGGCGGCTGGACATGCCCGCGTCCTGCATGATCGCCCGGGCCAGGGACTGGAAATCGGCCTCATGGGCCTGGGTGGCGTCCAGCACCGGGATGAGCGCCTGGGGCAGGCTCGGTAGACCGTCCGTTGCCGTATTGACGCTCGTCATGCTGCTCCCCGGTCGCGTGCAGTCGGCCTGCCGCGCCTTTTGCCCTGTGTGCGTGTCCGGAACCGAACCGCTGATGCAGTCTGTCGGATCACCACTGGTTCCTGACTATACTGAGTGGTATTGCCCCGCGCCACCGAATGGGGTAGACCGACCGTGAGTTCGCCATCATTCTTTCCCAATGCCGATGAGTGCCATGCAGGAAGCCGCGATGTCCCGTCACAGCGCCTTGACGGATACCCGTTCCCGGGTCGCCGCGCGCCCGCGGGTCCTTGTCGTGGCCAGCGGCAAGGGCGGGGTGGGCAAGTCCAGCATTGCGGTGAACCTGGGGATCACGCTGGCGCGGCGCGGGCGGCGGGTCGGCATCCTGGATGGCGATACCGGCCTCGCCAACGTGAACATACTGCTGGGGTTGCGCCCGCAACAGGGCCTGGCGGAGGTCCTGGCGGGCGAATGTGGAATCCGCGATATCCTGCTGGAAGGGCCGCACGGCCTGAAGATCATCCCCGGCGCCAGCGGTGTTCGCGAATATGCGGAGCTCTCCGGCGCGCATCAGCAGCGGCTGGTGGAGGAACTGGCGAACATCGAGGCGGATTTCGACGACCTGCTGCTGGATACCGCCGCGGGCATCGGTGATACCACGCTCGATTTCCTCGCGGCCGGGCACCAGGTCCTGCTGGTGCTGACGCCGGAACCAACCTCGCTGACCGATGCGTTCTCCCTGCTCAAGCTGGCGTTGCGGCGTCAGGCCCTGGATGTCCGCGTGATTGTGAACATGGTGGCGGATGTCGCCGAGGCCCGCAGCGTGTTCCAGCGGTTTGCCAATGCCGTCGAGAAATATCTGCATACCCGGGTCGAATTTCTTGGCTTCGTCCAGCGCGACGAAAGCCTCCGGTCAGCCGTCACACTGCAGCACCCGGTCGCCCTGTTCGCCGAGAATGACCCCTCGGCGCGTCCGTTCCAGCGTCTGGCGAATGCCCTGGAAGACAGCCTTCCGCATGAAGACGCGCCAGCATTCAGCCTTTTCTGGCGGCGTCGTCTGCAGCAGGATGATCCGGCTGCGCATACGCCGTTGGGGGACGCCCGTCCACAAGCCCCGGCGCTCGCTGCGGAGCCGCCCTCGGTCGACCATGCCTCGGAAGCCTCGGAAGCCTCGGAAGCCTCGGAAGCCTCGGAAGCCTCGGAAGCCTCGGAAGCCTCGGAAGCCTCGGACGGTTTGGGCAGCGAAGAGGGTGTGCTCGGGCGCTTGCGCGCGGCGTTCGACGCGGCCCTGGAGGTCTCCGAGCCCGAGGCGCTGGCGGTGGAATTGGACGCCATGCACGAGCAGTACCGGGCGCGAACAGGCCGCGCTGCGATCGATCTGATGGCACTGGTGGACGCGCTGCAGGCGGATCCGGAGGCCCATGCCGGGTTGCTGGGCCGTTTGCGTGCGCGGCTTGCGCCCGCGATGGACGCACCCCAAGACGTAGCGGCGCCGGCGACCATGCAAGCCGGGGAGGGTCGACGCCCCGGGGCTGACCGTCCTCCGCCCGATTTCGGCTGGAAGGGTCGGGACGAGTCGACCGCCAGGCCCGCTCGGGCGGGCTCCGCGTCTCGTGTGCCGGCAACTGCCTACGACGCGGCCCGTTTTGGTCCCCAGGAGGCGCTACTCGAGCGACTGCGTCAGGGGGGCGATGACGCGCCGACCCTTGCGGAGTTCCTGCGCCGGATGTGAGCGCCCGGTGCCTGGGTTGGGCCTACTTGGGCCCGAGCAGCAACCAGGCGATCAGACCGACCAGGGGAAGAAACAGCAGGATCAGGATCCACAGTACTTTCACTATGGGGGTCGCGGGGCTTTGTGCGGTGCGCACGATTGCCCAGATCACGATCAGCAGCCAGATCAGGCCCAGAATGCCGGTGACTTCAATGCCCATGTAATGCTCCTTGCGAGGCTTGGCCCGGAAAGGTCAAGCATGTTGGTTGACGTCTCCCAAGCAGATAGCACGTGTACCACCCCGGCGCCAATCCGAACGGTGAGGAAATGTGCCGGGCGCCGCAAACGACTACCCTGCGCCCCGATCATTAGCGAGCTTTCGGGAAGGAGAACCATGAAGATCTGGGTCGACGCGGATGCCTGCCCCGCGGTCATCAAGGAGATTCTGTTTCGTGCGGCGAAGCGCACGGGGGTTCCGGTCACGCTGGTGGCCAATCAGCCGATGCGCACGCCGCCGTCGAAGCTGATCGACTCGATCCAGGTCGGGGCCGGGTTCGACGTGGCCGACAACGAGATTGTCCGGCGTCTTGGTACCGGGGACCTGGTCATCACCGCGGACATCCCGCTCGCCGCGGATGTGATCGAGAACGGCGGGCAGGCGTTGAATCCCCGGGGCGAACTCTATACTCCCGACAACATCCGCGAGCGCCTCAGCATGCGCGACTTCATGGACACGCTGCGCTCCAGTGGGGTCGAGACCGGCGGCCCGGCGGCGCTGGGCCCGCGCGACCGCCAGGCCTTCGGCAATGCCCTGGATCGCTGGCTTGCTCAGAATGTGAAGTAGCGTCCTCGGTCTCCCTAGGGAAACACTGATTTAATCCGCCGTGGGTCCCGCCCGCCTGGCGGGTTTGGGATAATGGCGCCAGGTTTCCTGCCCGAGGTGATGGCCGATGTCCCAGCGCAGCTTTTCCGATCTCGAGTACTCCGCCAAGCGCAAGCAGACGCGGCGCGACCGCTTTCTGGGGGAGATCGATGCGATCACGCCCTGGGCGGCGCTGG